>NZ_JBIRZZ010000002.1:151228-357577 GCF_044391385.1 Streptomyces sp. NPDC018693 | reverse complement strand
TGAGACGTACTCCTGTTCCGTGTGTCTGTTCCGTGTGTCGTGCTCGGGATGTGCTGTTTCCTCCAGCACCTCGCGGCTGTGCGCTCGGGTGCGGAAGCTTGTGGGTGGTGCTGTCCGGGCGGGCCCTGCGGCCCGCGCCCGCCGTGTCAGGCCGCGGCGGCCTCGGCCAGCAGGCCGTACACGTCGTCGGTGCGCAGGCCGCCGAGCATCGGCAGCCCGGCGCCCCAGGCGCGGACCGTGCGGCCCGCGATCTCGGCGAGCCGGTCGGGGCCGGCGCTGATGCCGCGGTCGATGCCCCAGGAGTCGACGAGGGCTTCGATGCCCGCCGCCGGGTCCTCGGGAAGGGTGTCCGGGTCGGTGGCCCGCAGCCGGGACCACAGGCGCTGGAGCCTGACGGCCGAGCCGAGCCGGGTCTCGCCGGCGGAGACGGCCCGCCACAGGTGCGGCAGGATCGCCGCGACCGCGGTCATCTTGCGCACTCCCAGGGCGGAGGACAGCTCGTTGGCGATGAGCCAGCTCTTGACCGCGTACAGGTCGCGGCCCAGGTGGGCCCATTCGGCGTGGCTGAGACCGCTGAGCTTGGCGATCTCCAGCCGCAGCCGGTCGCCGGTGGGCCGGCCGGCGCGGCGCGCGGCGCGCACCTGGTGGCCCAGCAGCACCAGCCGTTCGGCGATGGTCTCCACCAACGCGTCCTCGGTGGGCAGGTCCCGGTGGTCGCCCACGTACGGGCTGACCACGCGGTGCAGCGCCTCCAGGACTCCCTCGGCGATGAGTTCGTCGTCGAGGGTGGCGGTGGCGACCGGGTCCAGGACGGCCGCCCTGGGCCGCAGCGCGGTGCCCATCACCAGCCGTTTGCCCTGCCCTGGGTAGGCGAGGCAGGCGACCGCGCTGGACTCGGTGCCGGTGCCGACCGTGGTGGGTACGGCGACCAGCGGCAGCCCGCGGCGGGTGGGGTGTCCGAGGACCAGCAGCCCGCTGCGCTGCGGCACCGTGAGGCGGGCGTACGCGTCGGGGTTGGTCCGCAGGAGGGCGGCCAGCTTTGCCTGGTCGAGGAGGGAGCCGCCGCCGATCCCGACGACCAGCTCGGCCTCCGCCAGCCGGCCGGCGAGAGCGGCCACCGATTCCAGGTCGCCGGGGCCGGACAGCTCCAGCACCGTCGTCCGGTACCGGTCCCCGGCGAGCAGGGCATGGACCCGGGCCGTGACCGGGGCGGCGGCGACCGCTTCGTCCACGAGGACGGTGATCCGCCGCTCAGGCCGGTCGGTGAACCAGGCGCCCAGGCTGTCGCAGCCGATCAGCTGCTGGGCCGGGGCGTGCCAGCCGGCGCTCACGCCAGGGCCTTCGCCGCCGGGGCGGCGGTCCGCGCCAGGTGGATGTCCAGTCCCGCGGTGACGCAGTCGAGCAGCTCGGTGAGCTCGGCGTCGGTGTAGGTGAGGGCGGGGAAGAGCTGCACCCCGTTCACCCCGGGATGGACGATGGCGCCGGCCTCCCTGATCGCCCGGACCAGGGCGTGCACCTGGTCCTGCGGGAAGGGGGTCCCGTCCGGGTCGCACAGCCGGACGGAGCGGAAGCAGCCCAGGCCGGTGGTGGCGGCCACCCGGGGGTGGGTGGCTACGAGCGCGGCCAGTTCGGTGTCGAGGCGGGCCGACAGCCGCTGTCCGAGGGCGACCGCGTCGAGGCGGCGGATCTCGTCGAGGGTGGCGGTGATGGCGGCGCAGGTGACCGGAGTGCCGGCCTGGGTCTCGCCGTGGGTGAGCATGGCGCCGGCGTCGGTGAAGGCGTCCGCCACCCGGCGGGCGGCGATCACGACGGCGGCCGCGCTGGTGCCGTTGGTGAGTCCCTTGGAGGAGACGAGCAGATCGGGCTGTTCGGCCCACCGCTGGGAGGCGAAGAGGCTGCCGGTGCGGCCGAAGCCGGTGGCGACCTCGTCGGCGACCAGCAGGAACCCGTGCTCGCGGCGCAGCCGCAGCAGTTCGGCGAGGTACTCCGCACTGAGCGGTACGGCGCCGGTGCCCAGGACCGGCTCGACGACGACGGCGGCGATCTGCCCGCCCTGGCGGGCCATGAGCGTGCCCAGCTCGGCCGGGTCGTTGGGGGTGACGTGGCGGACGAGCCGCTGGTCGACGCCGTACAGCCGCTGTCCGAGGTCGTCGCCGGTCAGCGCGAAACCGCCGAAGGTCAGACCGTGGTAACTGCCGCGCAGGCCGACGACCACCTTGCGCTGCGGCTGTTCGCGCAGTGCGTGGTAGTGACGGGCGACCTTCATGACGAGGTCGTTGGCGGCGCCGCCGGAGGTGGAGAACAGCACCCGTCCGTAGTGTCCGGGGCCGGCCGCTTCGACGAGGGCTTCGGCGGCGCGCCGGGCGTAGCCGTTCTCGTAGCGGAAGACGGAGAGGTACGAGGCGTCGCGCAGGGCTTGGGCGGCGGCGCGGGCGATCTCCTCGTTGCCGTAGCCGAGGTTGGTGTTCCACAGGCCGCTGGAGCCGTCGAGCAGTTCGCGTCCGTCGGCGAAGCGGACCCGTACGCCGTGCGCGGAGACCGCGCAGATGTCGTCGTGTCCCTGGTCCTGCGGTGCGGTCAGGGACGGCCACAGCGGGTGCCGGCCGGGGGATGCCGGGTCGCCGGGGGGCGTCGTCGTCTCGTTCACAGGGTCACCTCCGTTTCCAGCAGTACGTCGTGGTGGCGCTCGCCGACGGCGGGCAGCGGGTGCCGGGACAGGACCGAGAACCCGGCGGCGGCCAGTTCGGCCTCCAGCAGTTCGACGGGCAGTACGCCGATGGTGGTGGTGCACACCTCCACGGGGCCCTCGTCGCCGATGACGGCGGGGAAGAGCGTGACGGTGCGGCTGCCGGAGCCCGGGGGCCAGTGTTCGAAGAGGCGGTAGGCGCGGCCGCTGCCGGTCACGATCTCCATGTCGACCTCGGCGGGGCCGGCCTCGGTGGCGGTCATGTCGACCGTCGAGAGCAGGAACCGGCCGCCGGGCTCCAGGTGTTCGCGCACCGCCCGGTACAGGCCCACGCGTCCCTCGGTGTCGAGCAGGGAGACGGTGGTGGTCCCCAGCACGATCGCGCCGAAACGCCGGCCGAGGTCGAAGCCGCTCATGTCGGCCCGTACGGGCAGGCAGCGCTCGCGCACCGCGGGCGGGACCGCGGCGAGCCGCTCGTCGAGCAACTCCAGCATGCACGAGGACAGTTCGAGCGCCGTGACCTCGCGGCCCAGCGACAGCAGGGGCAGCGTCAGGCGTCCGGAGCCGGCCGCCAGGTCGAGCACGGGGCCCGGGACACGGCGCACCAGGGCGAGCAGCTCGCGCACCTCGTGGGTGCCGGTGCCGGCGAGGTCGTGGTAGACGGAGGCGCCGACCCCGTCGTACAGGTCGCACAGCACGGCCCGCTCGCCGAGGGAGGCCAGCAGCTCGCCGGCGCGCCCGGGGACGTCGGCAAGGTCGGGGACGCGGTGGCCCGCGTCCGTCATCCGGGTCGCGGTCGCGGTCGTCGGCGTCGGGACCGTCGGCGTCGGGGCCGTCGGCGTCACCGTCATCGGGTCCGTCGTCATCGTGTTCACGTCGCTCAGCGCCCCGCCGTCACGAGCTCGTCGGCACGTACGCCGAGGAGTGCCGCCGGGTCGCCGGCGTCCGCGCACAGGGTGATCCCCGCGTCCTCGAAGGAGGACGCGACCTGCTCCAGGCCCGCCCGGGCGGCGTAGGACGCGCCCGCCTCCACCGAACCGGCGACCAGCAGCACCTCCGCGAAGTCGGCGGTGGCGGGGGCGAGGCCGAAGGTGCGCCCGCTCGCCGGGTCGTGCACGAAGGCGTTCTCGCCCGACCACAGCAGCAGCGGCAGCAGCGCGTCCGTGGTGTCCGCCGCGGCCGCGGACGGGATCGAGGCCGCGGCGGCGCCCAGCCGCCCGCCGAATCCGGAGACCCGCACGTCGACCACGCCGCGGGCCCGCAGGTCGCGGACAGCACCGACCGCCGCGAGGTAGCGCCCCAGCCAGGGGCGTTCCTCGACCGGTGCCCGTCCGGCGGCACCGTCGAGCAGCAGCCACTGGGCTTCCAGCTGCTCCAGGGTGTCCTCGCCGAGGACACCGAGCCGGGCACCGCCGGGGGTCGTGGACAGGGAGCCGTGCCGGTCGGCGTACAGGCGGTGGCGGGGGCCGTCACCGGCCGGGCCCGCGCCGAGGGCGGGCAGATCGGCGAGCTGGATGACGGGGTTGGTGAGGAAGTCGGGGAAGACTCCGGTCTGCCGGGCCTGGTCGGCGTCGGCGAGGTAGGCGTCGAGGTCCGTGTCGTCGGCGACACGGATCAGGGTCGGGCCGACCACCGACATGTAGGCGCTGATGCCGTAGTTCTGGATCTGGAGGTAGAAGTCCGAGCCGAGGGAGCATTCGGCGCCGGGCTCGCTCAGCGAACCCTCGTAGCCGACGACCAGGGGGCCTTCGCTCCGCTCCGCTTCCTCGGCGTGGCCGGGTGCGAACACCACGGAGTGCGGGCCGACGAGGTCGGAGCCGAGCAGCGCGGCAAGGTGGGCCGGATCCTCCAGGACGACCGTCGCCGCGCCCGTCGCGGAAAGCTCGGCACCCTGCTTTCCGGTACCCCAGAGCATCAGATGCCGTTTGATTCCCGCCATGACTCCCCCTTCAAGGAATGCGGAGCAATTCGAAGCAATGAGAAGCGATTTGAAGCGATGCGGTGAACGCGGTGAAGCGGTGAAGCGGTGAACGCGTCGGGCTGACCCGCGCCCTTTCGGAGCGGGCCGGTATCGGGCCTCCGGAATCAGACCAGTGCGGCCAGAATCGTCCTGAGTTCTTCGGTGGACGCCTGCGGGCCGTAGCAATTGGCCACGCCGGTGACGTTCAGGACGACTTCGTCGACGCCCGCGTCCTCGTACTCCTTGAGCTGCGCGACGAGTTCCGTGATGTCGCCGCTGAGAAATCCGCGCCCTTCGACAAGGGCACGTGCGTCCAGCTCCCGGTCCGTGCCGGTGACGTGGATCCCGGCCTTGCGCAGCATGTCGGTGTAGTGCGGAAGTCCCAGGTGCGCGGAGTTGCTGGCCAGCGCGATCTCGCCGGGTGCCCGGTCGTTCCGGGCGAGCGCCAGCGGCACGATCGCCGTCAGCCTGGGCACCGGCCGGCCGGCCTTCGCCGCGCCTTCGCGCAGCGCCGGCAGCACGGTGTCGCGCAGATAGGCGGCCGGGGTCAGCCAGGTGATCGCCACGTCGGCGACCTCTCCGGCGAGCCGGGCCATGGCGGGCCGCAGCACGCCGAGGCCGAGCTCCACCGGAGCGGAGGGGAAGGCCGCGAGCTGCGCGGCGCAGGTGACGTACTCGCCCGCCATCTGCACGTTCTCCCCTGCCAGCAGCGCGCGCACGGCGGTCAGGTACTCGCGGGCCGCGGTCAGGGGACTGCGGTACGGGGCCCCGCGCAGGGCCTGCTGGAGGGAGGGCGCCCCGGGCCCGAAGCCGGCAATCACCGGCTGCCCGGTGGCCAGGGCCAGCGAACGCGCCTGGAGCGCGGCCTCGTAGGGGTGGCGCAGCGGCATGAGCGTCACGCCCAGCCCGGTCGGGACCCGGAAGCCGGCTCCCGCGGCGTGGACGAACCCGTGGTGGGGTTCGACCAGCAGGGACTGTCCCTGCCAGAGCCGCTGGGCGTGGGTCCAGTGGACGAGGCCGGCATAGGGGAGGACCTGTTCCGGTCGGCGCGGCAGGAACGGTATGAGTACCGAGTATGCGGTCATGGTGTCGCGCTCCCCTTTTCCTTCCTCGTTCTGTCGCTGCTGTCCCGCTGCCCGCTAGATCCAGTCGAAGGTTTCGCGCCGGTCGAAGGGCGCTGTCACCGTTCCCACGCACTTCCTGATGTCGTCGGCGGCGATGCGGAGTTCCACCGCCGAGAGGAAGCAAGGGGCGTTGTCCGCCGTCCGACCGGACGCGGTGGGCGTGTCCTGGGCCGTCGAATGCGTGAAAGACCCGGAGAAAGCGAGTGTGGCCGCGACCCCGAATCCCGCGACGACCGGCGCGAAGCGCGTGTATCCGCCGAGCTTGGACTTCTTCATCGTTGTTTCCCCCGAGTGGATCGTCGTTGTTCCGACACAGAGAAGACTGCCGTTTCGAACGCTCGCGTTCGAGCGGTTCCGGACGCAGCTTCCTGCGTGGGCGTGTGCAGCAAGCTGCGGACGGCGGAACCAGGGACGCCTGCGGGGGCCTCCCCCTGGGTAGCGGACACGCTGATCTTCAGGGCGGGACGTCGCGTCCGTATGATCGGCCCACCGTGCTGACCACACGGAGCACCACCACAAGGGGGACCCATTGCGCGCCGAGAGCCTCGTACACCTGGGAATGGCCGCCGAGGACGAAGACCTGTACAGATGTCTGCTCCGCCTCACGGAGAGCACACCCGCCGTACTGGCCGACCACCTGGGGGTGCCGGTGCCGGAGGTCGAGGTCCGGCTGGCGCGGCTGGAGTCGATGGAGCTGACCTCCCTGGCCGACAACGGAAACCTCCGGCCGGCCCCGCCCGCGATCGCCGTGCAGCGGCTGATCGACGCGCGGCTGCGGGAGTTGCAGGAGGAGCTGCGGCGGGTGGCGGCCGAGCAGCGGCTCGTCGAGTCGCTGCTGGCGGAGCGGGACGCGGTACGCCCGGTCGCGCGCGACACGTCGGAGCGGCCGCCCATCGAGCGGGTGGAAGGGACACCCAACGTCCGGGCGGTGATCGACGAGCTGACCTTCTTCACCCGGGAGGAGGGGCTGACCACGCAGCCGCACGGGGCACTCAGCGCGGCCAGCATCGAGGCGTCGCGGCCGCTGGACGCCCGGATCCTGCGGCGGGGCATCAAGATGCGCACGATCATGCGCCCGGCGGCGGTGGAGGACGCCCCGACGCTGGCCTACCTCCAGGAGATCTCGGCGATGGGCGCGGACATCCGGATATCGGACAAGCCGCTGGAACGGATGCTGGTCTTCGACCGGGCGGCCGCGCTGACCCCGATCGACCCGCAGAACCCGCGCCTGGGCGCCCTGGTGATCCGCGAGACGGGGCTGGTGGCCAACCTCGTGTCGTTGTTCGAGCGGATGTGGTCGGACTCCGTCCCGCTCGAGGAGGCGGTCGCGGCCCGGCGGGGCCCGGAGGACGAGCTGGGCGAGATCGAGCGCAAGGTGCTGGCCAGCATGTACCGGGCGGAGAAGGACGAGATCGGCGCCCGGGAGGTGGGCATCTCGGTCCGCACGTACCGCAAGTACGTGGCGGACCTGATGCAGCGCCTGGGCGCCACGAACCGCTTCCAGGCGGCCCTGCTGGCCCGCGACCATGGGTGGATCTAGCAGGTCGTGCGGGAGGCAGGCCCACTGGCGGCCGGTCCGCCCTTGACCCACGAACCGCCCTCTCAGGTGTCCAAGCCTCCCACCTGCGGGTGGACCGCACACCCCGCCGTCGGCTCAGGCGGCATGGCGCAGGCGCTGTTCGCGCTGTCGGCAGTCCCGGCAGCGGCCGTGTTCGGCCGAGCGGAATCCCCGGTCGCAACCGTCGCAGTTCTGCAGGGGCACGACGGCCGGATGTGCTGGGGGTTCCGCGCTTCTCGCCGGTGCGGACAGGGGCGTCTCCCTGAGCCGGTAGGCGAGGATGCCGGCCGGGCGGGTCAGGAGGTGGTCCGGGAGTCCTGCGGTGAGGTGGTCCGTGATCTGGGTGGGCAGAAGCCCCGCCGCGAGCCACCGGGTGACGCCCGGGGCCAGGCGGGCGGCTTCCCGCTCCGTCAGCACGAGGCGGGGGTCGACCCGGCGCAGTGCGGCGAGTACGGCGATGGCCTTGGGGTCGGCGTCGGCGAGCGGGAGCGGTGTCTCAGCTTCCGCAGGTACGGGCACCTGCACCTTTTCCTGCACTGCCGCAGACGCGGAAACGACCGGCGCAGCGGCAGGCGCCTTCCGCGGCCGACGTGGTTTGGGCGGCTCGGGTGGGCCGTCCGGATCAGGGCCGGGATCGGGATCGGGATCGCCGCCGGGGAGGTCGTAGAAGTACGTCCGGGTACGGATCTGCCCGGTGGACAGGCGCTCGCGGCGGCGTTCCAGGTAACCGTCCGCTTCCAGCTCCCTCAGCGCCCGCGAAATCAGAATCTCGCCCTCGGTGAAGTGCTCGCACAGGGCGGTGATGCTGACGGGGGTGCCGTCGGGCAGGGAGAGGATGTAGGCCGCGACGCCGACGGTGACCGCGCTGCCGCGCCGCTGGGCGAGGGCGTTGGAGATCACGGTGAAGTCGGCCGTCAGCCGGGTGCGGACGTGGATCACGCCGGAGGTCGGTGCTCCGGCGTCGGCGCGCAGGGGGGCGTTAGACTGCGGGTCAGCCATCGGGAAGCAGTACTCTTCCTGATCGGTCAGGCCCTCGTTCGGGATGCCAGTCCCGGCCGGGGGCCGTCGTCTGTGTGCGGTTGTCGCCGCGAACGTAACCGCCCGTGTCCCGCGCCTGCAAGCCGGTCACCCGGACGGGTGACGCGGGCTTAGCGGCCGGGGAGGGCGGGTGGGCGGGTAGTTCTTTCCCCCGGTTCTTTGGGGAGGCCAGCGGCCCACCGGCCCCTCGCGGACAAGGCCCCGGCACCCCCGGAAGCCGCACCTCTCAAACCCCGGCGGCGACCTTCACCAGGAAGTCGGCATTCGCGGTGACGTCATGGCCCAGGACCACGGACTGGCGGGGCAGTTCGCCCAGTGCCCGGGCCACCGCGCCCCGGGCCTCCGCGCTGCCGCCGCCGTCGACGCGAACCAGCCCGAACACGTCCGGGTACCGGTCCTCGGTCTTCCCGCTCATGAAGTCGCCCTCACTCAGCCCCCGGCCGTCCTGCCGCAGCGCCGGGACGGCGCCGGCCACGATACGGGGGAACAGCAGTACGGCGGCCTGCCCGCCGGTGGACAGGTCCACCCCGAACCACCCGGGGAACTGGTCGGGAAAGACCTGCGCCTTCAACTCACGCCCGCCCTCCCACAGCGGCTCCCTCCGCCCGGCCAGCAGCGCCTCCGTCACCCGCCGATCCTGCGTGGGATGCAGCGCCTCGCCCGCCTCCAGCCGCTCCCGGGCCACGTCGAACCAGCCGAGCGCATCCAGCAGCCCCAGTCCGAGAGCGGCGGCCGAGGGCCACGGCAGCACGTCCACGCCCCCGGCGGGGTTGGTGCGGACGAACACCCGGTCGTTGGCCAGCAGCTCCCACCCATGGCGTGCGGCCAGCGCCACGGCGGAGGTGGTCTTGCCCACGCCCTTGCCGCCGAACGCGAGGACCACCCGCCCGTCCAGCGCGACGGCGGAGGCGTGCAGCACGGACCAGCCGGAGCGCAGCAGCACCCCGCGCACGGCCTCCCGCGCGAGGCGGGCGGCGGCGGTGGCCACCGCACCGCCCTCGCACCCGTAGATGGTCAACCGGCCGGTGACGGTCTCGGACCGGTAGGCCAGCCCCTCCTCCGGCGAGACGGCCGTGATGACGCCCTGGTCGTCGTCGCGGGCCACCAGGGTGCGGGCCTTGGCGTACGCGGTGCTCGTGTGCGGGGACCGCGTCACCCCCAGGGCCATCTCCTCGTACCGCCGGGGATCCACCTCCGCGACGATCAGCGGCCCAGCCATGCAGACATCCCCCGGCGGTACCTCGGCGGCGTTCCACCACGGCCCGAAGTAGTGGCGGGACCAGTCGGTGACGGTCCGGAGGGAGGAGACGACGGTCACGGCCGCGTCGGCGGCGTCGAGACGGGTGGCGTAAGTGGTCACGGGGTGGTCCTCACTGTCGGAAGCGAATCGGACGGGGTACCGCGCAGCGCCAGGTAGGCGGCGCGGAGCTTGGTGTGGGCGCCCTCGAACTGGCGGGCCTCAGTGGCGTCGAGGGCAGGCAGGCACGGTAGGGGACGGCCGGCGGTGAACCGCAACGGAATTCCCAGCCACCCGTCCCGGTACGGCGCGGACAGCTCTGTCATGCCGTCGGCCACACCGAGTGCCAGGCGCAGCGCGTACAGCACGGAACCGGCTGGTCCGGAGCGTGTACGGCCGATCCCGTCACTGATCAGTGCCGGGCGCCGGATCAACTCGTCGCGCACCTGCTGAAGGGGGACAGGCAGGGGACGACCGTTGACGGTCGTGGTCGAGGCACACACCACGGCGGCGTCTCCGTGCTCGCCCACGACCTGACCGTGCACCGCGTCGAGCGGCACGTCGAGCAGGCGGGCCAGGGTGAGTCGGTAGCGGGCGCTGTCCAGATTGGAGCCGATGCCGAACACCCGGCTACAGCCGGAGGATTCCGCGAACAGACGGCTCATCAGGTCCACGGGGTTCGTGACGATCAGCACTGTGCCCGTGTAGCCGTGCAGTGCCTCGCCGAGGGCGCGGACGACGGGCGCGTTGGCCTGCGCGCCGGCCATGCGGACGTCCTTGGCGTTGTGGTTCGTGAAGCGGGCGCGCACGGCGACCACAACGGCCTGGCATTCCATCAGGGATGCCTCGGGCGCGGCGCAGGGGCGCACCGGGGAGCCGATCGTCGCGCGCATGTCGTCCAGGTCGGCCGCCAGCGCGGCGGCCTGCCCCGCTGTGCGGGAGACAACCAGGAGCCGGGCGGCCAGACCGGAGGCCACCAGCGCGCCCGTGACGGCCTGCCCGACCGCCCCGGCACCGACCACGCCGACCGTCCCGACTTGGGGCGTGGACGGCGTCACGAGGCCACCGCCAGAGTCTGCTCCAGGGTGCGCTCCCACACGCCGCCGAGGCCCGCGCCGTTCGCCAGGTCGGCACTCACCGTGTCCGCCAGAGTGCCGATTTCCACGGCCCGCGCCACCAGGGCCAGACCCTGAGCGGGCAGAGGCAGCGCCGCCGGAGCGGACAGGTACGTCGTCAGGATGTTGACCGTATCCATAAGCCACAGCGTCAGCAGCTCCCGCAGCCACACGCACCGAGCCTGACGGGACAGCTGCGCCATGTGTTCCCGCCCGAACTCGTCGAGTCCCTCAACCACCCGGGGCGCGGCGTCAGGCTGACGTGCGGCCAGGAACAGCACGGTCCTGCTGAGCAGCTTGGCCATGTCAGCCACGGGCTCAGCCCGTAACAGCCCAGGATCAAGCAGCACCGGCCGCCCCTCCGGGCCGTCCGGGAACACCACATGCTCCGGCTTGAGATCCCCGTACACCAGCGTCGTCCGCGTCGCCGGAGGCAGCGCCATGCGGAGCCGGTGCAGCCGCGCCACCGTACAGCGCAGCAGATCCACCGCCACCCGGCGTTCCTCGGCCTCGCACCGCTCCTCGCCGAGCCGATCGACGTACACCGCCCCGGACAGGCCGTTGAACTTCCGCAGGAACGTACCCGCGATGGAACGCTCCCCGATCACCCCACCGGGGTCCAGGCGGCAGCCGACGTCCGCCCGGTGCAGCGGACGCAGCTCCGCAAGAGGCAGCGCCAGCAGCTCCGCCGTCTCGCCGGGCCGCCTCAGCAGCAGATCGCCCAGCGTCGGGCCGGGTACGGGTTCGGTGAACATCACCCCGCGGCTCATCCCGGCCAGCGTGCACACCCGGGGACGCTCCAGGCCGGCCATGAGCCGGAGCTGGGCGGCCTCCCGCTGCAACAGCCCGTCGTCCCGCGTCTCGTACTCCCGTTGCGCCTCCCGGACGTTCGGCCAGTTACCGCACGCGCCATGCAACAGCGACACGAGTGAGACGCCCAGGATCGACACCTTCGCGTACAGCGTGCGCTCGCCGACCTGGGCGCGGTGCACGTAGCTGGTGACGCTGGGCACGTGGTGCTCCAGACGCACGGGAGTGTCCGGCCACAGGTCGGCGGCTGCCCGGTGCGCCTGGGCGGCGGCGTGCACGAAGACCTCCGCGACGCTGGGCCTTGTGGGCACATCGCGCAGGGGCGGAGCGGTGGGAACGTCGATGGTCACGAACGCCTCCTTCGTTGGCTTGCTATCCGCGCACATCTCGCCCTCCGGGCCGAAGGGCGGGTCGGTCCTCCCGTCCCCGTCGGGGGAAGCGGGAACGGGAGGGGATCAAGGTCGCCCCGGCTCCGGGCCGTACGGTCGTCCAGAGGCAAGGCGGCGGTTCAGGGGTGCCACCGGGACCGGCGAGCGGTACACATTCGGGCGCGCGGACCCACAACCTGAACAGCAGGCCGCGGTGGCGTACCTCGGCCCACACACGGCCGCTGGTCCCCATGTGTCTGGTGCAGCGGACGCAGGCGATGGCCATCTGCTGCCGGGGGCTGAGCTGCTCGATACACGGCAGGTCGGCCATGGTCGGCCCGCTCAACGCTTCACGTCCGTGCGCCACTCGGCCCACACTCGTTTCCCCCACGGCAGCCGGTCGGTTCCCCACCGGTCGGAGAGGGAGTCAACGACCGCCAGACCCCGCCCGCCCGTGTCGCCGTCGGATGCGGCGCGGGGATCGGGCATGGTGCGGGACTTGTCCGTGACGGACACCCGGACCCATTCCGGCGTGGGGCGGCTGACGGTGACGTGCATGTGCCGACTCCGCGCGTGCTGCACGGCATTGGTCGCCAGCTCGGACACGATCAGAGAGCTGTCCTCGGTCAGATTCTCCAGGTCTAATGCGGCCAACGCCCTGCGTACGAGCCTGCGGGCGGCCAGGACGCTGGCCTTCTCGCACGGCAGGGTCTGGGCGTAGCTCAGGTGTCCGGTGGGGGGAGCGGAAGGGTCCACAGTCATCAGAACCTCGTCGGTCGTGAGCGCAGGAGCGTGTCCAACTGCTGGGCGGCGGGCACATGAATAGCCAACGGCCAGACGCCCGTAGGCCGGGAGAGCCGGGAAAGGGTGCGTTTCCTGGCGGGGGCCGCTCTGGGGGGCCAGGATGAAACCTGGGACTGCCAAAGAGACTTGGGGACAGCGCATGATGAGTCCGGACGGCATCGGCCACCTGCTGCGTAGCCTCCGGGAACAGGCTGCGCGCACTAGACGCGAACAGGCCGAGCACCTGGAGGAAGTCAGCGGGCGGTTCGTCGACCCGGAGAACATCAAGCGGTGGGAAACGGAGAAGCGGCTCCCCATCCCGAACTGGCATGACGTGATCGCCAGCGGCTACGGCATCCCAGTGGATGTGGTCCGGCGGGCGGTGGCCGCCAGCCGCCGGTACCGGAGGCTGGTGTCAGCATCTGTATTACTGGAAGACCAGGAGGAGGTATCCCCCGTGGAGCGACGTGGATTCCTCGGCGTCTCGGTGCTGGCCGCAGGGATCGCCACCGAGCCATGGGGACGGCTCGTGGCGGCACTTGCCGGTCCCTCCGTGGACCAGAAAGTAACGGATGATTTGGTGGCCGACACGGCGGAACTGTTCATCAGCGAGCACCACCTTCCCGCCCGACTGTTGGCCAAGCGCCTCGGCGGCCATCTGGAGACCCTGACCGCGCTGATTCCCCGCTCCGGACCCCACCGGACGGCGCTGACCGTCGCGGCCGGGGAGACGGCCGCACTGGCGGGCTGGGCCGCCTACGACATCGGCGACCTGGACACCGCCCGTCACTACTACAAGACCGCCGCCCTGGCGGGCCGGGAGGCCGGACATCCGGCGCTCGTCGCGCTCGCCATGGGCTATGCCTCGTACGCCGTCGCTTCGGACAAGGCACGGGACATGCTCGCCTCCGCCCAGGAACACGTACGCGGCGCAGGATACGCCGCCGCCCGCTCCTGGCTGGCCGCCCGCGAGGCCGAGGAAGCCGCGGCCATCGGGGACCGGGAGGGCGCCGTGCGCGCCTTGGACCGGGCCACGACGGCATTCGACTACGCCAACCCCGACGCCGAACAGGCGTGGATCCGCTTCTACCAGCGCCCTCGCCTCGACTCGCTGATGGTTTCGACGTACGCCCGGCTGCGTCATCGGGACCTGGAGCAGACCGCCCAGGACGCCCTCACTCACCTCGGGGATGACGACTCAAAGGTCAGGATCGCGGTCCTCGCGGACGTGGCCACCGGGTACGTGGTGGCCGGCGATGTGGACCAGGGCGTGGAGGTGGGCCAGCGGTTCGTCCAGGCCGCCATGAACACACCCACAACGATGGGCCGGGTGCGGCTAGCCTCCTTGGCCGAGCTGCTCCCCGCACAGTACAGCTCGGCGCGGGATCTCACCGAGAACATCCGCGCCGCGCTCGCCGCCTGATTCAGCCCTTGGTTGTCTCCCCCTTCACCCACGACAGGTAGGCGTCGCTCCCGTGGGTCACCGGCGTCGCGATGATCTCTGGGGTGTCGTAGTCGTGGACGCTCTTGATGTGCGCCTCCAGCTCCGGGTACCGCTCGGTGGTCGTCTTGTACAGCACCCGCCACTCCTGGTCTGTCTGCACAGCCCCCTCCCACCGGTAGACGCTGGTGATCGGCCCATCGATCTGCGCGCAGGCCGCCACCTTCGCCTCCACGGCACTGCTCGCCAGCGCCTGTGCCTTGTCGGCGGCGTCGGTCGTGGTCAGAACAGTCAGGTACTCGGCCACGGTGGTCTCCTCCATATCCGGCTGCTGGGACCGTACCCAGCGCACCCTCAAGCCAACGGGGCGGGTAGGTGCGGGCAGCAGACTGCCCCCGAGATGAGACACACGCCGTCTCAGGGGCTGTACTGCCTACGCGTTGAGCGGCGGTCGGCCCGGGGACAGTGAAGCCCCGGACCGACCGCCGCTCAGTCCCTCAGTCCCTCACCCCCGGGACACCTCCCACAGCGCCCCCCGCCCCGCCAGCGCGGGCTCCGCGAACACGCCCTCCACCACCGCCTCCACGTCGAAGACGGTGTGCTGGACGGGCGGTCGGCCGATCAGCTCGGCCGCTCTCGGGGGGAGTGGGCGGGCGGCCGCCTCGGCGGATTCCCAGAGCAGGACCGCGCCCCAGCGCTGGGCCGCCGCGTCCGCGATCCAGAACTTCAGGCGCAGGCCCTCGATCCGGGAGAAGCGGTCCACGGCCTCGTCGCGCAGATACGCCCGCAGCGACTCGACGGTGTGCCCGGTGCCGGCCAGGTCCCACCAGGCCACGGTCGCCCTCACGCGTACGCCTCCTGGAGCAGGCCGACGAGCGCCTCGCCGACGATCCGGACCCCGTCCTCGGTGAGCACGGACTCCGCGTGGAACTGCATCGACCGGAAGCCGGGCCCGCGCAGCGCGTGCACCTCCCCGGTGCCGGGCTCCCGGCACACCTCGACCGTGCCGAGACCGGGCACCTCGACCACATCGGCGGTGCTGCGCGCGGCGAAGGTGTTGTAGAAACCGACCCGCTCCCGCCGCCCGAACAGGTCGATCTCCCGCTGCACGCCCTGGTTCGGATGCTCCTTGCGCATCAGGGCGAACCCGAGCCGGGTGCTGAGCACCTGGTGGCTCAGGCAGACGGCCAGGAACGGCCTCCGCTCGGTGAGCAGCGTGTCCACCGCGGCCCGCAGATGCGCGATCTTCGGATGCCGTCGCTCCCGCGGGTCCCCGGGCCCGGGCCCGAGCACGACCAGGTCGTACGGCGCGAAGCTGTACGGCTCGTCGAACCGGCTGACCGTCACCTCCCCGCCCATCGCCCGCAACTGGTGCCCGATCATCGCCGTGAAGGTGTCCTCCGCGTCGACGACGAGCACCTTCCGCCCGGCCAGCTCCGGCACGCCCCGGGCCCGCCCGTCCTCGTCGGACAGCCAGAACCCGGAGATGGTGTCGTTGCGCCGGGCGAGGGCGTCCCGTACGGCCGGATGACCGGCGAGCGACCGCTCCCCGGCGTCCCCCAGCACCGCGAGCAGCCCCGCCGCCTTGGCCCGGGTCTCCGCGACCTCCGACGCGGGATCGGAGTGCCGTACGAGGGTCGCACCCACGCCGATCCGCATCGAACCGCCGGAATCGATCTCAGCGGTACGGATGAGGATCGCGGAGTCCAGCGTCCGGCCCCCGTCGTCGTCCCGCCCGATCAAGGCTGCGACCCCGCTGTAGTAGCGCCGCCCACCCGGCTCGTACCGCCTGATCACCCGCGCGGCGCTCTCCAGCGGCGACCCGGTCACCGTCGGCGCGAACAGCGTCTCGTGCAGCACGACCCGCGGGTCCAGGGACGTACGCCCCTCGATGAAGTACTCCGTGTGCGCGAGCCGGGCCATCTCCTTGAGGTGGGGCCCGGAGACCCTGCCGCCCGAGTCGCACACCCGGGCCATCATCTTCAGCTCCTCGTCGACGACCATGTACAGCTCGTCGGCCTCCTTGCGGTCCGCGAGGAAGTCGAGGACGCCGGAGAGGTCGGGTCCGGAGGCGGGGAAGCGGTAGGTGCCGCTGATGGGGTTCATCACGGCCCGGCTGTTTGCGACGCTGACGTGCCGCTCGGGGGAGGCGCCGACGAAGGTGCGCTCCCCGGTGTGCACGACGAACGTCCAGTACGCCCCGGTCTCCCGCTCCAGCAGCCGACGGAAGAAGCGCAGCGCGGTGGCCGGGGACCAGTCGGCGACCTCGGCCACGAAGGACCGCTTCATCACGAAGTTGGCGCCCTCACCGGTGCCGATCTCGTCGGCGACGACCCGGCGCACGATGTCGGCGTACGCGTCGTCGCCGATGTCGAAGGCACCCGGCCCGGCCAGCCGTACCGGATCGTCGGGGACGGCGTCCAGTACGTCCTCCAGCGGCAGCGCGTACTGCTCGGTGACGGTCATCGCCAGCAGCGGCGCCCCGTCGTCGGGCGCGTCGTAGCCGCGCTCGGCGAGCTGCCGGTACGGCACGAGCACCAGGACGTCCCGCCCGGGACTGTCCGGCAGCGGTACGTCGGCCAGCCGGCCGTACGCCGCGAACTCCCCGAGCAGCAGGTCGACCCGGCCGTCGGCACGGGTGTGCGGCCGATGGATCAAAGCGAAGGCGTCCGGCCCGCCGGCCAGGACACGGTCCAACGGGTCCGCCGTCATACGGACTCCCTTCCGGCGGTCACGGCGACGCGGAGCGTCACCGACGAGGTCAGCAGAAACAGATCCGCCGTCATGTCGGCTCCCTCCCGGCGGTCACGGCGACATGCGGCGTCGCCAGCGAGGTCAGCAACTCGTCGGTGGTGGTCACCGACGCGCAACGCGCGGCCGCGTACTCCAGCGCCATCCGGTGGTCGTCCGCGCCGAAGTCGGCGACCGCGTCGGCGAGGAGGAAGGGCTGGATGTCGTGGGTGAACGCGTCCACGGCCGTCATCAGCACGCCGACGTGGGCGTACACCCCGCACACGATCAGCTGGTCGCGGCCGGCCGCCCGCATCCGCTCCAGCAGCTCGGTGCGGAAGAAGGCGCTGTAGCGCCATTTGGTGAGCAGCCAGTCGCCGGGGGCGGGTGCGAGCGGCGCGACCACCTCGCGGTGCTCGGGGCTGGGGGTCATGCCCGGCCCCCAGAAGTCCTTCAGCAGGCCGCGCTCGTGCGGGGTCATGCCGCCGGGCTGGGCGGTGTAGGCGACGGGTATGCCCAGTTCGGCGCATCGGTCGCGGACCCGGGCCGCGTTGCGCACCAGGTCCACGACGGGCGGCAGGCCCGCCGGGAACGCGGCGAGGAAGTACTTCTGCAGGTCGTGGACGAGCAGCACGGCGCGGTCGGGGTCGACGGTCCAGGACACGGCCGGCTCGGGCAGCTCGGCCCGGGTCGGCATGGGGTAGGGGCGGATCGCAGGGATGCCTGCCATGCGGTCCTCTCTCAGCTCAGAAGTGGGTCGGCTCAGGAGTGGGTGGGGGCCGGGTCACACGCCGAGGGCGGCGCCGCCGTCCACGGTCAGGTCGTGCATGGTGATGTGCGCGGCCTTGTCGGAGAGCAGGAAGACGACGGACTCGGCGACGTCCTCGGGACGGGCGAGCCGGCCCAGCGGGATGCCGACCCGGTACGCGCCGGGCACGCCCTCGATGGAGGCGCGGGCGCTTGACTCGTCCTGCCACATCGACGACAGCATCGGCGTGTCGGTGGAGCCGGGCGCCACCAGGTTGGCGCGGATGCCGTGCTTGGCGACCTCCAGGCCCAGACACTTGGTGAACATGGTCGCGGCCGCCTTGGAGGCGGCGTAGGCGGACATCTCGGTGCGGGCGGTGCCGGCCGCGTTGGAGGCGATCGTGACGATCGCCCCGCGGCGGCGCGCCACCATACGGTTGACCACGGCCCGCGACACGAAGAACACCCCGCTGGTGTTCACGGCGAACGTGATGGCCCACTCCTCGTCGGTGAGGGTGCGGGCCTCGCCCAGGCGCAGTACGCCCGCCCCGTTGACCAGGTAGTCGATGGGCCCCACGGTCCCCTCGACGTCGGCGACGAGCCCCTCGACCTCCGCACTGGAGGTGACGTCGGCGACGAACGCCTCGGCGCGGCCGCCGGTCTCGTCGATCTCCTTGGCGATCTCACGCAGCCGCTCGGCGTTGCGGTCCACGGCGACGACACGGACGCCGCGCGCGGCCAGCGCCCGTACGACCGCCTCGCCGATGCCTCCGGCCGCCCCGGTGACCAGGGCGATCCTTCCTTCCATGATGCGAGCCCTCCTTCGAGTCAGCCGCGCCAGGCGGAGACGACGTCGAACGCCTGGCCGGGATTGAGCCGCGGATCGCAGAACGTGGCGTACTTCTCGCCGAGTTCACCGACGCGGGAGGCGTCGGCCACGCATTCGCGGACGCGGTCGGGGGTGGTCTCCAGGTGCAGCCCGGCCGCGACGCCGCCGTACTCGGTGACGGCGGTCTGGAACTCCTCGACCTCCTGCACGATCGACTCCACGTAACGGGTCTTCACGCCGTCCGGGGTGGAGACCGTGTTGCCGTGCATGGGGTCGCACAGCCAGAGCACCGGGTGCCCGGCCGCGCGCGCGGCGAGGACCAGGCCGGGCAGCCGGTCGGCGACCGTGCCGTGTCCCATCCGGGCGATCAGGGTGAGCCGGCCCGGTTCCCGGTCGGGGTCGAGCCGGGCGCACAGCTCGAGGAGGCCGTCCGGTGTGGTGGTCGGGCCGACCTTGACCGCGACCGGGTTGGTGACCTGGGCGAGCAGCGCGACATGGGCGCCGCCCGGGTCCCGGGTGCGTTCGCCGATCCACGGCCAGTGGGTGGACGTCAGCAGCACCGAGCCGTCGGGGCCGGTGCGCAGCAGTGGTTCCTCGTAGTCGAGGAGCAGCGCCTCGTGGCTGGTCCACACCGGCGCCTCGGCCGTCGAGCGGCGCCGCTCCCCGTGCCAGCCCAGCGCCCGCATGGCCTGTGCCGCGGCCCGGTAGCCGGCGATGAGCCGTTCCGGGTCGGGGCGGCGCAGCCGGGGGTCGGGCTCGGGGCTGTTGACCATGTGCCCTCGGTAGACGGGGAGTTCGACGCCGTCGACGGTCTCGGTGGGCTTGGAGCGCGGCTTGCCGAACTGGCCGGCCAGCCGGCCGACCCGGATCACCGGTTTCATCGAGCGCGCCTTCATCGCCCCGGCGAGCACATCGAGCAGCGCCGCCTTGCGGGCGACGTAGCCGGGTGTGCACTCGGCGGGGTCCTCGGCGCAGTCGCCGCTCTGCACCACCTGCGCCTCGCCCCGCGCGGCGGCCGCGAGCAGAGCCTTCAGCTCCGCCACGTCCGCGGCACGTACGAGGGCCGGGGCGTCGGCGAGTACGGCCCTGGCGTGAGCCAGGGTGGCTTGATCGGGCCAGTCGGGCTGCTGGCCCGCCGGCAGGGTCTTCCAGTGTGCGACACCCTGCACGTAACACCTCCCAATACAGAAACTGCCGTGACTTCGGATGCGGTTGGCAGTCTGCGAAGGAGGGGAAAGCGGGAACCATCGGAGCTTTCCGGGTCCGTCAGGTGTGGCCGGTTCCATCAAGTCAGCGCGTCGCGCCGAACAGGCGTCCCGGCGGTGCTACTTGACGAAGTGCCCGGATTGCCGTGGTGTAAGGGCGCGGGGCCGTCCTAGGGTCGTCGGCGTGCTGAGTCAAGAAGCTGGATTGCTGCTGAAGCAACTGGTGGCCGAGGGCGTGGCGCCATGGCTGGCACCCGCTGACGGCGACGAGCTGGACCTCGCGGTGCGGCAGCGGACCCTTGAGGACTCCTTCCAGGGGGCGCTGGCCGCGCCCGGCACTCCCCTGAGCGTGGTCCGCGCGGCCTGTGACGCACTGCTGCCGGGGTACTGCGCGGACGGCAGCTCGGGCCAGGTGTCCGTGCCGGTGGACGCGCGGCTGGCCCGGGACGCTGAGGCGCTGGTGGACGCGGGCCGCATGCTGCACGCCGCGGTGCGCCGGCCCAACGCGCTGGTCCGGCTGCCCATGACCGCGGCGAGCCGCACGGCGATGGCGGAGCTGCTGTCGCTGGGCATCGGGGTGCACGCCTCCCTGGTGTTGACCGGTGAGCGGTACGGACAGGTGCTGGACGCCTATGTGCAGGGCATGGAGCGGGCGCTGGCCGCCGGGGTGCGCCTCGGCGACGTGCCCGTCGTGGTGTCGTTCCCGGTGGGCCTGTTCGACGCGGAGGCCGACGCCCGGCTGACCCGGCTCGGCGCCCCGCCGGACCATCCGGCCCGCGCGACCGCCGGGCCGGCCATGGCGCGCCGTATGTTCCGGCTACGGGAGCAGCGGCTGGCCGGGGGCTGGTGGCGGGTGCTGCGCGCGGACGGGGCCCTGCCGCCCCGGCTGCTGTGGACCACGGGCGGCGCGGCGGGGGTGCACCGGCTCGTCGGCTGGAACACCGCCCACGCCCTGACCCCGGCCGAGGTGGAGGAGGCCGCCCGCCTCGGCGGCCTCCACGGCGACACCCTGCTGGGCGAACACACCCGCGCCGACGCGGCCCTGACCACCCTGGAGGACCTCGGCGTCACCCCCCACGAGGTCGCGACCGTGCTGGAGACGCGGCAGCTGACACGCCTCCAGCACGACTGGCACCTCAGGACAGGACCCGCACCGGCTCCCGATCCCGATCACGGTCCGGGAAGCGAGCCCCCGTCAGGGCCAGGAGGCGAGCGGACCTGACCGCACCCTTCCGTATCCCACCCGAGGCGCCGAAACCGGCGGACCTCCGGCGGGACCGGCACCTCAGGACAGAACCCGCACCGGCTCCCGATCCCGATCACGGTCCGGGAAGCGGGCCCCCGTCAGGGCCAGGAGGGGAGCGGACTTGACCGCGGTCTCCTCGTACTCCTCCTCCGGGTCGGACAGGGCCACCACGGCGCCGCCGACGCCGTACGTCACCCGGTCCTCGGTGACCCGTGCGGTGCGGATGACCACGCTGAGGTCGGCCGCGCCGGAGAGCGAGAAGTACCCGATGGCGCCGGAGTACACGCCGCGCGGGCCAGTCTCCAGGCGGTCGATGATCCGCATCGTGCGGATCTTGGGGGCGCCGGTCATCGAGCCGGGCGGGAAGGCGGCGCGCACACAGTCCGGCGCGGACAGCTCGGGCCGCAGCCGTGCCCGTACGGTGCTGACCAGCTGATGGACGGTGGCGTAGCTCTCGACCCGGAAGATCTCCTCGGCCTCGACCGACCCGGGGACCGCGCACCGGCCCAGGTCGTTGCGGACCAGGTCGACGATCATCAGGTTCTCCGAGCGGTCCTTCTCGTTGGCCCGCAGGTCGGCGACCAGCGCCGCGTCCTGCTCGGGCGTGACGCCGCGCGGCCGGGTGCCCTTGATCGGCGAGGACTCCATGACGCCGTCCGCGCCGACCCGCAGGAACCGCTCGGGCGAGGTGCTCAGCACCGACGTACCCCCGAACTCCAGCAGCGCCGCGAAGGGCGCCGGGCTTCTGCGGCGCAGCAGCCGGTACGCCTCCCAGGGGTCGATACGCCCCTCGGCCTCGGCCATGTTGGTGAGGCAGACCTCATACGTCTCCCCGGCCGCGATCTCCTCCTGGCACTCGGCGATCAGCCGCAGGTAGGCGTCCCGGTCGTGCCGCAGCCGTATCTCCCCCGCGGCGTCGGGCAGCCGGGGCTCGGCCGGCACCACACCGGCCAGCGAGCCGAGGACCCGCTCGACACGGTCGAACCAGCGCCGCGCGCTCCCCTCTCCGACCGCCTCCTCCTCGACCAGCGCGAGCAGGTACGTCGTCCCCGTCTCGTGGTCGAACACCACGGCCTGGTCGGCGAAGACCATCGCCGCGTCCGGGTCGGGCGAGCGGTGGGCGAGGTCGCCGCCGCACTCGGCCTTCAGCTCGTAGCCGAGGTACCCGACCCAGCCGAGGGCGAAGTCGCAGGGCAGATCTGGGAGCTGGGCGTCGATGGACCGCAGATCACGATCCAGCCACTGCAGAAACGTTCCAGCCATGATGTCCTCGACGGCCTCCCCGCCCGCCGCGGACCGCACGCTCACCGTCCCGCTCCACACATCCGCCGTCGCCACCCGGGCCAACGGCCCCGAGGCGTCCCCCATCACGGAGAACCGCCCCCGCTTCCCGCCCCGCAGACTGCTGTCCAGCCAGAAGGCGTGATCCCGCCCCTGGAAGACCCGCGCGTAGACGACCTCGTCGTCCCACCGGGTGACCAACCGCCGCGTCACGACGCGCAACCGGCACCCGGCCTCCGGAGCTGCGGGCAGTCGTGCCTCCCCCCGCGCCTCAAGGGCCTGGGAGGTGCCCCCCTCAACCCCGGCCCCACCGGACACCAACCGTCCTCCGCCACCGTAGGCCCGCGTCAGGTCCGCGAAATTGGCAAGCAGCGCCTTCCCATGGCTGCTGAGAATCGACTCCGGATGGAACTGCACCCCCCACATCGGCCGCGTCCGGTGCCGCAGCCCCATCAGCACCCCGTCCGGCGTCCAGGCCGTGGCCTCCAGCTCGGGTGGCAGATCCGTCACCGCCAGCGAGTGGTAGCGCACCACCTCCAGCGGACTGGGCAGACCGGCGAACAGCCCCGTCCCGTCGTGCAGGACGGGCGACACCCGCCCGTGCCGCGGCTCGGGCGCCCGCCCGACGGCCGCCCCGTGCTGGAGCCCGATCCCCTGGTGGCCGAGGCAGATGCCGAGCACCGGCAGCGTGGCCCGCGCCACGATCCCCGTACAGACGCCGAAGTCGGCGGCGCGCCCCGGATGCCCCGGACCGGGCGAGACGACCACGTTGTCGAACGCGGTCAGGTACGACTCCCGCCAGCGCGGGTCGTCGTTGCGGATCACCTCGGGCTCACGCCCGTTCACCTCGGTGAGGTGGTGGAAGAGGTTGTACGTGAACGAGTCGTAGTTGTCGACGAGAAGCGTGCGCACGTTGTTCCCCCTGTTGGTCTGCGGTCAGCTCGTCCGCGGTCGGCGCGGTACGACGGCTCAGCCGGCCTCGGGCGTGTCCGTGATCTCGATCAGCATGTGCTCGACGAGGTCGTCGCCGTACTCGCCCTCCCGCACCCGGCAGCTCTCCAGCACCCGCAGACCGCGCCCGCACGCGTCCGCGATCCGGTACAGCTCGGCCAGGTCCCCCCGGTCGCTGAAGTGCAGCAGCGCCCGCCCGCCCGGTGTGGTGCGCCCCGGCGCCTGCTCCAGGTAGCGGCGGTGGGTGCGGTAGCCGGGGTCGACGTAGGCGCACTCGTGCAGCGCCTTGTACTCGTAGGTGTCCGGACCGAGCACGTAGTTGGAGCTCCAGAAGACGACGTCGAACCGCTCGTCGTCGTCGAGCCCGGAGAACAGGTCGCTGTGCACGGCCCTGACCCGCGAGGTCACCCCGTGGCGCTCGGCGTTCACGGCCGCGTTCTCCACGGCCCGCGGGCTGATGTCGGAGGCGACCACCCGCTCGTAGCCGGCCAGCGCGCTCATCACCGCGATGACGCCGGTGCCGCAGCCGACCTCCAGGAACGCGCCGCTGCCCGCGACCGGGGGCCGCCGGTTCAGGCCGAGCAGCTCCAGGGCCACCCCGGTGGACGGGGAGTACACGGGGGCGAAGACCTCGTCCAGCAGATCCCACTCACGGCCGCACAGCGAGAACTCGCGCGGCCGGTCCTTGCGCGTCGCCGACAGGTGGCTGCGCCGCAGGGACCGCTCGTAGCTCTTGAGCAGGGACGACATGGGACTCCTCGGGTTGGTGTGAATGGTGCCCGGGTGATGCCGGTGACTCCCGTGGTGGAAGCCCGGACGTCGTTCAGACTGGCCGGTCGGTGCCGTCCTCCAGAAGGTGTCCCAGTGACACCCTGACCGCCGGGCGTGGTGACCCGGTCACACTGCGCCAGCGTCACCGTGTTTCAAGAGCTTGTTGACCTGCTCATGCCCCAAGGAAATACTTTCTGGCGGTCAAAGCTCCACTTGGCCTCAAGTCGCAGTGGCACAGTCATGGTGGCTCAGTCACAGTGACCCGAGTCGCAGTGACCCAAGTCGCTGCGAAATGAACGACCGCACAGGTGCCGGGGGGACCGTCGTGGCCGACGAGGCTTTCGAACTGCTCGAACTGCTCCAGAAGGAGGCACCCGCCTCCGCACTGCAGGACCTGCTCAAAAGAGCGCAGGCCGGCGGCGCGTCCAAGGCCGAACTCACGCGTCTGCACCGGGCTGTCGACCTCAGCCTCGGCATCCACGCGCTGTTCGCCCGCCGCCAGCAGCGCGAGGCCGGCCTCGCCGCCCTGGTCGACACCGCCCGCGACCTCACGCTCCCCTACGAGCTGGACGCGCTGCTCAAGGTGATCACCCGCCGCGCCCGGCTGCTGCTCGGCCTCGACATGTCCTGGGTGACCTTCGACGACGTCGAGGCAAGGTGCTCCCGTGTGCGCGCCGCCGACGGTCATGCCTCCGCGCTCACCATCGGCTTCTCCGTGCCGATGACCGGCGGCGTCGGCCGCCGCGCCACCCAGGGCTCGGCGCCCTTCTGGACGGCCGACTACCTCGCCGACGACAGCTTCACGCACTCCGAGGTCATCGACGACGTCGTACGCGCCGAGGGCCTGCACGCCGTGATGGCCATCCCGCTCCAGCACGAGGGCGCGGGCCTCGGCGTGCTCTACGTCGCCGACCGCCGCGTACGGCACTTCACGCCGGACGAGGTCTCGCTGATGAGCTCGCTCGCCGACCTCGCCGCCGTCGCCATCGAGAAGGCCCGGCTGCTGGAGGAGACCCGGCACGAGGTCGTCGAACTGGCGCAGGACACCTCCCGTGCCCGGGACTCCTCCACCGCCGCGCTCCGGCTCGGCGAGACCCACGGCCGGCTGCTCGACCTGGTGCTGCGCGGCAGCGGCCTGGCCGCCCTGACCACCGAGGCCGCCGCCGCCCTGCACGGCGGCCTGACGGTCCGCGACTCCGCCGGCCGGGTACTGGCCGGCCCCGTCGGCACCCGCCCGGCATCCGACGGGGACGCGCCGCCGCCCAACGGCGAGGACGAACTGCGGGCCGCCTTACTGGAGGCGCACGCCGAGGGCCGCCCGGTGGCCTGCGGCGACGGCCCCGGGCGGCTGTGGATCGCGCCGGTGCGGGCCGGCGACGACATGCTCGGCTCGCTGGAGTTCGCCTGCTCCCACCCACCCGACGACCACCAGCTGCAGCTGCTCTCCCTCACCGCCCAGGTCACCGCCGTCACCCTGCTCATCCAGGACGGTGTGGCCGCCACCCAGGGGCAGCTGCGCGACGAGTTCTTCCACAGCCTGCTGCGCGGCACCCTGCCCCCGCCGGAGCAGGTCGCCGAGCAGGCCCGGCGCCTCGACGTCGACCTGGAGGCACCGCACGTGGTGGTCATAGCCCGCGTGGAGAAGGGCATGCGCGGCCGCGCCGCCGCCTGGGCCGCCTCGCACGCCAACCGCCACCAGGGCCTCAAGCACATCGACGGCGACCGGGTGGTCCTGCTGCTGCCCGGCACCGAGCCCGGCGCGGCCGCCCGCACGGTGTCCAAGGGCCTCACCGAGGCGGTGCGCGGCCCGGTGACCGTCGGCTCGGCGGGACCGGCCCGCAGCCCGGCCCACATCGCCCCCGTCCACCAGGAGGCGCGCCGCTGCCTGGACGCGGTGACCCGGCTGAAGGGCCCCGGCGGCACCGCGTCCCCGGACGACCTCGGCTTCCTCGGCCTGCTGCTGTCGGAGCAGCCGGACGTCGCCGCGTTCATCAGCGACACCATCGGCCCGGTCCTCGACTACGACGACCAGCAGTACACGGAGCTGGTGCCCACCCTGGAGGCGTACTTCGCCTCCGCCAGCAGCCCGTCCCGGGCCGCCGAGGTGCTGCACGTCCACCCCAACACCGTCTCCCGCCGCCTGGAGCGCATCACCGAACTCCTCGGCGAGGGCTGGCAGAAACCGGCCCGCGCGCTGCAGGTGCAGCTGGCCCTCCAGCTCCAGCGCACCCGCGCCTCACTGAACCAGGGCCGGCGCGGTCAGGCCGGGCAGGTGGTCGGCTGATCCCCGCGCCGCACCTCGGGCCCCGTGAGCAGCCGTACGGCGTGCGCGACGGAGGCCAGCGTGGTGTGCCGGTGCCATCCCTCGTACGAGCGGCCGCTGAAGTCGGTCAGACCCACCGGCACGGAGATCCGGGCGAAGTCGGCGTCGACGTTCTGCGCCAGCCGGGCCAGCCGCAGCTGGGCGCCGAGAGGCAGCTGGGGGAGACGGCTGATCCAGTAGTTCTGCGGCCAGCCCCGCGGGTCGGTCCACTCACCGAGCAGCAGCACGGGTTCGGTGCCCTCGCCGAGGGACACCCGCAGTCCGGCGACCAGGCTGGTGCCGGGCACCTGGGTGACGGGGTCGGTCCAGCTGACCGGGCGGCGCAGGGTGCGGGCCATCAGCAGCAGCTGGTGCGCGGCCAGGGACCGCCCCTCGACGCCGGGCAGCGCCGGGTCGGTGCACTCCACCTTGGCCGAGCCGCGCACCGCGCAGATGAAGGGCAGGCCCACCTCCTGGAACCGCCGTGCCACAGCGGCCGGTTCGGCGTCGTGGAGGTCCAGCACGACCGGCCGGCGCGGCGGGCCGGCCCACCCCTGCAGCTGGCGTGCGGCCCGTACGGCGCACTCCAGCGGCCCGGCGGCGAGCTCGGACTCCGGTATGTGCGGCGAGCCGGAGCGCACGCTCTCCCGCCACTTGCGCGGCAGCGCCAGCCGCCAGTTCACCGGGCAGCCGTGCTCCTCGTCGACGGCCCAGGCGCCGAACGCCTCCTGGCTGTTCACCACCTGCCCGAGCCCGGACACGAACCGCGGGGCGACCCCCACCGACTCGGTACCCGCCTTCGAGATGACCATCGGCCGCACCACCCAGGCGCGCGGCTCCAGCGTCCGCTCCAGGTACCGGGCGAGCGCGGCCCGTACCGGCGCCCAGTCCCAGGTGGACGAGGCGACGAAGTGATGCAGACTCTGCTCGGCGGCCCGCCCCCCGACGTACGCCGCGATGTTCCGTACCGACTTCCTGCCCTCGGCGCGCAACAGTCCCCGCACGTACAGCTCGCCCTTGTACCGCTGATCGCTGCGCGGCAGCGAGGCGAACAGCTCGGCGCACACATCGCCCACGACCGAGTCGGGCACGTACCGGCGCCCGGTCACCTCCGGCCGCTCGACCCTCATCAGCGTCACTGGTCTCTCCCTTCCCCCGTGGGTTTCCTCCGCCCACAACGGTGCTGCGCAAAGGGCAAGACCAACCAGGTGCACTCATCACACACCTCGCCCGCCGAACGCACGGCCGGCCATCACACCCCCGCGAACCCACCCCGCCGGGCCTCCCCGACACCCCCCGGAACCCTCGAACCACCCCCCATCCACCCCACCCTCACGAGACGCCCCGTATCGCGAAGGTGACGGCACCACCACCCCGACGCGGCCACACGGTGCCGCCGCCACCCCCCAACCCACCCGACAACCGGAGATGCAGAAAATGCAGCACCGAACCCCCATGCACGCCAGCCAAACGGACACCACCCCCGCCCTGGTCCGCCGCCTCCTCCACACCCAGCACCCCCAGTGGTCCCACCTCCCCCTCCACCGCCTCGCCTCCGGCGGCACGGTCAACGCCATCTACCGCCTGGGCTCCTCCTTCACCGTCCGCCTCCCCCTCCTCCCCGACAGCGCGGACGACCTGGCCCGCGAGGCCCACTGGCTCCCCCGCCTGGCCCCTCTCCTCCCCCTCCCCGTCCCCGAGGTCATGGCCCTCGGCGAACCCACCGCCGAGTTCCCCCACCCCTGGGCCATCCACCGCTGGCTCGACGGCGAGGTCCTGACCGAGGGCACCCACCCTCACCCCGACCGCCTGGCCCACGACCTCGCCACCTTCATCACCGCGTTCCGCGACATCGCCCTCCCCGACGGCCCGCCGGCCTACCGAGGCACCCCCCTCACCACGGCCGACACCGAAACCCGCACCGCGATCGAAGCCCTGCGCCACACCGACGAGCCCTTCGACGCCGACGCGCTCCTGGCCGCCTGGGAGTCCGCCCTCGCGACCCAGCCCTGGACAGGGCACCCCCGCTGGACCCACTCCGACCTGATGCCCAGCAACCTCCTCAGCACCGGCCCGGGCCTCACCGCGGTCCTCGACTTCTCCACCACCGGCACCGGCGACCCCGCCATCGACCTCATCCCCGCCTGGAACCTCCTCCCCGCCACCACCCGCCCCACCTTCCGGACAGCGGCCTCCCCCGACGACGCCACCTGGCACCGCGCCCGAGGCTGGGCCCTCTCCATGGCCGTGACCCAACTCCCCTACTACCGCCACACCAACCCGGTCATCTCGGCCAACGCCCGCTACACCCTCACCCAGATCCTGAACGACCACACCCGCTGACGACCCGGCAGCGGGCCGGGACGATCTCTGCCGGGGCAGGGCAATGAGCCGGCTCGGGGGCTGTGTGAGGCTCGTGGCAGGGATGGAGTTACAGGCTGCACGGATGCGTGGCAGCGGGGCTCGGCGCCGTGGCTCTGCTGCTGGGGGCGCTCACCTGGCTGCCGGCGAATCTGCCGCTGCCGAAAGAGGACTGGGCGACGGGGACGATCTTGGCGCTCGTCGTTCCGACCGCCCTCGCCGCCCTGCTGCGTCTCGCCCTGGCCCGACCCGACCTGCACGCGGCATGGCTCGCCCTCCGGTGCATCCCGGGCAGGGTGCAGGCGGTCCTGGGAGCACTGCTCCTCTCCGGCATCGCCCTGGCGCTGCTGACGTGGGGTACAGGGGGAAGCCCTGCCCCGGCGAAGGAGGAGGACGGCCTGTACTTCGTGTACACGGGGCAGCGTCAGCAGGTGTCCCCAGGGCGCTACAAGGGGCTGGTCCGCGAGGTCTCCCGGGATCAATACGCGGCCGCTGTCGATCACCACCAGCGCACCGTGTGCGCGTTCCTGGGCCTGCTGTCCGTCGGCGCCGCCTGCGTCACCCTCACCACCGGCGAGGTGCGCCGAGCCGACGCCACGACGCCCAGGGCAACCTCGACGCCCTGAGAGACTCGTCACACCGTCAGGTCGACCCGCCCCCGGACAACGCGGAAGCCCCCAGGTCTGAGACCTGGGGGCTTCCGGCTGGTGCGCGAGGGGGGAGTTGAACCCCCACGCCCTTGCGGGCACTGGAACCTGAATCCAGCGCGTCTGCCTATTCCGCCACCCGCGCATTGGGTGTGTCCTCGGGCTCCGTTCCTTTCGGCGCGGCGCCTTCCGACATGCAGAACATTAGCACGCTGGACCGGGTGGGTTCACATCCCTTACCGCGGCCCCGGGCCCCGCCCACACGTCTCAAAGCCAACCGGTTCACGTATCAACCTCGTACCGGTAGCCCCATCTCCCCCCGCCGCCGGACAAGCTCCACAGTCAGGTGCGGGACACTGGTCTGCGGGCGCCTCTACGATCCTGGGCAAGGCAGGACCGTCGACCGGCTTCGAAAGGGGAACCGGCCGATTCACCGCCGCGTGGATACGATCAGTAAGCAGTACCAGGCAAGGCCCCCGCACAGCAGCTACGACGGAGGAGGTGCCCCATGGGAGTCCTGAAGAAGTTCGAGCAGCGCCTCGAGGGTCTGGTCAACGGCACCTTCGCCAAGGTCTTCAAGTCCGAGGTCCAGCCCGTGGAGATCGCCGGCGCGCTCCAGCGCGAGTGCGACAACAACGCGCAGATCTGGAACCGCGACCGGACCGTCGTCCCCAACGACTTCATCGTGGAGCTCAGCGCCCCCGACTACGAGCGCCTGAGCCCGTACTCCGGCCAGCTCGGCGACGAGCTCGCCGGCATGGTCCGCGACTACGCCAAACAGCAGCGCTACACCTTCATGGGCCCGATCAAGGTGAACCTGGAGAAGGCGGACGACCTCGACACCGGCCTGTACCGGGTGCGCAGCCGTACGCTCGCCTCCTCCAGCAGCCAGGCCGCCCCCGCGGGCGCCCCCGGCGGCTACGGCTACCCGCCCGCCGGCGCCCCCGCCGCACCCCCCATGCCGTCCGCACCGCCCCCCGGCGCCCCCGGCGCCCGCCCCGGCGGCTACGGCTACCCGCCCGCCGCGGGCCCGGCCGGCCAGCGCCCGGCCGACGGCGGCCTCGCCGGCGCACCGCAGCCCGGGGCGCGCACCCGCCACTGGATCGAGATCAACGGCACCCGCCACCAGATCTCCCGCGCGACGCTCGTACTGGGCCGTTCCACCGACGCCGACGTGCGGATCGACGACCCCGGCGTCTCCCGCCGGCACTGCGAGATCCGGACCGGTTCGCCCTCGACGATCCAGGATCTCGGGTCCACCAACGGCATCGTGGTGGACGGGCAGCACACCACCCGCGCTACGCTCCGCGACGGCTCGCGGATCGTCGTGGGCAGCACCACCGTTATCTATAGGCAAGCCGAAGGGTGAAGCGGGGGCAATGTCAGAGCTGACCCTCACGGTCATGCGGCTGGGGTTCCTGGCCGTACTGTGGCTGTTCGTGATCGTGGCCGTGCAGGTCATCCGCAGCGACCTGTTCGGTACGCGCGTCACCCAGCGCGGCTCGCGGCGCGACGCGGGCCGGGCGGCGCAGCAGGCGCAGCGGCAGGCGCCGCCGCAGCAGCGCCAGCAGCCGGCGGGCGGCCGCCAGCGCCGTAACGCGCCCACCAAGCTGGTCGTGACCGAGGGCACCCTCACCGGCACCACCGTCGCGCTCCAGGGCCAGACGATCACCCTGGGCCGGGCGCACGACAGCACCATCGTGCTGGACGACGACTACGCCTCCAGCCGCCATGCCAGGATCTACCCGGACCGCGACGGCAACTGGATCGTCGAGGACCTGGGCTCCACCAACGGCACGTACCTCGACCGAACGCGGCTGACGACCCCCACACCGATTCCGCTGGGCGCGCCGATCCGCATCGGCAAGACCGTCATCGAGCTGCGGAAGTAGTGCTACATCATGAGTGAGCGCGAGCGGAGCGAGCACGCGGCGGCGGCCGGCACCCCGGGCCCCGGCGCGCTCCCGACCGGAGGGTGGGCAGTGTGGCTCGACACGACCGGCTGCATGCGGGGCCGACGGGCGAGGTGGGCATGAGTCTGTCACTGCGCTTCGCCGCCGGATCGCACAAGGGCATGATCCGGGAGGGCAACGAGGACTCCGGTTACGCCGGTCCCCGCCTGCTCGCCATCGCCGACGGCATGGGCGGCGCCGCCGCCGGTGAGGTGGCCTCCTCGGAGGCGATCTCCACGATCGTCGCGCTCGACGAGGACGTGCCCGGCTCCGACGTCCTGACCTCCCTCGGCACGGCCGTGCAGCGGGCCAACGACCAGCTGCGCTCCATGGTCGAGGAGGACCCCCAGCTGGAGGGCATGGGCACCACGCTCACCGCCCTGCTGTGGACCGGTCAGCGCCTCGGCCTGGTCCATGTCGGCGACTCCCGCGCCTACCTCCTGCGCGACGGTGTGCTCACGCAGATCACCCAGGACCACACCTGGGTGCAGCGCCTCGTCGACGAGGGCCGCATCACCGAGGAAGAGGCCACCACCCATCCCCAGCGGTCCCTCCTGATGCGGGCGTTGGGCAGCGGCGACCATGTCGAACCGGACCTGTCGATCCGCGAGGTCCGGGCCGGCGACCGCTACCTCATCTGCTCCGACGGCCTGTCCGGGGTGGTGTCCCACCAGACCCTGGAGGACACCCTCGCCAGCTACCAGGGCCCACAGGAGACCGTCCAGGAGCTCATCCAGCTGGCGCTGCGCGGCGGCGGCCCGGACAACATCACCGTGATCGTCGCGGACGTCCTGGACCTGGACACCGGTGACACCCTCGCCCAGCAGCTGTCCGACACCCCGGTCGTGGTCGGCGCGGTCGCCGAGACCCAGCACCAGCTGCACGACAACGGCATCATGCAGACCCCGGCCGGCCGCGCCGCCAGCCTCGGCCGGCACCGGCAGGGCGGCGGCGGGGAGTTCGGCCCGCCCGGCTCCGGCGACATCACCGGCTTCATTCCCACCGGCGGCTTCGGCGACTACACCGAGAACGACTTCGCCAAGCCCCGCCGCAAGGGCCGCAGGGGCCTGAAGATCTCCCTCTACACCCTGCTGGCGCTCGCGGTCATCGGCGGCGGCATGTACGGCGGCTACCGCTGGACACAGACCCAGTACTACGTCGGCACCAACGGCGAGAACGTCGCGCTGTACCGCGGCATCAGCCAGGACCTGGCGTGGGTGTCGCTGTCGAAGGTCGAGAAGGACTACCCGGCCATCGAACTCAAGTACCTGCCGCCGTACCAGCAGAAGCTGGTGCAGGCCACGATCGCCGAGAGCAGCCGGTCCAGCGCGCAGAAGAAGATCGACGAGCTGGCAGTGCTGGCGTCCGCGTGCAAGAAGCAGGCCGACGCCGCCACGGGAACCACTCCCGCCGCACCTCCGTCCAATGCTTCACCGAGCCCGAACCCGTCGGGCACGGAGTCCCCGTCCGCGACCGAATCCCCGTCGACCCCGTCGTCTCAGTCGTCCCCGTCCGCGACCGCCGCTCCCAACCCCGGCCCCACCCTGTCGGAGGAAGAGAAAGACGTCGTCTCGCAGTGCGGTAAGCAGTAGCGAGCCGTGAGAGGCCCCGACCACACGATGAGCAGTCCGAACACAACGCACACGCCGACGCACCACACGTCCACGATCGGCTCGATCGGCACGCCGAGCCGGCGCAACACCGAGCTCGCGCTGCTGGTGTTCGCCGTCGTCATCCCGGTCTTCGCCTACGCCAACGTGGGCCTGGCCATCAACGAAGAGGTGCCGTCAGGGCTGCTGAGCTACGGCCTGGGCCTCGGTCTGCTGGCCGGCGTCGCCCATCTCGTCGTACGCAAGTTCGCGCCGTACGCGGACCCGCTGCTGCTGCCGCTGGCCACCCTGCTCAACGGTCTCGGCCTGGTCGCCATCTGGCGGCTCGACCAGTCGAAGCTGCTGCAGCGGATCGAGCAGGCGGGCACCGCCGCGCCCCGGCAGCTGCTGTACACGGCGATGGGCATCGCACTGTTCATCGTGGTGCTGATCTTCCTCAAGGACCACCGCGTCCTGCAGCGCTACACCTACATCTCCATGGTCGGCGCGCTGTTCCTGCTGCTGCTGCCGCTGGTGCCGGGCCTCGGCCGCAACATCTACGGCGCGAAGATCTGGATCTCGGTCGCCGGTTTCTCCATCCAGCCCGGCGAGTTCGCCAAGATCGTGCTCGCGGTGTTCTTCGCCGGCTATCTGATGGTCAAGCGCGACGCGCTCGCCCTGGCCAGCCGCCGCTTCCTCGGCCTGTACCTGCCGCGCGGCCGCGACCTCGGACCGATCCTCGCGGTCTGGGCGATGTCGATCCTCATCCTGGTCTTCGAGACCGACCTCGGTACGTCGCTGCTGTTCTTCGGAATGTTCATCATCATGCTGTACGTCGCCACCGAGCGGACCAGCTGGATCGTCTTCGGTCTGCTGATGTCCGCGGCCGGCGCCGTCGGTGTGGCGAGCTTCGAGTCGCACATCCAGACCCGTGTGGACGCCTGGCTCAACCCGATGCGCGAGTTCGAGCTCAGCCAGTCCGGCGCCCCCGGCGTCCACTCCGAGCAGGCCATGCAGGCCCTGTGGGCGTTCGGTTCCGGCGGTACCCTCGGCACCGGCTGGGGCCAGGGCCACTCCGAGCTGATCCGCTTCGCCGCCAACTCCGACTTCATCCTCGCCACCTTCGGCGAGGAGATCGGCCTGGCCGGCCTGATGGCGGTACTCCTGCTGTACGGCCTGATCGTGGAGCGCGGCATCCGCACCGCCCTCGCCGCCCGCGACCCGTTCGGCAAACTGCTCTCCGTCGGCCTGTCCGGCGCCTTCGCCCTACAGGTCTTCGTCGTCGCCGGCGGTGTGATGGGCCTCATCCCGCTCACCGGTATGACCATGCCGTTCCTGGCGTTCGGTGGTTCGTCCGTGATCGCGAACTGGGCGCTGATCGGCATCCTGATCAGGATCAGCGACACCGCACGCCGCCCGGCCCCCGCCCCCGCCACCAACCCCGACGCCGAGATGACCCAGGTGGTCCGCCCGTCATGAACAAGCCCCTGCGCCGGATCGCGATCTTCTGCGGCCTTCTGATCCTCGCCCTGCTCGTCCGCACCAACTACCTGCAGTACGTCAAGGCGGACGAGCTGGCCTCCCAGACCGAGAACCGCCGGGTCAACATCGCCCGCTACGCCACCCCGCGCGGCGACATCATCGTCGACGGCAAGGCCATCACCGGCTCCGTCGAGATGACCAGCGGCGACTACAAGTTCAAGCGGACCTGGAAGGACGGCGCCATGTGGGCGCCGGTCACCGGCTACTCCTCGCAGGCGTTCGGCGCCAACCAGCTGGAGAAGCTGGAGGACGGCATCCTCACCGGCAACGACGACCGGCTCTTCTTCCGCAACACCCTCGACATGATCACGGGCAAGGAGAAGGAGGGCGGCAGCGTCGTCACCACCCTCAACGCCGCCGCGCAGAAGGCCGCCTACGAGGGCCTCGGCGACAAGAAGGGCGCCGTCGCCGCGATCGACCCGGCCACCGGCAAGATCCTGGCGCTGGTGTCGACCCCGTCGTACGACCCGTCGAAGTTCGCCGGCTACACCGACGAAGACGCCAAGGAATGGAACGCCGTCCAGAAGAAGAACAACCCGGACGACCCGATGCTCAACCGGGCGCTGCGTGAGACCTACCCACCGGGTTCCACCTTCAAGGTCGTCACCGCGGCCGCCGCGCTGGAGAACGGCGTCGTCTCCGGCATCGACGACCGCACCGACACCCCGGACCCGTTCACGCTGCCGCAGACCAAGACGCCCCTCACCAACCAGCACGGTGAGTGTGAGAACGCCACACTGAAGTACGCGCTCATGGTGTCCTGCAACACCGTCTTCGGAAAGCTCGCCGACGACGTCGGCAACGAGAAGATGATCGAGCAGGCGGAGAAGTTCGGCTTCGGCGACAAGGAACTGGACACCCCGGTCCGCGCCGCCGAGAGCGTCTACCCGCAGGACAACCGGCCACAGAACTCCCTCGACGGCATCGGCCAGGGCTCCAACCGGGCCACCCCGCTGCAGATGGCCATGGTCACCGCCGCCATCGCCAACGACGGCAAGCTGATGAAGCCGTACATGGTCGACCAGCTGCGCGCCTCCAACCTCGACGTGATCGAGACGACCGAGCCGAAGACGCTCTCCCAGGCCGTCTCCTCGGAGACCGCGCAGAAGCTCCAGACGATGATGGAGGCGGTCGTCAGCGAGCCACAGGGCACCGGCTCCAACGCACGGATCGACGGCGTCAAGGTCGGCGGCAAGACCGGTACCGCCCAGCACGGCGTGGACAACAGCGAGAAGCCGTACGCATGGTTCATCTCGTACGCCAAGCTGTCGGACGGAAGCTCACCGGTGGCCGTCGCGGTGATCGTCGAGGACGGCGCCGCCAACCGCGGCGACATCTCCGGTGGCGGCCTGGCCGCCCCCATCGCGAAGGCCGTGATGAAGGCGGTCATCGGCAACAGGACGTGACCCTGCCCACAGCGCCTGCACATCCGTGCACGTTGCGATACCGGTCCTGTATCGGGTGACGGGCTTGGCCAGGTCCCACAGAGCGAGCCGGGTACGGTATGCCCGGACGGCACACCGACGAACCCACAAGGGTGGGTCGGGACCGACGGAGAGGGCTGGTAGGTAGCTATGGAAGAGCCGCGTCGCCTCGGCGGCCGGTACGAGCTGGGCCCGGTGCTCGGCCGTGGTGGCATGGCGGAGGTTTACCACGCACATGACACCCGGCTCGGACGCCAGGTGGCGGTGAAGACGCTGCGCGCGGACCTGGCGCGCGACCCGTCCTTCCAGGCCCGGTTCCGCCGGGAGGCCCAGTCGGCCGCCTCGCTCAACCATCCCGCGATCGTGGCGGTCTACGACACGGGCGAGGACTACATCGACGGGGTCTCCATCCCGTACATCGTCATGGAGTACGTCGACGGCTCCACCCTGCGTGAGCTCCTGCACAGCGGCCGCAAGCTGCTGCCGGAGCGCGCGATGGAGATGACCATCGGCATCCTCCAGGGCCTGGAGTACGCCCACCGCAACGGCATCGTGCACCGCGACATCAAGCCGGCGAACGTGATGCTCACACGCAACGGCCAGGTCAAGGTGATGGACTTCGGCATCGCCCGCGCCATGGGCGACGCCGGCATGACGATGACCCAGACGGCGGCCGTGATCGGCACCGCCCAGTACCTCTCCCCGGAGCAGGCCAAGGGCGAGCAGGTCGACGCACGATCGGACCTCTACTCCACCGGCTGCCTCCTCTACGAGCTGCTGACCGTCCGCCCGCCCTTCGTGGGCGACTCCCCGGTCGCGGTCGCCTACCAGCACGTACGGGAGGAGCCGCAGCCGCCGAGCGTCTTCGACCCCGAGATCACGCCCGAGATGGACGCCATCGTCCTGCGCGCGCTGGTCAAGGACCCCAACTACCGCTACCAGTCCGCCGACGAGATGCGCGCCGACATCGAGGCGTGCCTCGACGGCCAGCCGGTGGCGGCCACCGCGGCAATGGGCACGGTCGGCTACGGCGGCTACCCCGACGACCAGCCGACGACAGCGCTGCGCACGGACCCGAACGCCGCGGCGACCACCATGCTGCCCCCGATGAACCCGGACGACGGCGGCTACGGCTACGACGACCGCCAGGGCCGACGGCGCCAGAAGAAGAACAACACATCGACGATCATGCTCGTCGTCGCCGCCGTCATAGTCCTGGTCGGCGCCATCCTCATCGGCAAGTACACCTTCAGCGGTGGCGCGGGCAGCAACACGGTCCCGGTGCCCAACTTCGTCGACCAGACGAAGGCGCAGGCCGAACAGATGGCGACCAACTCCGATCTGAAGCTCCAGATAGAAGAAAAACCCTGCGAGAACACCGAGACCGGCAAGGTCTGCTCGCAGAACCCGGCGGCCGGCACCAGCGTCGACAAGGGCCAGACGGTCAGCCTCGTCGTCTCGACAGGCGCGCCGAAGGTGGCGGTGCCGAGTGTGCTCGGCAAGAGCTTCGAGGACGCCAAGTCGGAGCTGGAGGGCGACGCCTACCAGTTCACGGTCGAGAAGAAGGAAGAGGTGTCGACCGAGACGGCCGGCACGGTCATCCGGCAGGACCCGAAGCTGGGCAGCGAAGTCGAGAAGGGCTCCACCATCACCCTGATCGTCGCCAAGGAGGAGGAGAAGGCCACCGTCCCTGACGTCATCAACCGCTCCTGCGACGACGCCAAGGCCCAGATGCAGGCCAGCAACCTGCAAGGCGTCTGCGTCGACGTACCGGTGACCGACCCGAACCAGGACGGCCGGGTCATCGAGACCACCCCGGGCCGCGGCGAGAAGGCCGACAAGGGCTCCCAGGTCCAGATGAAGGTGGGCAAGCTCCAGCAGGAGCAGGTCCAGGTCCCGTCGCTGCAGAACCAGCGCCTCAAGGACGCCAAGAAGGCGCTCCAGGACCTCGGTCTCAACGTCGCCGTCCAGGGCGTGGACGACGACAACGCCACCGTGTTCGGCCAGAACCCCCAGCCGGGCACCACCCTCAACAAGGGCGACACCGTCACCCTGACCGCCTTCGGCGGCGGAGGCGGCAACAACAACGGCGACAACGACGGCGGCGGCTTCTTCGGCTGAGCCACCGCGCCACGCACAGAGCCCCGGCACCCTGGGAAGGGTGCCGGGGCTCTCGTCGTACCCGCGCCGGTTATCGCAGATCAGAACGAACATCGACCGTGTCTTCGTATGTCTCTCCGCGTTGATCGGGTGGGGTGGGGAGTCAGAGTCCTGCCCTGGCCATACGGCCACACCTCGAACAGAAGGGCAGAACGTGATCAACGAATCGGCGCTGCTGGAGTCGAAGTCGCTGCGCAACAGCGTCCTGGACCGAACTGACGTGCTCGACAGGGTGAAGGCACTGTCGCTGCTGCCGGACGGGATGCATGTGACTACGGCGATGGTGGCGGCGTACTTCGAGGTTGCCGTCAAGACGCTCGAGTCGCTGGTGGAAGATCACCGAGACGAGCTGGAAGGCAGTGGCTACCAGGTACTGACAGGTACGCGACTGGCCCTCTTTAAGAGGGCCAGTGGGATCCAGTCACGCTCCAAGGCTCTTGCTCTCTTCTCCCGCCGCGCCGTCCTCAACGTCGCCATGCTGCTCCGTGACAGCGAAGTCGCACGTCAGGTGCGTGTGTACCTCCTCGACATGGAGTACCTGGCGCGCACACAGCCTGTGGATAACCCGGCCCCCACTGACGGCGCGTCCCTCGGCGACCGCATCGACCAGCGCATCACCCACATCCTCGGCAAGACCGTCGTCCCCATGTTCAACGCCCTGATCGAAACGTCGGGCGAGCACCGCCGCGAACTCATCGAACTCCGCCAGGACATCGAGAACGTCGAACGCAAGCTGTGCTGGCACCACCAGCGGATCAGCTCCCTGGAAGGAGAAGCCCCGACAGACCACGTCAGGGCCTCCATCGCCGCCATGACCTGGCAGGCGTTCGAACGTCATGTCGCCGACCTGCTGCGCCGGGACGGCTGCACGGACGTCACCGTACGCAAGGCCCACACCGACCGGGGCATCGACATCACCGCCCGTATCACCGACGGACGCCGCGTGGCCGTCCAGTGCAAGAATCGCGCCGGCCGCTGGTCCGTCCCCAGCTCCGACATGCAGAAGTTCGCCGGCGCCGCCCGAGCCGTCGACCGCTTCGACGTCGCGCTGTTCGTCGCCACCAGCAACTTCAGCCATGAAGCACAGGCGATCGCCGACCTGAGCGGCGTCATCACGGTCAACCGCGACGAACTGGAGGCGTGGAGCGCCGGAGCGCGCCTCAAAGCGCTGCGATAGACCCCACGAGCAAGAGGCCCGAAGCCGCAAAGGGTCGTTGCGGCTTCGGGCCTCCGTCATGCCAGCGACTGACCTCCTTAAAGGAGTTCAGTCACCGTAGCTCCTCCGGCGGAGTCCGTTCGCTGTTCACCTTCTCCGTGCGGACCAACTCGCCCCACACGACATAGCGGTAGCGGCTGGTGTAGATCGGGGTGCACGTCGTCAGGGTGATGTAGTGGCCGGCCTTGGTCTTGCCGGACTCCTCGGGGATCGGGGCGAGGACCTTGACGTTGTACTTCGAGGTCTCCGGGAGGATCGCGTAGACCTTGTAGACGTACCAGGTGTCCTTCGTCTCGAAGACGATCGGGTCACCCTTGGCCAGCTTGTGGATGTTGTGGAACTTCGCGCCGTGGCCGTCGCGGTGCGCGGCGAGGGAGAAGTTGCCCTCCTTGCCGGAGGTGGGGAGCCCGGCCTGGACGGGGTCGGTGTAGTAGCCGGCCACACCGTCGTTGAGGATCTTCGAGGAGGTGCCCCTCTCGACCAGGATGTCGTCGTCGCTCATCGCCGGCACGTGCAGGAAGCCGATGCCGCTCCCGGTGTCCAGCGCGCCGGGCTCGCCGTTCTCCGCCCAGTGGTCGCGCACCTTGTCCGCCTGCGCGTCGGCGTGCCGGTCGGCGATGACGTTGGTCCACCACAGCGAGTAGACGACGAACAGGCCGAGCACCAGACCGGCCGTGATCAGCAGCTCGCCGACGAAACTGACGGCCGTCGCGATCTTGCCGGGGCGGCGGCGCGGTCGTCCCGCGGATGTGGAAGGGGAGGTCTCGGTGTCCTCTGCGGTCGCTGCCACTGTCCCTCTCAGCCCTAACTGACGAGTGCGTCCGGCTTGCCCTTGCTGCGCGGCCGCTCCTCGACCATCTTGCCCCAGACGATCAAGCGGTACTTGCTGGTGAACTCCGGCGTGCACGTCGTCAGGGTGATGTACCGGCCGGGCTCGGTGAACCCGGAGTCCTTCGGGATGGGGTCGAGGACAGCGATGTTCTTGGGCGAGGTGACCGGCAGCATGGAGGCCACCTTGTACACGTAGTACTCGCCCTGTGTCTCGACGACGAGGTCGTCGCCCGCCTCCAACCGGTTGACGTACCGGAACGGCTCACCGTGCGTGTTGCGGTGCCCGGCGAGCCCGAAGTTGCCGGTCTTCGCGTCGGGCATGGCGGTCTGGCCGTAGTGCCCGACCATGCCCTTGTCGAGCACCTTCTTGCTGATGCCCTCCGCGATGGGCACCACCACGTCCAGCTTGGGGATGTGCAGGATGGCGAAGCCCTGACCGGGCGAGAAGGTCCCCGGGTTGCGCTTGCCGCTCGCCCAGTCGTCCTGGAGGCTGCTGGCCGCCTGGTCCGCCTGGGCGTGCGCACGGACGTTGGTCCACCACAGCTGGTAGGTGACGAACAGCAGCATCAGCACCCCGGTGGTGATGAACACCTCACCGATCGCCCGGCTGGCGAGCACGGCCGGGCTGGGCTTGCGGGCCCGCGCCCGGCGGCGGGCCTCCACACGGGACAGGGGCCGGTCGTCCGACGGCGCGGCCTCGGGTACGGCCGCCGGTGCGGCTGCCGCACGCCCACGACGGCCCTTGGCGGCCTTTCTGCGGGCCGCACGGCCACCCGCCGGGGATCCAGTTGCGGAAGTGACTCCTGTGGCCTCAGAGGCCGATATGGGCTCTCCGCCGTGCGGCGGCTCCGGCGGCTCCGGAATCCGCAGCGCCATCGTCTCCTCGTCGACGCGCATCCCGGCGGGGCCTCCGTACGCCGCATCGCCGAAGGACTCGTACGCCTCCACGCCGTACGAGTCCTCGCGCTCGGGGCGCAGCGCGGTCACGCCGTGGCCCTGCCCACCACCGGGGCGAGCCCGGCCGACCTCGCCACCGCGCCCTGGTCCCCGCACTCCACCAGCCAGTTGGCCAGCATCCGGTGTCCGTGCTCGGTGAGCACCGACTCGGGATGGAACTGCACGCCCTCGACGGGCAGTGCGCGGTGGCGCAGGCCCATGATGATGCCGTCCTGGGTGCGGGCCGTGACCTCCAGCTCGGCCGGCACGGTCGCGGGCTCGGCGGCCAGCGAGTGGTAGCGGGTCGCGGTGAACGGCGAGGGCAGGCCCGCGAAGACGCCCCCGCCCTCGTGCTCGACCAGCGAGGTCTTGCCGTGCAGCAGCTCCGGCGCACGGTCCACGACTCCGCCGTACGCCACCTGCATCGACTGCATGCCCAGGCAGACGCCGAAGACGGGGACGCCGGTCGCGGCACAGTGCCGGACCATGTCCACACACACCCCGGCCTCCTCGGGCGTGCCGGGCCCTGGCGACAGCAGGACACCGTCGAAGCCGTCCTGGGCGTGCGCGGTGGAGACCTCGTCGTTGCGCAGGACCTCGCACTCGGCGCCCAGCTGGTACAGGTACTGGACCAGGTTGAAGACGAAGCTGTCGTAGTTGTCCACGACGAGAATGCGCGCGCTCACTGGTTGTCCACCGTCACATCGTTGAAGGGAAGCAGCGGTTCGGCCCACGGGAAGACGTACTGGAAGAGGAGGTAGACCGAGGCCAGGACCAGCACGATCGAGATCAGCGCCTTGATCCACGCGTTTCCCGGCAGATGCCGCCAGATCCAGCCGTACATGCCGTCCCTTCCGTCGCACCACGGCACCAGACTCTCGCCGTACACCGCACCAGACTAACGGCGCAGGGCCGCGGGTTTGCCTGTGTCCACGGGCTGGGTCGAGTCGAGGTGTGCCCAGACGATCAGGCGGTGGCTGTGGCCCCATTCCGGATCGCAGGTCGTCAGGGTGAGGTAGCGGCCCTGGCGCGTGTACCCCGACTTACGTGGGACGGGGTCGATCACCTCAATGTCCGTGGGCACGGTCCTGTACGGCCCCTTGTCGATCCGGTACGTGAACCACGTCGTCCCGTCGGTCAGCACCACCGCGTCGCCGCGCCGCAGCTTCGGGAAGTCCTTGAAGGGGTCACCATGGGTCCGCCGGTGTCCCGCGACCGAGAAATTGCCCGCCTCACCGAGCCGGGCGGTGTTCGCGTAGTGACCGAGGCCCTTCTTGAGGGTGTCCGTGGCCGTGCCCTCCAGCACCGGCTTGTTCCACGTGAAACCAAGCCGCGGGATGTACATGATCGCGAAGGGTTCGTCCTTCTTGTACGCCTGTGGAGGCGGCGTGGACTCCGCGGGCGCCGGGCGTACCGCGGCCTGCCGCGCCCACCGCTCCTCCAACCGCTCGACCTGGTCGTCCATGACGTGCTCCGCCCGCACGCCCGTCCAGAACATCACGTAGACGACGAAGAGCACGATCACGGTGCCGACGGTGATGCACAGCTCGCTGACGGTCCGGACGATCAGGCGCACCGACACAAGGCCCCCCGGCGGCTGCTCCTACTCCACGGGCTCGGCGTACTGCAGGTCCACTGTGCCCGAGTAGCCGGGCAGAGTCACCGTGCCGTCCTCGGTGACTTTCCAGCCGAGGCCGTAGACATTCACGTAGACCATGTAGTTCTGGATCGCGGCCGAGTCCGAGAGCGCCTTCTGCAGCTTCTCGGGGTCACCCACCGCCTGGATCCTGTACGGCGGTGAGTACACCCTCCCCTGGAGGATCAGGGTGTTGCCGACGCAGCGCACCGCGCTGGTGGAGATCAGCCGCTGGTCCATGACCTTGATGCCCTGGGCCCCGCCCTGCCAGAGGGCGTTCACCACGGCCTGGAGGTCCTGCTGGTGGATGACGAGGTAGTCGGGCTGCGGCTCGGGGTAGCCGGGAAGCTTGGCGGTGGCGTTCGGCGGGGCGTCGTCCAGGGTGACGGTGATGGCCTCCCCCTTGAGCGGCCGGGTGCCGGCCCGCTTCTCCAGCGCGGTCAGCTCGTCCAGCTCGGCGCGGGTACGGCCGGTGTCCGCCTCGGCCAGCGACTCGACGTCGCCGCGCAGGGCCGCGTTGGACTCCTCCAGCTCGCCGTTCTTGCGGCTGCGCTCATGGATCAGGTCGGACAGCTTCAGCAGGGACGCGTCCGTGCGGATATTGGTGCCCTTGGCCGTGTTGAAACTGGTGAAGAAAATGAGCCCCGCGAGGGCGAACACCCCGACCGTGAGGATCCGCACCGGACGGAAGCGGGGGCTACGACCGGGGACGGAACCCGTTGAACCCGTACCGGGGGAGTCGGCAGAATTGCTCAACGTACCCTTATCTCCTTCGGCGCCGTAGAAGCACTACGCTAACGGACGCCCGGGGGAGCCATCAGTGTCCCCTTGTCAGCTGGAGAGACCCTCGTGCCGAAGTCACGCATCCGCAAGAAGGCCGACTACACGCCGCCGCCGGCGAAGCAGGCGGCCGCCATCAAGCTCAACAGCCGCGCATGGGTCGCCCCGGTCATGCTGGCCATGTTCCTGATCGGGCTGGCCTGGATCGTCGTCTTCTACGTGACGGACGGTTCCCTGCCCATCGACAAGCTGGACAACTGGAACATCGTGGTCGGCTTCGGCTTCATCGCCGCCGGATTCGCCGTCTCGACGCAGTGGAAGTAACGGCCACCAGGCGGTGAACATACCTCTGCCCAGGGCTATCCACTGAGTTATCCACAGCCGTTTTCCACATGGGGAAAAAGAAAGACGATCTGTGGATAACTCATTGGAGGTTGACGCCGGTCTGACGGAACGATCAGTCACGACCCTTGCTCGAAAACCTGTTCGCCCCCTGGCTGACCTGCGCAAACACAGGCCAGCGACAGGGGGCACAGTTGTTCCCGCACGGTGTGCACAAGATCAGCCACCCGCTGTGGACAACGAGGCGCTCAAGTGAGCTGGGCGGTCCTCAGGAGCGTGATCACGACGACCGAGGCCAGCACCAGCGCACAGGTTCCGTACTGCACCAGCGCCCGCCGCTCTCGGGGCGCGTGGACCATGGCGTAGCCGATGACGGCACCGGCGACGAGGCCGCCGATGTGGGCCTGCCAGGCGATGCCGCTGAAGCCGAAGGTGAAGACCAGGTTGATCGCCAGCAGGGCGATGATCGGCCGCATGTCGTAGCGCATCCGCCGCATCAGGACGGCTGTGGCGCCGAAGAGGCCGAAGATGGCGCCGGAGGCGCCGAGCGTGCCCGTGTTCGGGTCCGCCAGCAGATAGGTCAGCGCGCTGCCCGAGAGGCCGGAGACCAGATAGAGCGCGATGAAGCGTGCCCGGCCCAGGGCCGCCTCAAGAGGGCCGCCGAGCCACCACAGGCCCAGCATGTTGAAGGCGATGTGCCAGATCGCCTCGTGCGCGAACATCGAGGTCAGCAGCAGATACCACTGGCCTTCGGCGACCCCCTCGGTGGGCGTGAAGGGAGCCGGGGGCCACTGGCCGACCTGGACGAGCCGGTCCAGGAACGAGCTGTTCGCCATCCCGGCGATGAACACCGCCAGGTTGATCCCGATCAGGATCTTGGTGACCAGATGCGGGTCCGCCGCGATCGTGCCGCCCGCGAGCGTGCGCGGCTGGTTCGCCCCCGGCGCGTGCCCCGTGCCCGAGCCGCCCCGCACGCACTCCGGGCACTGGAAGCCCACCGACGCGCTGATCATGCACTCCGGGCAGATGGGCCGCTCGCAGCGGGTGCAGCGGATGCCGGTCTCACGGTCGGGATGGCGGTAGCACCCGGGCAGGCTGCTCTGCGCGTCCGGCCGGCTGCCTGGCGCCTGTTCCATGAGCTCCCCTAAGTCACCTGTGGGCAGTACATTGCCCCGCTCATCCTTACGGACGAGCGGGGCAATAGGTTCCCGTATTCCCGGTTCTCCGGTTCCCCGGCCCTCCGGTTCCCCGGTTGCTCCCGGGACGGGTCAGCGCTTCTCGACGACGACCGACTCGATGACGACGTCCTTGACCGGACGGTCGGTGCGCGGGTTGGTCTGCGTGGTCGCGATCGAGTCGACGACCTTCTGGCTCGCCGCGTCGGTGACCTCACCGAAGATGGTGTGCTTGCGCGTCAGCCAGGCCGTCGGGGCGACCGTGATGAAGAACTGCGAGCCGTTGGTGCCCGGGCCGGCGTTGGCCATGGCCAGCAGGTAGGGCTTGTCGAAGCGCAGGTCGGGGTGGAACTCGTCCTTGAACTGGTAGCCCGGGCCGCCGGTGCCGTTGCCCAGCGGGTCACCGCCCTGGATCATGAAACCGCTGATCACCCGGTGGAAGACCGTACCGTCGTAGAGCTTCGCCGTGGACCGCTCGCCGGTGGCGGGGTGGGTCCACTCACGTGCGCCCGTGGCGAGCTCGACGAAGTTCTTCACCGTCTCGGGGGCGTGGTCCGGGAAGAGCCGGACCTCGATGTCGCCATGGTTGGTCTTCAGGGTGGCGTACAGCTGCTCAGCCACGATGTGCCTTCCGTTGTCTTCCTGTGACCCCCCGATCCTCGCACGCCCCGGCCCGTACGTCGCCCGGCGGCCCGAACCGGGGGCGAGCCGGGCCGATCCATGGCATTGTCGACGACAAGCTCCTGTTGCCCCGTATTCATCCACCGGGCACCCGTATGCCCGACCCCGGATGCCTCCGTGCGCCGGGACAGGCATGATCCGCAAAAGGGTGGAAAGTCGAATTACCGTACGCCACCGAGGAGGAGGAACTCGTGACCCGCATCGACAGCGTGCGCGCCGCGACCGGATCGGCGAAGGACAGCGTGCTGCACGCCGCGGAAGTGGTGGCGCCCTACGCCGACACGGCCAAGGAAAGGGCCGCGCTCTACGCGCACGAGGCCCGTGTACGACTCGCGCCCAAGGTGTCGCAGGCCGCCGGACAGGCCCGCGCCCAGTACGACGTCCATGTCGCGCCGCGTATCGACCAGGCGCGTGCGCATGTGCCCACGAAGGTGGACGCCGCCGCGCACGAGGCGGCGCTCCGCACCCGGCTGGCGGCCCGGCAGGCCGCCGAGTACTCCCGGCATGCCGCCGACTACTCGCGGCCGAAAATCGAGCAGGCGATGGCGGTGGCCGGGCCCATGAGGGACGAGGCCACCGCGCGGAGCGTGGCCGCGCTGGCGGCGCTGCGCGGTCAGGTGTCGCCGAAGGAGATCGCGATGCTGGCGCGCAGGCAGCGGCGGCGGGCCAAGGCCGGCAAGGCCGCGAGGATGCTCGCCGCGCTGGGTGTCCTCGCCGGGGGCGCGTTCGCCGCGTGGAAGTGGTGGGACAAGCAGGCCAATCCCGACTGGCTGGTCGAGCCGCCCGCGGCGACGGAGGTCCCCCCGGCGGGTGGGCTGACATCGGTGGACGGCAGCGTGGATCCGGGGACGCTGGACCCCGAGGTCCAGGCGAAGGAGGACGAGGAAGAAGGGCCGTCGAACCGCGACGACTACACCTGAGCCATGGGCGCGTCCCCGGTCGGCCGGTCCTGTTTCACGTGAAACATGAAACAGGACCGGCCGACTCGCGTTGATCGGGTTCTACGGCGGGGTGGGGCGCGGGCTCGGCGGGTCCTCCGCCCGGAAACCGCTGATGACGTACTCGGCCTCGTCGTCGATGGCGTTCTCGTCCCAGTCGAGGGTGATACGCCGGGGCAGTCCGTCGGCGGTGTAGTCGGCCTTCGCCGTGTCCGCGTCGTCCGCGCGGGCCCGGTCCAGGCGGTCCAGGAGTTCGCCGATGGTGGGGACGGGCCGGGCGGGGGACTCCTGGAGCGCCCGGCGGCTGTCGGCGTCGAGCCCGGACGCCTCGGCGACCTTCCCGTCCCGGACCGTCACGCGGAACCTGCCCCACAGGACCTGCTCGCGCACGTCGAGTGTGTAGACGTAGGAGGCGGGTTCCTGCCAGGTCCTCACGGGCTTCGACGCGGGGGCCGTCCCTGCGTCGTCGCAGGCGGCGGTCGTCCAGGCCGTCACCGCGACGAGTGCGGCGGCGGTGGCTCTGTTCCGGGCTCGGGCCCGGGCCCGGGAGCGTACGACGGTCATGGCGATCCCTTCAGGGATGGTGCGGCCGGTCACGCCTATGACGTCGTGCGCTCCCCGAGCGTTCGGGCCGGCGCGGCCCGGTCTTCATGCTGCGGGTCCGTCAGCCCCAGGCGCCGGCGATCTGCCGCGTCGTGGCGTTGAGCCGGTTGAAGAGGTTGGTGACGCCGATCATCAGGACGATCGCGGCGAGCTGCTTCTCGTCGAAGTAGGTGGCGGCCGTGTCCCAGATGTCGTCGCTCACCGCGTCGGGGCGGTCGGCCAGCCGGGTAGCGGCCTCGGCCAGCGCGAGGGCCGCGCGCTCCTCCTCGCTGAAGTAGGGGGCCTCCCGCCAGGCGACGACCGTGGCCAGCCGCTCGTCGCTCACGCCGGCCTTGCGGGCCGTCTTGGCGCCGCCGTCGACGCAGGCGCTGCAGCCGTTGATCTGGCTGACCCGCAGATGCACCAGCTCCAGGATCTGCCCGTCCACGCCACCGGAGTTCGCGGCCTTCATGATCTGCTGGATGGGCTGCATCGCGTCGGACAGGACGACGGCGGGGTTCTGCATACGGGACTGCATCTCGATCTGCTCCTCTTCGGTCGGTGCCGCCCCGTTTCCCCCGGGGCGTGACTCCATCACAGCCGGGCCCGCCCGCCGCGACCACGGCGATGGGACACCGTGGGACAGCTGAAACAGCCTTGACCAGCGGTGACTTGAGTCAGGAGACTTCTGCCGAGGCGGGACGGGAAACGGGGGCGGGAACGGTGGACGTACCGGGGCGGACGGGGAGGAGCGGCGATCCGCAGGAGGAGCTGGCCGCGCGGCTGCGCCTGCTGCAGGAGCTGTCCGGGCTCGGTGTAAGGGCGCTCGCACGGGACGCCGGGCTCAGTTCCTCGTCGCTGTCGCGCTATCTCAATGGGCAGACCGTGCCGCCCTGGCCGGCGGTGGTGGCCCTTTGTCGCCTCGTCAAGCGCGACCCCCGCCCGCTGCGCCCCCTGTGGGAGCGGTCCGCGAACCCGCTGCCCGCGCCTCCGAGGAGCAGCCGTCAGGCCCGTCCGGTGCCCCGCAACGACCTGCCGCGTGACGCGCCCGACTTCACCGGGCGTGGGGCCGAGTTGAGCGCGGTGTTCGCCGCGGTCGAGAGCCACCGTGCGGTCTCCGTCGACGGCATGGCGGGCGTCGGCAAGACCTGTCTTGCGGTGCACGCGGCGCATCGCCTCGCCGCCGGCTTCCCGGACGGGCAGCTCTATGTCGACCTGCATGGTTTCACCGAGGGCCGGCCGCCGCTCGATCCCGATTCCGCGCTGCGGATGCTGCTCGGCGCGCTCGACGTACCGTCGGAGCGGGTCCCGCAGGAGGGGCTGGAGCAGCTGGCGGCCTGCTGGCGGTCGGAGCTGGCCCGCCGCCGGGTGGTCGTGGTCCTCGACAACGCCGCCGACGCCGAGCAGGTCCGTCCGCTGCTGCCCGGTGCCGGCTCCTCGGTCGCCCTGGTCACCAGCCGCAACCGGCTGATCGGCCTGGACGAGGTGCCTCCGGTCTCGCTGGACGTGCTGAGCCCGGGGGAGAGCGCGGAGCTGCTGGCCCGCGCCAGCGGTGACCTGGGCGGCGCCCACAGCAGGCTGGGCCGTGATCCGCGGGCCGCCGCGGAGGTGCTGCGGCTGTGCGGCCGGCTGCCGCTGGCCCTGCGGCTGGCCGGGGCCCGGCTGCGGCACCGGCCGGGCTGGACGGTCGGCATCCTCGCCGAGCGGATGGCCGACGGCGCGGGCGGGTTCGACGCCGAGTTCGGAGCGGCGCTCGCCATGTCGGTCCGCCAGCTGAACCGGGCCCAGGCCCGGCTGTTCCGGCTGCTGGGCCTGCTGCCCGGGGAGTCGTTCGACGCGTATGTGGTGGCCGCGCTGGCGGACGTACGGCTGCGGGAGGCTCGGGCGTTGCTGGAGGACCTGCTGGACGCGCACCTTGTGCAGCAGCCGGCGGCCGAGCGGTACCGGCTGCACGACCTGGTGCACCGGCACGCGCGCCGGGCCGCGGCCGAGCAGGATCCGGCGGTCGAGCGGGAGCGGGCGCTGGGCCGGGTGCTCGACTACTACGTGCACGCGGCGGCTGCCGCCGACGCCGCGATGCCGTTCGTGTCACCGGCCCGGCCGGACCCCGCGGTCCCGCCTCCGGCCGAGCCACGGCGGTTCCCGGACCGGACGGCGGCGTTCGGCTGGCTCACCGCGGAGTACGGCAATCTGATGGCCGCGTTCGAGACGGCCGCCGCCGTGGGGGCCGATGCCCACGTATGCGAGCTGCCGCGCTTTTTGCGCGCGTACTTCGCGCGGCGCTGCGGTACGACGCACCTGAACGTCCTCTTCGAGCGCTCCCTGGCGGCCGCCGAGCGCCTCGGCGATCCGCTGCGGCTGGCGGAGGCGCACAGCGATCTCGGTTTCGCGCGCTACAACGCGGGCCGGATGGCGGAGGCCGCCGCCGCGTACGAGGCGGCGGAACTGCGGGGGTCGGGGGACACCCGCGCGCAGGCCGAACTGGCCCTGCGCCGCGGTTTTCTGAGCTGGGACGCGGGGCACGTCGAGGAGCCGCTCGACCTGTTCCGGGTGGCGGGCGAGCTGTACGAGCGGGCGGGCTGTGCGACGGGCGCGGCGCACGCGGCCGCGTCGGAGGGCTGGGCCCTGCTCCAGCTGGGCCACCGGGAGGAGGCGGCGCGGCGGGCCCGGGAGGTGCTGGGCACACCGCACGCCGACCCGGTGTGGCCGCCGGCGCTGACGGCCCGGATCACGCTGGGCGTGGCCATCGCCCGGGAGGAACCCGAGGAGGCGGCGGAGCACTTGCGTCGGGCGCTGGCGCTGGCCCGCGAGGACGGGCATCTGCACAACCAGGCGTGGTGCCTGAACTGCCAGGGTGTCGCGCTGCGGCGGATGGGCCGGTACGAGGAGGCGCTGGCCAGTCACCGGGAGGCGTTCGCGCTGCTCGACGAGTTGTTCGAGGAGCACTGGAAGATCCATTTTCTGAACGACCACGCCGAGACCTGCCGCCTGGCGGGCCTGCCCGAGGAGGCGCTGCGACTGCACCGGCAGGCGCTGACCCTGGCCCCGGGCCTGGGAAACCGCCACGCGGAGGCGCTCGCCCACGAGGGCATCGCGACTCTGCTCGAAGCGTCGGATCCGGCGGCTGCCGCCGAGCATCGGGCGGCGGGGCGGACCGTGCGGCGGGAGCTGGTGTCCGGGGCCCGCTGAGCCCGTCTCACCGGCCGGTCACCGGCCGGGACGCCCCCATCCGCACCCGCCGAACCCCTTCCGAGTAGTGCACCAGGGGTTCGGCGGTGGGTGCGGTGAGGCCGGCCGCGGCGGTCAGCGTCTCGTCGAGCGCGTCGACGACGGCGTCCGCCAGCGGCCAGGGCTCGTGCTCGACCGGCGTCTCCCAGAGCACGCCGAGCCGTCGTGTGTACGCCCGCCAGCGCGACGTCAGCCAGACGTCCCGTTCCGTCGGCACGATCGGCGCACCGGGGCGCACCACCAGCCGGTAGGAGGGCCCGCCACCCCACCTCGAACCCTCGTACGTGACCTGCTCCCCGCTCCCGGAGACCCGCAGAGTGCCCTGGTGGTAGGGGGCGCCGACGGCGCGGGCCGCCAGCATCAGCGGGCAGGCCACCTCGATGGACAGGAACCACAGCCCGTCCCGCCCGTCCCCGTGCCGTACGTATGTCCGCAGGTTGGTCTCCGCGAACGCCGGCAGCCCCGGCACGGGCCCGGGTGGTCGTACCTCCGCCATGACGAAGGCGGTGAGGCTCACCCATGCCGTGTCCTGGTACTCGTCCACGACCAGCCCGCCGGGCAGCAGCGTCTGGACCTCGTCCGGCCGGTAGGCCCAGTGGACGAACGCCTGCCTGAGCCATCCGGCCCGCAGAACCGGAACACGCACTCGCTGCTCCGCTCCGTACGCGACCACCGGCTCCGGGTTCCCCGTCGCGACCAGCGGAAACCGAAGGATCTGGCGCTCGGTTCGTGCAACTGCGGGTGTCCGGAGCGCCGTCTGTCCCGAAAGGATCTTCGCCCCGAGGCTCCCACGCCCCGACGCCCAAGGACGCCCGTGTTCGCCGCCGTCTTCCAGCACCACTACGGCTACCTCGCCGTCTGCACCCTGATCGCGCTCGTCGCAGCAGGGGCGGCGTGGCTGGTCTCCCGCCGTCTGGGCGGTCCTCACGCTCTGTGGTGGGGAGGTCTCGCCGCCACCGTCACCGGTGTGTTCGGTGTCACCTTCATGGACAGCGGACCGGCCTCCGGCAGGTGCGTGATCAACCACGACCTCGCCGAGCCCTTCCACACCACACAGGGGTTGTGGAATCTCGCCCTGACGGTGCCGCTCGGTCTCTTCGCCCTGCTGGCTCTGCGCCGCCCGCTGCCCGCGCTGGTCGGTGTGGTCTCGCTCCCCCTGGTCATCGAGTTCATCCAGGCCAGGGTGGACGGTCTGGGCCGGGTGTGCGACAGCGCGGACGCCGAGATGAACATCCTCGGTGGCCTTGTGGGGCTCGCCGCGGCCGCGGTGCTCCTGGCGGTCCGCGGCGTGCTCGACTGGCGCGCCGGCGCCAAGGGCGCGCTGGTCGCTTCGCTCGCTCTGCTCGTCCTGGGCGCGGGCGGCGCACGCCCGCTGCTGACCCTCACTCATGTGGACGGCACGGGGCTGTCGCCCGCCGACTCCGCGCAGCGGCAGGCCGTGGAGCGGGCCGTGCGGGAGGCGTTCGGCGACCGTTACCGGTCGGAGCAGGTCTACGAGCAGCCGTGCCCGGATTCCCCGTGTGGCTCCCGCACTGTTGTCTTCAACGTGCTCAGCGGCGACGGGGACCACCCGGAAGTGTTCGGCTTCGGCAGCCTCTCCTGGCCGGGCGCCGAGCACCTGAACATCGGCCTGGCCCACCCGGTGACCGGCGCCCGGCCGCCGTCCACACAGGAGGAGGCGTACCGGGTGGCCCTGTCGTACATGCGCGGGCACTACCCGTGGGCGCAAGGGGCGACCGAGCATCGGACTTCTCCGGCGGGCGAGAACGCGCAGGAGGGCTGGACGACCAGTTGGCGGTGGCGTGCGGAGGGGGTTCTCATGCCGCGGGCGCTGAGCGTGTGGGTCGACCGTGCCGGGCGGGTGGCGCAGGTGGATGTGACCCGCGGTCCGACGCAGCTGAGGCTCAAGCCCGCCGAGGTCGATGCCGCGCAGGCCGAGAAGGCCGTTCGGGACGCGATGAGGGCGCAGGCCGAGGCGCACGGCGGCCGCGTTCCGGACGCGCTGGAGTTGAAGGCCGTCACGCTCAAGGCCCTGGACAGGGACGGCACATGGCGGGCGCACTGGCTGGTGAGCGTGTCCATGGACGGCCCCGCGCAGGCTGTCGATCCCCTGGTCCCGGGCCAGGCGGACCTGTGGCAGGTGGACGCCGGGAACGGCCGGGCATACGACGGAACGGGCACCCCGGTACAGGCCGGGTGACACGCCCCCGGCTACGCCGTCCGGCCCATCATCCTCCCCCGCAGGGGGGCTCGTTCGTCCTCGTGCCGCTCCCGCTTCGCACCGATCGGCAGATGATCGGTGCGGGACTGCCGGACTTGGGAGAAGCGCATGTGGAGAGCAGTACGCAAAGTCGCGGTCGTGGCGGTGGGAATCTTCGCCCTGCCGTCCTCCTTCACGGTGCCGGCGCACGGCCTGGAAGGGTCGGGGACACCGATGGCGATCGGTGGCGCGCGCAGCGAGGTCCATGCCGTGCCGCTCACGCCCGGCCGTACCACCGTGTTCCGCGCGGCTGCCTCACGGCAGTTCAGGATGCTCGGGGTCACCTGGGACGATCCCTCGGCGCCGCTGACCGGCTCGGTGGAGGTCCGTACCCGGGTCTCCGGAGGTGCCCCCTGGTCCGACTGGACGCGGCTGGACGGCGGCGACGGCCATGGCGACGACATGGCACGGCGGGGCGGCACCGACCCTCTGTGGGTGGACGAGGCGAGCGACGCGGAGGTCCGCATCGTCGCGGCCGGTGAGGAGCTGTCGGGCCTGCCCGACGGTCTGCGCCTGGACCTGATCGACCCCGGTCCGCGCACGACCGTACGCCCGGTGCCCGCGGTCCCTCCGGTGCTGCCGGGCGCAGTGGGCGTCGAGTCCGCCCCACGGCCGGCGATCGTGTCGCGGGCGGGCTGGGGCGCCGACGAGTCGATCAGCCCTGAGCCCCCCCTCTATGTGCCGAGCGGGAAGATCAAGGCGGCGGTCGTCCACCACACGGCCAACTCCAACGGCTACACCTGCGCCGACGCCCCCGCGGTCGTCCGTGCCATCTACGCCTACCACGTCAAACAGCTGGGCTGGCGGGACGTCGGGTACAACTTCCTCGTCGACAAGTGCGGCACCCTCTACGAAGGCCGCAAGGGAGGCGTGGACCGGGCCGTCCAGGGCGCCCACGCCTATGGCTTCAACACCCAGACGACCGGCATCGCCGTCCTCGGCACCTACACCACCACCGCACCCCCGCAGAAGGTGCTGAACTCGGTGGCGGCACTCGCCGCCTGGAAGCTCGGCCAGTACGGCATCGACCCGGCCGGAACCACCACGCTCACGGCGGGCGCCGCCGGCACCAACTACTTCGGCAAGTCCTGGCCCCTCGGCGCCCAACTGACCCTGCGGACCATCCACGGTCACCGCGACGGCTACAACACCCAGTGCCCCGGCGACGAGCTGTACAACAGACTGCCCGTCATCCGAGCCATCGCCGCCTCGCTGTAGGCCCAGGCGGCAGCGGGCCGGTGAGGCGGCCCCGTCTCGGCCAAGGCGGCCGGAAGGCGGGCTTGTTGGGCGATCGCATCTCGGGAGAGACTTCCACGGCAGAAGCTTCTACAGCACTGTAGATTGCAGTGTGTCGCCGGTACGCCGTATCGGTCGCCGTCCGCCACCGGGAGAGAGCAGTCTGATGTTCGGCTTGAGCGAACTGGCCCTGATCCTCATCGTCGTCATCGTGATCGTGGGCTTCAAGAAGCTGCCCGAGCTGACGCGTTCGGCGGGCAAGGCCACGCGGATCCTCAAGAGCGAGGCCAAGGCGCTGAAGGAGGAGGGTTCGTCCGGCGCGCCGTCCGGTGAGGGGCGGGTCGTACCGGGAGTGGTCGTCGAGCGGGACGATCCCTCCGGGCGTTCCTGAGACTCAGACGTTGACGCCGAAGTCGGAGGCGATTCCGGCCAGGCCGGAGGCGTAGCCCTGGCCCACGGCGCGGAACTTCCACTCCGTGCCGTGGCGGTACAATTCGCCGAAGACCATGGCCGTTTCGGTCGACGCGTCCTCGCTCAGGTCGTAGCGGGCGATCTCCGCGCCGCCCGCCTGGTTGACGACCCGGATGAACGCGTTGCGGACCTGGCCGAAGCTCTGCCCCCGCGCCTCGGCGTCGTGGATGGAGACCGGGAAGACGATCCGGTCCACCTCGGCGGGTACGGCGGCCAGGTTCACCTTGATCGCCTCGTCGTCTCCCTCGCCCTCACCGGTGAGGTTGTCGCCGGTGTGCTCGACCGAGCCGTCGGGGCTGGTGAGGTTGTTGTAGAAGACGAAGTGCCGGTCGGAGAGCACCTTGCCGGAGGCGTCGAGGAGCAGCGCGGAGGCGTCGAGGTCGTAGTCGGTGCCCGTGGTGGTGCGGACGTCCCAGCCGAGGCCGACCAGGACGGCCGTCAGGCCCGGCGCCTCCTTGCTGAGCGAGACGTTGCCGCCCTTGGCCAGGGAAACTCCCATGGTTCTCCTCCTGGTTGAGATCCTGCGTGCGGTGGTGTCCAAGTTGAATCTACAGCAATGTAGAAATAGCGGGGCTCGGATCCGGACATCGACAGCGCCGGGTGTCCCTACGATGGACCGTCCGTGAAGTCGACACGGCGGAAGGGAGACAGGACGTGACGGATCACCGGCGTCCCCGGCGGCGGGGGCAGGGCGAGCTGGAGGTACAGGTGCTGTCGGCCCTGCGCGAGGCGGACGGGCCGGCGACCGCTGGCTGGGTGCAGGAACGGCTCGGCGGGGACCTCGCCTATACGACGGTGGTCACGATCCTGACCCGGCTGCTGGCCAAGGGCGTGGTGACCCGGGAGCGCACCGGCCGGTCCTTCGCCTGGACCCCGGTGTCGGACCAGGCCGGGCTCGCCGCGCACAAGATGCGCAAGCTCCTGGACGGCGAGAGCGACCGGGAGGCCGTGCTGGCCAGCTTCGTCACCTCCCTCGAACCGGGCGACGAGCGCCTCCTGCGAGAACTGCTGGATCGGGCGAAGGACGACGGGGAAGACTGAGGTCCTCATGGGGGTGTTCGTCTTTCTGCCACTGGTCCTGCCGCTGACGGCCTGGCCGGTCGCCCGGCTGGCCGAGCAGCATCTGCACCCGCGCGTCGCCACCCGGCTGCTGACCGCCGTGGCCGGCGTGATGGCCGCGTGCAGCACGGTGTGCCTCGGGCTGCTGATGGTCGTGGGGACCGCCCAACTGCCCGGCAACCCGCTGCCGGACGGCTGGTCGGACCCTGAGGTGCGCGCGGCCGTCCCCTATGACGAGGTGGCCGGGAAGGCGGCGATCCCCGCGCTGCTGGCCGTGGCCGCGGTGTGCGCGCGGACCCTGTGGCGGCACGGCCGGGTGCGCCGCCGCGCACACCGGGCACTCGCCACCCTGCCGGACACGGAGGTCGCCGTACTGCCCGACGGAACGCCCTACGCGTACGCCCTGCCCGGTCGCTCCCGGAACCGGATCGTGGTGACCACGGCCCTGCTCGACGGCCTGCGGCCCGCCGAACGCCGCGCCCTGTTCGCCCACGAGCGGGCCCACCTGGCCGAGCGCCATCACCGGTTCCTGCTGGTGACGCAGCTGGCCGCGCGCGCCAACCCCTTTCTGCGCCCGCTGCGCACCGCCGTGTCCTACACGACGGAGCGGTGGGCCGACGAGGACGCGGCTCGCGTCGTCGGCGACCGCCGGACCGTGGCGCGGGCGATCGGCAAGGCCGCGCTGGTCTCCCGGGGCACGCCGGTGCCCACACTCGCGGGCTTCGCGGCCACGGGACCGGCCCCTGGACCGGTCCCGCGCCGGGTCGCGGCGCTGCTGCGGCCCGCCCCCGCGACACGCAGCTGGCCGTCCGTGTTCACCGCGGTGGGCATCGCGGCGTGGACGGCCGCCGCCGGGGCCGTCGTGTCGGCGATGTCGTCCGCCAACTCCGCGGTGACGATGATGGTCATCCTGTACGCGGCGACGCCGCTCTGAGCTGAGGGCGCGCCCGCCGCCGGATGCCGCGGGCGCTTGGTCGCTCTGCCCTCAGTCGCTCTGACTCAGAGGTCGAACTCGTGCGGCGGCAGGTCGAGCGTGTAGCACGCCTCGCGTACGACGGCCTGCTCGGTCTTGTCGAAGTCCCCGTCCGCGCCGCCGATGACGATGCCGATCTGGACGACGGCACGGGCCTCGGCGGGCTTCTTCTTCGCCTTGGCGACTTCCTGGAGCACGCTGACCTTGCCGAAGTCGAAGTCGGTGGTCAGCTTGTCCAGGTTCTCCTCGAAGCGGCGGCGCAGGTCGTCGGCGTCGAAGTTCTGCAGCACCTCGTTGGTGGCGATGAGCTGGGCGACGCGCCGGCGCTCGGACGGGTCGATGGTGCCGTCGGCGGCCGCGACCAGGGCGCACATCGCCATGCTCGCGTCACGGAAGGCGCCGCTCTTGAGGTCGTTCTTCTTCGCCACCAGCTGGGTCTGCATCGTCGATGCGGACTCCTTGATGCGGTCCCACAGGGCCATGAGAACTCCTGACGGTTCGAGTCGTATCTACATCGGCATCTACATCTGTATCTCTACAGCAATGTAGAAACTGATGGGTCGGCGGATAAGTTCCCGCCCTCGCGGGACATCAGTCCTCGCCGCCCTCGTCCTCCTCGTCCCCCTCGAAGAAGTCACCGACCTCGTCGACGACTTCGGCCGCGACCATGCCGCCGACGACCCCGACGGCGAGACCGGCGGCACCCGCGGCGATCGCCGTCCCCACACCGGGTCCGGAACGGTGGCCGTCATGGTGGTGGCCGCCGTGGTGCCCGTAGTGACCCTCGTGCCCGTACGAGGCATGCGTGCCGTACGACGCCCGGTGCTCCACCAGCTGCCGCATCCAGCTGTCCACGACCGTGTTCCAGTCCTGGTGCTCGGCCCCACCGTGGGAGACCGTGAACCGGGTCAGCGCGTCGTGCCCCTCGGAGAAGAGGCCGCCGCGCTTGTCCGCCTCCAGGACGACCTCCGTTCCGGCCGGTCCGGCGAGGAAGGTCACCTCGATCTCGTTGACCTGGTGCGCGTACTGCGGCGCCGGGGTCAGCTCGATCTCCTGGTAGAAGGGCAGCTGCTGGCCGGTGCCGCCGATGCGGCCGTACTCCAGATCGGCCGACCTGAAGCCGAAGCCGAGCTGTCCGAGGGCCTCCAGGATCGCCTCCTGGACGGGCAGCGGGGCGACGGCCAGCTGGTCGAGGTCGCCCTTGTCCTTCGCGCCGGCCACCGCCAGCTCGGTGCGCACACCGAGGACGATGCCCAGCGCCTGCCCGTACAGCTCGGTGATCGGCGTCTCCCACGGCAGCGTCACGGTGAACGGGACGCTGTACTGCTGTCCCGCGGCGAGCCGGAAGCCGCCGCCGACGGTGAACCGCTCGAAGGCGACGACGCCCTCGCTCTCCCCGCCGTCGTGCTCGGCCTCCACCCGGGCCACCAGCTCGAGGGTGATGTGCTCGATGTCGAAGTCGGCGTCGCCGCCCTTGAGATGGACCTGCCCCGACAGGGGGCCGCCCGGCCGGGCCGCACCCGGGTCGAGAACCGTGTCCACCGTCGGCCCGCCCACACCGAGCGAGCCGAGCAGCCGTTTGAACACCATCGCGGCGTCCACTCCTTCATACGCGTGTGGTCTGACACGCTCGCGGGAACGACCGGGCCCACCCGATCGTCCTCTACAAGCGAGTAGAAGCATAGGGTCGCCGGGCGCCGCACACGCCGTGTACGAGCCCTCAACACGGAAAAGGCCGAAACACACCGATGCCGGGACAACCCGCGTCGCGCCGACCCGGTCCGCGGTGGCGCCAAAAAAGACCCCTCCAACCGCGTTTCCGCAGGTCAGAGGGGTCTTGCTGTGTGGAGCCTAGGGGAGTCGAACCCCTGACATCTGCCATGCAAAGACAGCGCTCTACCAACTGAGCTAAGGCCCCGGGAAGTGACGCCGCAGGGAGTGCCCCGGCGGGTGTCGCAGACCAGAGTACCGGGTCACCCCCTGGATCTCGCAAAAGGATTAGGGGTCCCCGCGAACGACCACTCTCCGTAAGATGCTCGGCGTGGTTCGCTAGAGCGAACCACGGTTGTTCAGGGGAAGCGATGGGGAGACGCAATGGACGCCGCACAGCAGGAAGCGACCGCGAGAGCGCGGGAACTGCAGCGGAACTGGTACGGGGAGCCGTTGGGGGCGCTCTTCCGTAAGCTCATAGACGATCTTGGTCTTAACCAGGCCCGTCTCGCGGGGGTGCTGGGACTGTCCGCGCCGATGCTGTCCCAGCTGATGAGCGGGCAGCGGGCGAAGATCGGCAACCCGGCGGTGGTGCAGCGTGTGCAGTTGCTGCAGGAACTGGCCGGTCAGGTCGCCGACGGCAGCGTGAGCGCGGCCGAGGCCACCGAGCGCATGGACGAGATCAAGCGGTCTCAGGGGGGATCGGTACTGAGCAACACCACGCAGACGACGAGCAGTTCGGGCGCGCCCACGGTCAAGCGGGTGGTCCGCGAGATCCAGTCGCTGCTGCGCTCGGTGGCCGCCGCCGGTGACATCATCGACGCCGCGGACACCCTCGCCCCGACCCACCCCGAACTCGCCGAGTTCCTCCGGGTCTACGGCGCCGGCCGCACCTCGGACGCCGTCACGCACTACCAGTCCCACCAGAACTGACCGGCGTCGACTCGACGACCGGCAACTCAGGGTCGTGGACGGCACGGGGGGACCGCACAAGAGGCGTCGCCGTCCGACGGGGGACCTGAACGCGACACATAACGGGGGCACACAAGAGGGGTCGCATCGCTCGCCCTGGGGAAGCAAGAGGAAGGCAAGGAGCCGGGGGCACGGGAGCAAGGGGCAACCCCACAGGGGGAGGAGTGGCGCACGGTCATGGGTGAGGTCTTCGCCGGGCGGTACGAACTCGTCGACCCGATCGGACGCGGAGGCGTCGGCGCCGTCTGGCGCGCCTGGGACCACCGCCGCCGTCGCTACGTCGCCGCCAAGGTGCTTCAGCAGAGCGACGCCCACTCCCTGCTGCGCTTCGTCCGCGAGCAGGCCCTGCGCATCGACCATCCGCACGTCCTCGCCCCCGCCAGCTGGGCCGCCGACGACGACAAGGTCCTTTTCACCATGGACCTGGTGGCCGGCGGATCGCTGGTCCGCCTCGTCGGTGACTACGGGCCGCTGCCCCCGCCGTTCGTCTGCACCCTGCTGGACCAGCTGCTGTCCGGACTGGCCGCCGTGCACGCCGAGGGAGTCGTCCACCGCGACATCAAGCCGGCGAACATCCTCCTCGAAGCCACCGGCACGGGCCGTCCACGCCTGCGCCTGTCCGACTTCGGCATCTCCATGCGCCTGGGCGAGCCCCGCCTGACCGAGACCAACCTGGTCGTCGGCACCCCCGGCTATCTCGCGCCCGAGCAGATGATGGGCGCCGAACCCGACTTCCCCGCCGACCTGTTCGCCGTCGGGCTGGTGGGGCTGTATCTCCTGGAGGGCGCCAAGCCCGACGTCAAGGCGCTCGTCCAGTACTTCGCGGAGCACGGCACGCCCGGCGCTCCCCAGGGCATACCCGAGCCGCTCTGGCAGGTCCTGGCCTCGCTGGTCCAGCCGGACCCGCAGGCCCGCTTCCGCACCGCCACCGGTGCGCGCAAGGCTCTCGCGGCCGCCGTGGAACTCCTTCCCGAGCCCGGCCCCGACGACGAGCTGATCGAGATCTTCGACCAACTCGGGCCACTGCCCAAGGGGTTCGGAGCACAGGGGCCGCTGCTGCCCTCGCCGGGGGTCTCCGACGACGTACGACTGCCGACGGGGTCCGACGGGCCCACCCCCTCGTCCTGGCCCTTCGGCTCCGCTCAGGGCACCGACACCGGCACGAGCACCGGCACCCAGGCGACCTGGCCCGGCGTGGCCTCCGCGCCCTCCGACGCGGGCACCGCCTCCATGGCGTCCGGCTGGGGGGCGGCCGCCCTCACCCCCATGCCCGCCTCGCCCCCGACGCCGAGGCCATCCCCCACGCCCACACACACCCCCACACCGACTCCGACCCCCTCCATGTCGGATACCGGCAGCTTCCACCTTCCACCACCACAGCAGCAGCCCACTCCCCAACACCACCAGCAGCCCCACCATCAACCCCAGCAGCCGAACCCGACCCGACACAGCTCCCCCTATCTCCCCACAACCACGTACGCCCCGCCGGTCCGCGAGCCGCGCATCGACACCTCTACTGCCTCATACACCGCCCAGGACGCGCAGGTTCCCACTCCCGCGCCGGCGATTTCCCACCACCCCGCACCTCACGGCCACCGCCGCACCCGCCGACCCGGCCCCCCTGCGAAGATCGCCGTCCCCCTGCTCCTGCTCGCCCTGGCCTGCTACGCCGTGGGATTCTGGGCGCTGTCCCGCCTCTGAGCAGCGGCCGCACCCCGGCGCCGCGCGGTCACCGTCCACACACCGAGTCCCAGCAGCACCGCCGTACCGGTGCCGATTCCGCCCGCGGCGAGCGCCCGCAGGGCGAGCCGGTCGTCTCCCGCCGGCCCCGCCGAACCGGAACCGGACCCCGCGCGGCCCGTACCCTCCGTACCGCCCGCACCCCCCGCGTCCAGGTCCTGCTCATCGGCCTCGAAGACCCCTCGTGGCACGGGCTCGCCCGCATACCCGGGCCCCTCCTGCGCCACCCCGTCGACCCCGACGCGCAGGGTCACCCCGTACGGCCCGGCCCCGAAGCGGTCGCCCACCTGTGCGGCGAGATGGACGACGAGGTAGTACGACCCCGCGAAGCGCATGCCGCTCACCCGCTCGGAGGCGGCGTACCGGTTGGCGTAGTCGACCGGTGGCACGGGGGCCAGCGTGGCCGCCTTCTGGGTGCCGCCGTAGCCGGTGCGGGCGGTGCCGACCTCGGCACGCACCGGGTTGTGGAGGGTCAGGTCGAGGGCGGCGGCCAGGTACCCGGAGTCCTCGTCGGCGCTGCCGAGTTCGACGGTGGCGTGGGGTTGCCGGCCCCAGCCGACCGGGATCTTGTAGAAGAGGGTCTGCCCGGGGGAGATCTCGTCGCGCCAGGCGCCCTCCCCCACGGCGGTCGCCGAGGCGAAGCCCGCCCCGCCCCGGCGGGACACGGGCTCGGCGGTCGGGGGCGCGGGCGTCGCGGAGTCGCGGACCTCGGGTGCCCGTGTGGGCTGGGCCTGGCGCGGCCGCGGCTCGGAGACCGTGGTGAGCTCCAGGTCCCAGGGCTGCCCGGTGGGCTGCTTGCCGTGGGCGCGCTGCACGACGACGTAGTACGTCCCGGCCTCCTGGCACAGCCGCCTGCCGGACTCGATCTCACGCGCGCCCCACGCGGTGACCGGCCGGGGGCTGCGGGCGGCGCCGACGGTCGCCGAGTCGTTGGAGCAGCCCTGGCCGTTGGCGTTCTGCACGCTGACCCGGACGCCGTCGCCGACAGCGAGCTCCCCGACCGTACGGGGGACCGCGGTGACGGAGACGTAGGTGCTCGACTCGGCGTCGAGTTCCAGACGGTAGTAGGTCTTCTCGCCGTCCGTGAGGGAGCTGCGGTACGTCGTGCCGGGTTCCAGGCTCACGGCGTCGGAGGTGCCGGGGGCGCCGGGGACGGTACGGGCGTCGGCGGCGAAGGCGTAGGAGTGGGTGGTGCTCCAGGGGGCGGGGGCGCCCCAGGCGGTCCCCGCCGAGGCGGCCGCCACCGCGGCCACGACCGCCGTCACCGCAGTGCAAAACCCCGGCCGCGGGGAGCGGCCGGGGTCTGTACGTATGTCGTTTCCGTTGGGGGAGCTCACGAACCCGTGGGCACGGAGTCGGTCGCCTCCGTCCACAGATCCTGCTCGGCGCGATCCGCCTGGATCTGGCGGTACACGAGGAGCCCGCCGATGGCGGCCAGTGCGACCAGGAGAAGCTTCTTCACCGCGCGACCTCGTCTTTCGTTGACGTAGGGGACCTCTGGCGCCCGACTATACACACCGATCGATATCGATCGGTGACCTGCGTCGGCCGCTCAACTTGCGCCCCCAACCGAGCAGTAGATGTGGATCGGCGCCGTCCGCCCGCCTCACTTTTCACTCCGGTCTCTCCCCTTGCACCCATCCGGGTGGTGTTCATCTGAACATCGCCACGCGGTGTGCGTCGGTCCGCCACTTCATGAGCCCCATACACATCATGAGGAAAGTACGCAAATCGCCCAACCCGAAAGTGAGGGGATCATGGCTGAGAACCAGGTCATGAAGGTGTGGACCGCCTTCGTCACCGCCTTCCTCGCGCTGTGCACGGCGCTCGGACTCATCACCACGACCGCCGCGACGGCCGTAGCCCAGAGCGAGCCGGCGCGCAACACCGGCGACCGCGCCGCCGCCCGCACCGCGCCGCCGGCACCGGCGCTGACGCCGTCCGCCTGGGCGTGGTCCCATGCCCGGGCCCTGCCACCCACGATGAAGCAGCGCATCCGGGCCGAGGCCCACGGCACGTCCCCCAGCTGCCGCCACCACCCCCTCGCGGACACCGAGTCCCCGGCCCACCCGGACCCGTCGTCCCCCGACGCCGACTCGGCGGTCACACCCTGAGCCCCGGCACCGGCACCTCCCGCAGACCGCAGGTCCTCATGAGGAGTCGTAGGCTGGACCCCGTGTCCAAGGCGTACGAAGTGATCGCGGACGATCTCCGCCGATCGATCCGCGAGGACAGGTACGGACCGGGCGACCGGCTTCCGTCCGAGACGGATCTGGCCAGGCACTACGGACACAGCGTGCCGACCGTGCAGAACGCGCTGCGCGTGCTGGCCGAGGAGGGTCTGATCGACAGACGGCACGGAAGCGGCACCTTCGTCCGACGCCCCCGCACCCTCGCCGTCCGGGACAACCGCCGTCACCAGTGGGAGAAGAACCGGGTCCGCGCGCCGCGCGCCGAGCGGGCCGGAGCAGGAGCTACGGAGCACGACACCGGACTGGACGTCCGGGACCTCGTCTTCCGGGCGACGTACCGAGAGATAGCGGCACCCCGGCAACTGGCACACGAGTTCGACATCCCCGAAGGCACCCCGCTCATCGAACGCACGTACAGGACCCGCTGTACGACCGAGAACGCCCCCTTCAGCCTCGTCACCTCCTACCTCGTCCGCGCCGTGATCGCCACGAACCCCGATCTCCTGGACGAGCACCGGGAGCCCTGGCCCGGCGGCACCCAGAACCAGCTCTACACCGTGGGCATCGAGGTCGACCGCGTCGAGGAACGCCTCACCGCCCGGCCCCCGACACCGGAAGAGGCGCAGGCACTGGACCTGCCGTCCGGCACCCCGGTGATCCTGCTGCGCAAGACGTCGTACGACATCGACGGCCGCGTGGTGGAGATCGCCGACGTCACGCTGCCCGGAGACCGCACGCAGTTGCTGTTCACCACGTACCTCGAAAGGTGGTGACCGCTGCCGTGCAGCGTCCCGGAGCCCGTCGGCGCATCACCGTCGTCACCGCGGTCCACGCCCCGTCGGCCCGCCATCTGCCGGACGCCCACGCGTCCCTGTGCGACCAGCGGCTGCCCGATCGCTGGGAGTGGCACTGGCTGATCCAGGAGGACGGCCGGACCGACGCCGTCGCCCCGTACGTGCCCGACGACCCCCGCGTGACCTTCCGCCAGGGTCGGCCCGGCGCCCCGGGCGGCCCAGGAGTCTCCCGCACCCTGGCCCTCGCCCACGCCGAGGGGCCGTACGTGAAGGTCCTGGACGCCGACGACCGGCTCACCCCGGGTGCACTCGCCCGCGACCTCGCCGCTCTCGAAGCCCGCCCTGACCTCGGCTGGGCCACCTCACGCGCCCTCGACCTGCTGCCCGACGGCACCACCGTCGACTTCCCCGGTGACCCCGACGAGGGGCCCGTCGAGCGCGGTGCGGTGCTGGAGCACTGGACGGCGAACGGCTACCGCGCCCAGGTCCACCCGGCCACCCTCTTCGTCCGGCGCGACCTGCTGCTCGCCCTCGGCGGCTGGATGGCGCTGCCCGCCTCCGAGGACACCGGACTGCTGCTGGCACTCAACGCGGTGAGCCGTGGATGGTTCACTCGGGAGCCGGGGCTGCTCTACCGCAAGTGGGACGGCCAGGTGACGGCGGCCCCGGCGCACGTCGACTCCGCCGAGCGGGAGGCCCGTATGGCGGTCGCCCGGGCGCGGGCGCTGTCGCTGGCGTCCCTCGACTGGCGCTACCCGGTCACCGGCTGACCGACTCGCCGAGAGCGATCGCCTGGGAGGGGCACCACATCGCCGCCTCCCGCACCTCCGGCTCGTCGCCGGCGTCCTCACGCCCCGGTATGAGGGCCACATACCCGTTCACCAGTGTGAACACGGACGGCGCCCGGTGCACGCAGTCGTGCGAGCCATAGCACCGGCTGGGGTCCACCGAGATCTTCATGTGCACTCCCGTCACGAGCCAGACCTTCACGACCTGCCTGCCCTGCGGACGCGTGCTTGAACCGGGCCGAGCGGCTACCGCCCCGCCACGGCCAGCCAGTACGCCACTCTGCGCACCGTCGTCTCGTCGAGCCCGTCCACCACGGCCCGTAGGGCGGTCACGTCGTCCGGGGTGAGGTCGTAGAGGCCGGCCTTGCTCAGGCCCGCCATGAGGGCCTGATGCCGCCGGTCGAGCATCCGTTCGGCGAGGCTGGTACTGCCGCGCTTCTCCGGAGTGGCGGCGACCGGTGTCTGCTGGGGCGCCGGCTCGGGTGTCCCGGCCTCGTACCGCCCCCACCCCCCGTCCTTCGGCCCCCACAGCGCGACCACCGGCTCCTGGCCGCGGGCCCGCACGGTGTGGGTCATCTCGCCCAGCGCGTACAGCACGGGCGCGCGGTGGGGCGACTGCGCGCCCATCCGCCAGGAGTCGGAGTCCGGCTGACGGAACAGCGCGACCCAGCGTGGATCCCCTGGTGGCTGCGGACTCTGCGGATGTGTCTCCACTTGCGCTCACCCCCTGCGACAGCGGCACGGCAAGGCGACAATAACTGACGGACCGTCAGGCATCCAGGGGTGTGCGGAGGAAGCCGGACGCGACTCGGCACCGGTCCCTCCCCTCGTGGGGACCGGTGCCGAACTCAAGCGGACGCTGTCACTCCGGGCCGTTCGGCGGCGGCACGGATCGCATCTCAGGTGGTCAGCGCCCGGACGGCGACTGTGCCGTGATCGTGCCAGCCGTACTGCGCACGGAGGAGGCCGCCCTGTCAGGACAAGCACGAAATCGCAGGTCAGGCGTATAGGGTGAGTTTTCCGGTCCGGACGTCCAGGCGTGGGGAGTGAGGGGTGGATGCCTTGAGTTCCGACTCAGGGGCAGCACGCACAGCCTTCGCGGAACGTCTCGCGCTGCTGTACAAGGAAGCGGGCAACCCACCCCTCAAGAGCGTCGCCGAGGCAGTCGTACGACTGCAGCGCGTCGACGAGCGGGGACGCCCCGTACGGGTCTCCGCCCAGCGGATCAGCGACTGGCGGCGGGCCAAGAACGTACCGGCCCAGTTCGCCGCCCTCGCCGCGGTGCTGCACGTCCTGATACCCGCGGCCCGGCGCGCGCGGCCCGGTCCGGTCGCGCCGGGCCTGTACGACCTCGGCCACTGGCAGCGCCTGTGGGAGCGCGCGGTGGCCGACCCCGTGGGCGACGGTCCCGCGCCGCCGGCCCGTGAGGCCGGGCGCGATCCGACCGAGGCCGCCCCGGCCGTCCTCGGCGGGGTCTGCCCCTACCGGGGGCTCGCCTCGTACCGGCGGCAGGACGCCGGCTGGTTCTTCGGCCGGGAGCGCAGCACCGAGGCCCTGGTGGCCCAGCTGCACGCGGCGGAGGAGACGGGCGGGCTGGTGATGCTCGTCGGCGCCTCCGGGGCGGGCAAGTCCTCGCTGCTGAACGCCGGACTGGTCCCCGCCCTGCAGAAGAACCCCCCGGGCGACGACACCGCCCCCGCCCGGCAGGTCCTCCACCTCGTCCCCGGCGCCGACCCACTGGGCACGCTGACCCGTCTCATACCGGAGCTGGCCCCCGTCGTCGCCCGGGCCGACACCTCCGAGAGCCCGCGATCCGCCCGGGCCGTACGGGACACCGACACGCAACTGCCCGCCGAGGCCGTACGGGAGGCCGTGACCGCCTGGGCGCACACTCCCGAAGGCCCACGGCCCGCCCCGACCGCATACGCCCCCGAGTCCCCCTGCGACCAGCGCCCCGTCCTCATCGTCGACCAGTTCGAAGAGACCTTCACCCTCTGCCCCGACGAAACGCACCGCCGCGCCTTCATCCAGCTCCTGCACGCCGCCTGCTCACCGGCCGGCCCCGACGCCCCCGCCCCCGCGCTGGTCGTCCTCGGCGTCCGAGCCGACTTCTACGAGCAGTGCCTCGGCTATCCGGAGCTGGCCGACGCCCTGCAGCACCGCCACATGGTGCTCGGGCCGCTGACCACCGCCGAGCTGCGCGAGGCCGTGACCGGCCCGGCCAAGGCGGTGGGCCTGGAACTGGAACCCGGCCTCGCGGAACTCATCGTCCGCGAGGTGAGCGCCGACGGCCCGCGCGGCGCACACGACGCCGGCGTGCTGCCCCTGCTGTCGCACGCCCTGCTCGCCACCTGGCAGCGCCGCAAGGCGGGTCGGCTGACCCTGGCCGGCTACCGGGCCGCGGGCGGTATCCAGGGCGCCGTGGCGGCGACCGCCGAACGGGCCTGGTCCGGCCTCGACCCGGCCGCCCGCGCCGCCGCCCGGCTGCTCCTGCTGCGCCTGGTCCGCGTCGGCGAGGACACCCAGGCGACCCGCCGGCGCGGCACGCGGCGCCAGCTGGCGCAGGAGTCGAGCGACCCCGGCAAGACCGAGGAGTCGCTGGAGGCGCTGGTCCGCGCCCGGCTGGTGACGCTGGACGCGGACACCGTGGAGATCACCCATGAGGCGCTGCTGCACGCCTGGCCGCGGCTGCGCGACTGGATCGACGAGGACCGGGGCGGCAATCTGCTGCGCCAGCGCCTGGAGGAGGACGGCCGGGCCTGGGAGGACTCCCACCGTGACTCGTCGCTGCTGTACCGGGGGTCCCGGCTGGAACAGGCCCACAACTGGGCGAAGGCCGCCGGGGACACGTTCCTCACCCGCGGCGCGGTGGAGTTCCTGGCCGCCTCGGTGCGGCTGCGGCGGCGCACGGTGTGGATCGGGCGGGCCGCGGTCTGTGCCGTGGTGGTCCTGGCGGTGGTGGCCGCCGGCGCGGCGGTGGTCGCCTGGCAGGAGCGCAACGACGCCGTGTTCGAGCAGGTGATCGCCGAGGCCGACCGCGTCCAGGACACCGACCCGTCGCTGTCCGCCCAGATCAGCCTGGTGGCGCACCGGCTGCGGCCGGACGACGAGGGCGCGGCGAACCGGCTGATCTCGATCGTCAACGCGCCCCTGGCCACCCCGCTGCTCGGCCACACCGGCGCCGTCTACCTCACCACGTTCAGCCCCGATGGCCGCACCCTGGCCACCGCCAGCTACGACCGCACGGTCCGCCTGTGGGACGTGCACGACCCGACCCGCCCGAAGCCGCTGGGCCAGGCCCTCACCGGCCACACCAGCTGGGTGAGCAGCGCGGTCTTCAGCCCGGACGGCCGCACCCTGGCCAGCGCCGGCGACGACGGCACGATCCGGCTGTGGGACGTCACCGACCCCGCCGGACCCAAGCCGCTCACCACACTCACCGGGCACCACGGCACGATCTACCTGGTCGCCTTCAGCCCGGACGGCCGTACGCTCGCCTCCGCCGGCGAGGACAACACCGTACGGCTGTGGACCGTGGCCGACCCGGCGCGCGCGGCGGCGCTCGGCGCGCCGATCAGCGGCCACACCGCCGCCGTACGGTCGGTGGCGTTCAGCCCCGACGGGCGCCTGCTGGCGTCGGGCGGCGATGACGACACGATCCGGCTGTGGAACACGACGGACCCACGGCACCCCCGCCCCGTCGGCGCGGCGCTCACCGGACACACGGACCTGGTGCACTCGGTGGCGTTCAGCCCGGACGGACGCACTCTGGCCAGCGGCGGCGCGGACGACACGATCCGGCTGTGGAGCGTGGCCGACCCCGGGCACGCGGCGGCGCTCGGCACGCCGCTCACCGGACACACCGGCCCCATCTGGTCCGTGGCCTTCAGTCCCGGCGGAGGTCTGCTCGCCGCGGCCAGCGCGGACAGCACGGCGAGCCTGTGGAACGTCCGGGACCCGGCCAACCCGTCGCAGGTCGGCGAGCCGCTCGCGGGCAGCAGCGGTGAGATGTACGCCCTCGGTTTCAGCCCCGACGGCCACACCCTCGCCACCGGCACCGGTGACAGCAAGGTCCGGCTCTGGTCGATCCCGACGTCCGACATGATCGGCCGCATCGGCGCGTTCCGCCCGGACGGCAAGGTGCTCGCCACGGCGGCCCGGGACGGCCGGGTCCGGCTGTGGAACGTGGAGACGCCCGACCGGCCCCTGCAGCTCGGTCGGCCGTTCCTGTCCGCGGACGGCGGCCAGCGTGCCCTGGTGTTCTCCCCCGACGGTCGCACCCTCGCGGTCCTGACGGGCAACCGGACGCTGTACCTGTGGGACGTCACCGACCCGTCCCGGCCGGTCGCCCACGACTCACCCGTCACCCTGCGCACCCGCTTCATGGGCCCGGACGCGCTGGCCTACAGCCCGGACGGCCGCACCCTGGCCACCGCCTACACCGACCGCACCCTCCAGCTGTGGAACGTCACCGACCCGTCCCATGTCGTCCCCCACGGCGCTCCGCTCACCGGCCACCGCGGCTACATCAACGCCCTCACCTTCAGCCCGGACGGCAGCACCCTGGCCAGCGGCAGCGCGGACCGCACGATCCGCCTGTGGGACGTCACCGACCCGGCCCGCACCACCCAGCTCGGCGAGGCCCTCAAGGGCCATCAGGGGCCCGTCAACACGCTGGCCTACCGCCCGGACGGCCGCACCCTGGCCAGCGGCAGTGACGACGACACGGTCCGCCTGTGGAGCGTCTCCGACCCGGCCCGGGCCAGGCCGCTGGGCAGCCCGCTCACCGGTCACAGCGAGGCGGTGGCCTCTCTGACCTTCAGTCAGGACGGCCGCACCCTGGCCAGCGGCGGCAACGACAACACCGTACGGCTGTGGAACGTGACGCGCCCGTCCGACGCCGCTCCCATCGGCCGCTCGATGAGCCCCAACGCCAAGACAGGCAACTTCCTGACCTTCAGCCCCAACAGCCGCATGCTCGGCGTCTCCAGCGGCATCGACACCTTCCGGCTGTGGAACCTGAGCGTCGACGACGCGGTCCACCGGATCTGCTCGGTGACCCGGGGCGTACTGACCCGCGTGAAGTGGCACGAGTACCTGCCCCGCCTCTCCTACGACCCTCCATGTGACGAGTGACACCCATCACAGCGCACCTCGGAGTTCTCGGTCGGTTCCCGCCGCCCCATCGCCCTTGTTAGCCTTGGCCACAGCCCGGTCGCTGGTGCATCCCCCGTCGCCAGCGACCGGGCGCTTTGTTTCACGTGAAACACCGAAGACCCCAAACGCCGAAGACCCCCGGCCCTACTGGACCGGGGGTCTTCATGCTGTGGGGCTAACAGGATTTGAACCTGTGGCCTCATCCTTATCAGGGATGCGCTCTAACCAACTGAGCTATAGCCCCGCCGCGCTCTGCGGTGTGTCCCGCGCGCTGACTCCTGAAGGTTAGCGCACGACCGGGGCAGTCCCAAAATCGGTTCTCCTGGGACCGCCCCCGGGTACTCAGCCGCAGGTCACTCGTCCTCCGCCAGCGTCAGCTCGATGCCGCCGACGAAGCCCGCGGAGAGGTTGTAGATGAACGCGCCGAGGGTCGCCAGGGCGGTGGCGAGGACGACGTCGATGACGGCGATGATCGACGCGAACATCAGGACGTGGGGGAGCGACAGGAACGACTGCAGGTCAAAGCCGTTCGACTCATTGGAGCCGGTCGCCTCCGAGATGGTGCTGCCCACCGAGGAGAAGACACCCATCGCGTCCATCACCATCCACAGCACCGCCGACGCCACGATGGTGCAGATGCCCAGCGCGATGGAGAGCAGGAAGCTGACCTTCATCACCGACCAGGGATCGGCCTTGGCCACCCGCAGCCGCGCCTTGCGGACCCGGGGCGTGGTGCTCGCGCCCGTACGCGGACGGCGTACCGCGCCGGCCGGGGCCGCGCCGCCCTGCGCCGGGTACGCCTGCGGCGGGTGGTACGGCCCGGAGGGCTTCTGCGTCTGCCGTTCCCCCGGCAGCGGGGAGGTCGCCTGCGGGCCTCGGGTGTCGGTCACGGGTCCCCCCTGGGATCCAGGCACGTCGGAAGAGGGCGAGCCGGAGTCCGTCACCTTCACCGCCTTGAGGTTGGTGGTGTGCGGATCCGTCACATGCGCGGCGGAGCCACGGCCGCCGCCCTTCTGCTCCGTACCGGCAGAGGTCTCGGTCGACGTACCGACCGAACCGGCGCCCGTGGCTCCGCTCACGATGACTCACTCCTCGTGCTACTCGGTCGAGGGCGCCTCACCCTCGTCCGTGCCGGTGGTCGCGGCACCCTCGGCGGCCTCGTCCACGGCGTCCTCGCCGTCGACTGCCTCCGCCTCGCGCCCCGCCTCGGCGTTACGAGCGATGCCCACGACGGCATCGCGCTTGCCCAGGTTGATCAGTTGGACGCCCATGGTGTCACGGCCCGTCTCCCTGACCTCGTTGACTCGCGTACGAATCACACCGCCGGACAGCGTGATGGCGAGGATCTCGTCGGTCTCCTCGACCACCAGCGCGCCGACGAGCGAACCGCGGTCCTCCACGATCTTGGCAGCCTTGATACCGAGGCCGCCGCGACCCTGGACGCGGTACTCGTCGACGGCGGTCCGCTTCGCGTACCCGCCGTCCGTCGCAGTGAACACGAACGTACCGGGTCGAACAACATTCATCGAGAGCAGCTCGTCGCCCTCGCGGAAACTCATGCCCTTGACACCCGAGGTGGCACGGCCCATGGGGCGCAGCGACTCGTCCGTGGCAGTGAACCGGATCGACTGCGCCTTCTTGCTGATCAGCAGCAGATCGTCGTCGGACGAGACCAGTTCGGCGCCGATCAGCTCGTCGTCCGAACCGTCCTCCCGTTCCCGGAGGTTGATGGCGATCACACCGCCGGAGCGGGGCGAATCGTAATCCTTCAGCGGCGTCTTCTTGACCAGACCGGCCTTGGTGGCGAGCACCAGATAGGGCGCGGCCTCGTAGTCGCGGATCGCCAGGATCTCGGCGATCGCCTCGTCCGGCTGGAAGGCGAGCAGGTTCGCCACGTGCTGTCCGCGCGCGTCCCGACCGGCGTCGGGCAGCTCGTACGCCTTGGCCCGGTACACCCGGCCCTTGTTGGTGAAGAACAGCAGCCAGTGGTGCGTGGTCGAGACGAAGAAGTGGTCGACGATGTCGTCTTCCTTCAGCTTCGTGCCGCGTACGCCCTTGCCGCCGCGCTTCTGGGCCCGGTAGTCGTCCGTCTTGGTGCGCTTGACGTAGCCGCCGCGCGTGACGGTGACGACGATGTCCTCCTCGGCGATGAGGTCCTCGATGGACATGTCGCCGTCGTAGGGCACCAGCATGGTCTTGCGGTCTTCGCCGAACTTCTCGACGATCGCCGCCAACTCCTCGCTGACGATACCGCGCTGCCGGACCGGCGAGGCGAGGATCTCGTTGTACTCGGTGATCTTCGCCTGGAGCTCGTCGTGCTCCTGGACGATCTTCTGGCGCTCCAGGGCGGCCAGCCGGCGCAGCTGCATCTCCAGGATGGCGTTCGCCTGGATCTCGTCGATCTCCAGGAGGCCCATCAGGCCCCCACGCGCGATCTCGACGGTCTCACTGCGCCGGATCAGCGCGATGACCTCGTCGATGGCGTCCAGGGCCTTCAGCAGGCCGCGCAGGATGTGTGCCCGCTCCTCGGCCTTGCGCAGCCTGAAGCGCGTACGGCGGACGATGACCTCGATCTGGTGCGTCACCCAGTGGCGGATGAACGCGTCCAGGGAGAGCGTGCGCGGCACGCCGTCGACCAGCGCCAGCATGTTGGCGCCGAAGTTCGTCTGCAGGTCGGTGTGCTTGTACAGATTGTTCAGCACGACCTTGGCGACCGCGTCCCGCTTGAGCACGATGACCAGGCGCTGGCCGGTGCGCGACGACGTCTCGTCGCGGACGTCCGCGATGCCGCCGATCCTGCCGTCCTTCACCAGGTCGGCGATCTTCTGGGCCAGGTTGTCCGGGTTGACCTGGTACGGCAGCTCCGTGACCACCAGGCACTGGCGGTTCTGGATCTCCTCGACCTCGACGACCGCGCGCATCGTGATCGAGCCGCGACCCGTGCGGTACGCCTCCTCGATGCCCTTGCGGCCGACGACCAGGGCGCCGGTGGGGAAGTCGGGGCCCTTGATGCGCTCGATGAGGGCGTCAAGGAGCTCCTCGTGCGACGCCTCCGGGTTCTCCAGGTACCACTGCGCGCCGGCCGCGACCTCACGCAGGTTGTGCGGCGGGATGTTGGTCGCCATGCCGACCGCGATCCCGGCCGAGCCGTTGATCAGCAGGTTCGGGAAGCGGGAGGGCAGGACGGTCGGCTCCTGGGAGCGGCCGTCGTAGTTGTCCGTGAAGTCGACGGTCTCCTCGTCGATGTCGCGGACCATCTCCATCGACAGCGGCGCCATCTTGCACTCGGTGTAGCGCATGGCGGCCGCCGGGTCGTTGCCCGGGGAGCCGAAGTTGCCGTTGGAGTCGACGAGCGGCATGCGCATCGCCCAGGGCTGGGCGAGGCGGACCAGGGCGTCGTAGATCGAGGAGTCGCCGTGGGGGTGGTAGTTGCCCATGACGTCGCCGACCACGCGCGCGCACTTGTAGAAGCCGCGCTCGGGGCGGTAGCCGCCGTCGTACATCGCGTACAGGACGCGGCGGTGGACGGGCTTGAGACCGTCACGGACGTCCGGCAGCGCGCGGGAGACGATGACGGACATCGCGTAGTCGAGGTACGAGCGCTGCATCTCCGTCTCGAGCCCGACGGGCTCGACGCGCAGGGCCAGGGCCTCTTCGCCCGGCGTCACGGCGCCGGCGGGAACATTGGGGGTCTCGTCGGTCATTGCTGGTGAAGGTCCTTCCTGGTGCGGTCAGCTGAGACCGACTCAGATGTCGAGGAAGCGGACGTCCTTGGCGTTGCGCTGGATGAACTGGCGGCGGGCCTCGACGTCCTCACCCATGAGGACCGAGAACAGCTCGTCGGCCTGCGCGGCGTCGTCGAGGGTGACCTGACCGAGGACCCGGTGCTCCTGGTCCATGGTGGTCACGCGCAGCTCCTCGGCGTTCATCTCACCGAGACCCTTGAAGCGCTGGATCGAGTCCTCACGGACCCGCTTGCCGCGCTGGCGGCCCATCTCCAGCAGCGCGTCGCGCTCACGGTCGGAGTAGGCGTACTCGACGTCCTCCCGACCCCACTTGATCTTGTAGAGCGGGGGGCGGGACAGGAACACGTGCCCGGCCTCGACCAGCGGCCGCATGAAGCGGAACAGGAAGGTCAGCAGCAGGGTGTTGATGTGCTGGCCGTCGACGTCGGCGTCCGCCATCAGGATGATCTTGTGATAGCGGAGCTTCTCGATGTCGAAGTCCTCGTGCACACCTGTGCCGAAGGCCGAGATCAGCGCCTGGATCTCCTGGTTCTGCAGGATCTTGTCGATCCGCGCCTTCTCGACGTTGAGGATCTTGCCTCGGATCGGGAGGATCGCCTGGTACTGCGGGTTGCGGCCGGACTTGGCCGAGCCGCCGGCGGAGTCACCCTCGACGATGAAGATCTCGCACTTGGTGGGGTCGTTCGACTGGCAGTCGGAGAGCTTGCCCGGCAGGGACGCGGTCTCCAGCAGGCCCTTGCGGCGGGTCAGGTCGCGCGCCTTGCGGGCCGCCACGCGCGCGGTGGCCGCCTGGATGCCCTTGCGGACGATGTCCGCCGCCTCGTTGGGGTTGCGGTCCAGCCAGTCGTTGAGGTGTTCGTAGACCGCCTTCTGGACGAAGGTCTTCGCCTCGGTGTTGCCCAGCTTGGTCTTGGTCTGGCCCTCGAACTGGGGCTCGCTCAGCTTGACCGAGATGATCGCCGTCAGACCCTCGCGGATGTCGTCACCCGTGAGGTTGTCGTCCTTCTCCCGCAGCAGCTTCTTGTCGCGCGCGTACTTGTTGATCAGCGACGTCAGGGCGGCCCGGAAGCCCTCTTCGTGGGTACCGCCCTCATGGGTGTGGATGATGTTGGCGAAGGAGTACACGCCCTCGCTGTAGCCGCTGTTCCACTGCATGGCGACCTCGAGGGACAGGCTCTTGTCCTTGTCCTCGGCCTCCAGGTCGATCACGGAGGGATGCACCACGTCTCCCTTGCGGGAGTTGAGGTACTTCACGAAGTCGACGATGCCGCCCTCGTAGTGGTACGTGACGGTCTTGGCCTCGTCCTTCTCGTCCGCGCCCGCCTCGTCCGCGCCGGCCGTGGCCTTCGCCGAGGCGCGCTCGTCGGTGAGCCGGATCGTCAGGCCCTTGTTGAGGAACGCCATCTCCTGGAAACGCCGCGACAGCGTCTCGAAGGAGTACTCGGTGGTCTCGAAGATCTCCGGGTCCGCCCAGAAGGTCACCGAGGTGCCGGTCTCCTCGGTCGCCTCGTGCTGGTCCAGGGGGGCCGTCGGGACGCCCATCTTGTAGTCCTGCGTCCAGCGGTGGCCGTCGGTCTTCACCTCGACGGACACCTTGCTCGACAGGGCGTTCACGACGGACACACCGACGCCGTGCAGACCGCCGGAGACCGCGTAGCCGCCGCCGCCGAACTTGCCGCCCGCGTGCAGCACCGTCAGCACGACCTCGAGGGCCGGCTTGCCCTCGGAGGGGACGATGCCCACCGGGATGCCACGACCGTTGTCGATGACGCGCACGCCGCCGTCGTCGAGGATCGTCACATCGATCGTGTCCGCGTGACCGGCCAGCGCCTCGTCGACGGAGTTGTCGACGACCTCGTACACCAGGTGGTGCAGGCCGCGCTCACCGGTGGAGCCGATGTACATACCGGGGCGCTTGCGGACCGCGTCCAGGCCCTCGAGGACGGTGATGGCGCTCGCGTCGTACGACGCCGTGACTGATGCCTCGGCCGCTCCGGCCGGGGCATCGGTGGACGGGATGTTCTCGTTGGGGTTGCCGGAATCGGCCACGAAGCGCCCTTTCTGGCACAGCACAAGCCAGGCTCGTCGGCGGGGTGCCGGAGCGGCTGCGGCATGGTGCGTTGGTCAGCCTTGATCAGCGTTGCTCAGCTTTTCCCGGACGGTCCCCACGTTTGGGGCGGGATCGTCTTCCAGTCTACCGGTACCACTGACAGCGATGGGGGTTTGCCGGTACCTGAGTCCCCATGTGCCGCCCTCAACCGGTCTCGGCCGACTCCCGATATGCGGATGGGGGCTCCAAGAGGCTCACAGAGGCACTCAGCGCTTCTGGGTGTCAACCCTTGGCTACTGGAGAGTCAGGTCTGAATTCGCACCGAAGTGCGGCTATTTGACATACAAAACACCGGACGGCCGGAGAGGATCGGTGAATCCGCCCCGACCGTCCGGATCCCTCCGGCGTCAGCACCCGGCCCCTACGTGATGTGCGTCACCCATAGGTGTCACCGGGCCCACTGCTGCCCGGGGCCGACAGCGGCCCGTACCGACGGGGGCCGCCGCCGGGCCCCTGCACCTTGATCTGCCGCACCGCGCCGTGCCCCAGATCCTCGTTCAGCCGCGCGACCAGCGTGGGCGCCAGCAGCCGCAGATTCGTCGCCCAAGCCGTCGAGTCGCAGCGCACCACCAGCACGCGCTCGTCCTCGTCGTACCGCTCGGGCACACAGTGCTTGGCCACGTCCTCGCCGACGATCTGCGGCCAGCGGCCCATCACCCCGCCCACCGCGGCCGGCGCCTCCCAGCCCCGCTCGGTGAGCAGCCGGTTGATCGCGGCGCCCAGCGCCATGGGGTCGCGCCCGTCCGCGCGCGCGCCGGAGCGCAGGCCGCCCCCACGCCGCGCCTGCTTCTTCTGCTGCACCGCGTCCCCACGCGCGCGTGCCTGCTCACGAGCAGCACGCAGCGCCACGCGCGCGAGGTCGACGCCCGAAGGCTGCGTGCCCTTCCCCGGCTGGTCCATGGTCATACCCGCTCCACCGTCCCGTCGGACACCGCGTACCGTGCGCCGCTCAGCACATCCGGTACGTCGTCGTCGACCGCGGCCGTCACCAGGACCTGCTCACCGGGCGCCACCAGCTCCGCGAGCCGCTCCCGGCGCCGCGCGTCCAGCTCGGCGAAGACGTCGTCCAGGACCAGCACCGGCTCATTGCCCTCGGCGCGCAGCAGATCGTAGGAGGCCAGCCGCAGGGCGAGCGCGTACGACCAGGACTCGCCGTGGGAGGCGTATCCCTTGGCGGGCAGCTGGCCGAGCTTGAGCAGCACATCGTCCCGATGGGGCCCCACGAGGGTGACACCCCGCTCGATCTCCTGCTTGCGCGCGTCCACGAGCGCCGCCATCAGCCGCTCGTAGAGCTCCTCACGCGTGTGGACACCACCGAGCGGCGCCGACGGCCTGTACTCCAGTGCGACCGGACCACCGCCGGGCGCCAGCTGCTCGTACGCCTTGTCGGCCAACGGCTCCAGCACGGCGATCAGATCGAGCCGCTGCGCCAGCAGCTCCCCGCCCGCGCGCGCGAGGTGCTGGTCCCACACGTCGAGCGTGGACAAATCCATCGACCGCCCACCGTGCCGCCGCGCGAGGGCCGCCGACTTCAGCAGGGTGTTGCGCTGCTTGAGGACGCGCTCGTAGTCGGACCGCACCCCCGCCATGCGCGGCGACCGCGCGGTGATCAGCTCGTCGAGGAAACGGCGCCGCTCACCCGGATCCCCCTTGACGAGCGCGAGGTCCTCGGGCGCGAACAGCACGGTCCGTACGATGCCCAGCACGTCCCGGGGTCTGACCTGCGAGGACCGGTTGATGCGGGCGCGGTTGGCGCGGCCCGGGTTCAGCTCCAGCTCGATCAGCTGCTGCCGGTCGCCCTGACGGATCTGCGCCCGGATGACCGCGCGCTCGGCGCCCATGCGGACCAGGGGCGCATCGGAGGAGACGCGGTGGCTGCCGAGCGTGGCGAGATAGCCGACGGCCTCGACCAGGTTCGTCTTGCCCTGCCCGTTCGGGCCGACGAAGGCGGTGACGCCCGGGTCCAGCGGGACCTCGACCCGGGCGTACGAACGGAAGTCGGCCAGCGACAGATGCGTGACGTGCATGGTCGGAGCCGACCTCCCAGCTTCCCTACTGCTTGCTTCTTCTCCGCCGCTTACTTCTTCGCCACCGCGTGACCGCCGAACTGGTTGCGCAGCGCGGCGATCATCTTCATCTGCGGCGAGTCCTCCTGGCGGGAGGCGAACCGCGCGAAGAGCGAGGCCGTGATCGCGGGCAGCGGCACGGCGTTGTCGATGGCGGCCTCCACAGTCCAGCGTCCCTCACCGGAGTCCTGTGCGTAACCGCGCAGGTCGTCGAGGTGCTCGTCCTCGTCCAGGGCGTTCACGGCGAGGTCGAGCAGCCAGGAGCGGATGACGGTGCCCTCCTGCCAGGACCGGAAGACCTCGCGGACGTTCTCCACGGAGTCGACCTTCTCCAGGAGCTCCCAGCCCTCGGCGTACGCCTGCATCATCGCGTACTCGATGCCGTTGTGGACCATCTTCGCGAAGTGGCCCGCGCCGACCTTGCCGGCGTGCACCGAGCCGAAGTCGCCCTCCGGCTTGAGCGCGTCGAAGACCGGCTGCACCTTCGCTATGTCCTCGGCGGCGCCGCCGTACATCAGCGCGTAGCCGTTCTCCAGGCCCCAGACGCCACCGGAGACACCGCAGTCGACGAACCCGATGCCCTTGGCGGCCAGCTCCTCGGCGTGCCTCTCGTCGTCCGTCCAGCGGGAGTTGCCGCCGTCCACGACCACGTCGCCGGGCTCCAGCAGCCCGGCGAGCTCGTCGATGGTCGACTGGGTGGCGGCACCGGCCGGGACCATGACCCATACGACGCGCGGACCACTGAGCTTGCCCACAAGCTCTTCCAGGCTGTGGACATCCGCGAGGTCCGGGTTGCGGTCGTATCCGACGACGGTGTGGCCCGCGCGGCGAATCCGCTCGCGCATGTTGCCGCCCATCTTGCCGAGGCCGACGAGACCGAGCTCCATCAGTTGTTCCTTAGGTTGCTGTGGCGTGACCGGCACCTTCGTGCCACGCCCGACCCTAAACCCGGACGCTCACGCACAACTGTGGGCATACCCGCTCATACGTAGACCATGGTGCGCCGACTCAGCCACAGCCCCGGCCCAGCCTGTGGACAACCGTCAGCCGCTCAACCGCACCGGCATGATCAGGTACTTGTACGCCAGATCCGCCTCGGCATCCACCGCGGGCTTCCCACTCAGCAGCGCCGGCTTCGTGGACGTCGTGAACGACAGCTGCGCCACCGGCGAGTCGATCGCGCTCAGACCGTCCAGCAGGAAGGTCGGGTTGAAGGCGATCGAGATGTCGTCACCCTCCAGCTGCGCGTCGACCCTCTCCACAGCCTGTGCGTCATCGCTGGACCCGGCCTCCAGGATCAGCACACCCTGCTCGAAGCTCAGCCGCACCGGCGTGTTCCGCTCGGCCACCAGGGCCACACGCTTGACGGCCTCCACGAAGGGCGCGGTCTCGATCACGGCGACGGAGTTGAACTCGGTCGGGAACAGCGTCCGGTACTTCGGCAGATCGCCCTCGAGCAACCGTGTGGTCGTACGGCGGCCCGCGCCCTCGAAACCGATCAGTCCCTCGCCCGCGCCGGAGCCCGACAGCGCCAGCGTGACGCTGTCCCCGGCGCCCAGGGCCTTCGCGGTGTCCAGCAGCGTCTTGGCGGGCACCAGGGCGACGGCGGAGGCGTCCGGGTTCTCCGGCTTCCACAGGAACTCACGGACGGCGAAGCGGTAGCGGTCGGTGGAGGCCAGGGTGACGGTGTCGCCCTCGATCTCGATGCGCACACCGGTCAGCACGGGCAGCGTGTCGTCACGGCCGGCGGCGATCGCCACCTGCTGCACGGCGGAGGCGAAGACCTCGCCGGGGACCGTGCCGGTCGCGTTCGGCATCTGGGGCAGCGCCGGGTACTCCTCCACAGGCAGTGTGTGGAGGGTGAATCGCGAGGAGCCGCAGACCACCGTCGCCCGTACACCGTCTGTGGAAATCTCCACCGGCCGGTTGGGGAGCGCCCGCGAGATGTCGGCGAGGAGCCGGCCGGAGACGAGGACGGTGCCCTCCTCCTCGACCTCCGCCTCGACGCTCACGCGCGCGGAGACCTCGTAGTCGAAGCTGGACAGGCTCAGCTGGCCGTCCTCGGCCTTCAGCAGCAGGCCGGCGAGGACAGGCGCCGGCGGACGGGCCGGGAGGCTGCGCGCCGCCCAGGCCACTGCCTCCGCGAGTACGTCGCGTTCCACCCGGATCTTCACCGTAAGCCGCCTCCTGCTGTTGCCGGCGCTTCTCGCCCTGCTTCGCCTTCGTCGTCTGTCTGGGTGTCGCCGCCCCCGGTGAGGGGAAGGACACCCGGGGACCAGTCTGACGCACCGCACTGACAGCTGGTGCCTCTCGGGGTCAAGTCGTGATGAGGGGCAGCCGGGCGCCGAAGAGCGAGTTGTGCACAGGACCCGCTTCAAAACGATTCCCGGGCTCTCTCTAGTGGGAAGTAGTAGTAGGGCCTGTGGATACCGTGGATAACTTCGTTTCCGCAGCTCAGAGGCGAGATTTTGTCCACGGGGCCTGTGGGTGGAGGCGGTGGACAACCAGGGCCTTCTGTGGAGAACAGAAAGTTCTGCACACTCCATGCACAGGCTGAGGCGACTTCTCCCCAACACCGTCCCCAGGTTTGCCCGTCTTTCCCACAGCCCAACCCGGCAACGCGATGTGACGGCTTTCACTCGACACGGTCAGAGGCGACTCCAGGTTGCCGAACAGTGGACAGACATGTGGAGAAGCTGGGGATCGCTGGGGACAACCGGCCCTAGCCTGTGGGTTGCCGGTGGACAACCGCGCGCGCAACCTGTGGGCCACCGTTTCGTCCACAGCCTGTGGATTTCCTTCGTCCACGAATCCACAGCCCCCTGACCTGGCCCTATGTTTCCCCCACAGGCCGCCCTGTGGACACGATCTGGACAACTTCCCAGTCCCCAGGATGTGGACGGAAGAAAGTCACCGAATCTGTGGAGAGCGCCCGTAACTCAGCAGCTAATCGAACAACCGGCATCGGGCAGCGCGGCCCTGCCGCACACCCTGACCATGGCCCAGGAACGCGTGAGGGCGCCTCCGGAGCTCGTCCAGGGGCGCCCACAGGCTGTGGAGGAAGGTGCGCGGCCGGTCCGGGCCGCCGGTGCGGCGTCAGCCGGCCTTGATGCGGTTCGTCAGCTCGGTGACCTGGTTGTAGATGGAGCGCCGCTCGGCCATCAGGTTGCGGATCTTGCGGTCGGCGTGCATGACCGTCGTATGGTCACGGCCGCCGAACAGCGCGCCGATCTTGGGCAGCGACAGGTCGGTCAGCTCCCGGCACAGGTACATGGCGATCTGCCGGGCGGTCACCAGCGCCCGCCCTCGCGATGTGCCGCACAGGTCCTCGACCGTGAGCCCGAAGTAGTCCGCCGTGGCGCTCATGATGGCCGTGGAGGTGATCTCGGGCGCCGAGTCGTCCCCACCGGGGATCAGGTCCTTCAGGACGATCTCCGTGAGGCCCAGATCCACCGGCTGCCGGTTGAGCGAGGCGAACGCCGTCACCCGGATCAGCGCGCCCTCCAGCTCACGGATGTTGCGGGAGATCCGGGAGGCGATGAACTCCAGCACCTCCGGCGGCGCGTTCAGCTGCTCCTGCACCGCCTTCTTGCGCAGGATCGCGATCCGAGTCTCCAGCTCGGGGGGCTGGACGTCGGTGATCAGACCCCACTCGAAACGGTTCCGCAGCCGGTCCTCCAGCGTCACCAGCTGCTTGGGCGGCCGGTCGCTGCTGAGGACGATCTGCTTGTTGGCGTTGTGGAGCGTGTTGAAGGTGTGGAAGAACTCCTCCTGCGTCGACTCCTTGTCCGCCAGGAACTGGATGTCGTCGACGAGCAGGATGTCCATCTCGCGGTAGCGCTTGCGGAAGCTGTCGCCCTTGCCGTCGCGGATGGAGTTGATGAACTCGTTGGTGAACTCCTCGGAGCTCACGTACCGCACGCGCGTGCCGGGGTACAGGCTTCGCGCGTAGTGTCCGATCGCGTGCAGCAGGTGCGTCTTGCCGAGCCCCGACTCGCCGTAGATGAACAGCGGGTTGTACGCCTTGGCGGGGGCCTCGGCGACGGCCACGGCGGCCGCGTGGGCGAAGCGGTTGGACGCGCCGATGACGAACGTGTCGAAGAGGTACTTCGGATTCAGCCGCGCGGTCGGCTCGCCCGGCCCGCCGGTCGAGGCCGCCGACTGGGCGCCCAGCGGGCCGGGACCCCCGGTGCCACCGCCCGCCGAGGGCAGGGTCGGCACCCCGGGCCCGCCGCGGTGCGCGGGACCCGCGCCGGCCGGTGGCTCGGGCAGCTCCCGCCGTCCCCCGTCACGCTGGTCGTAGTCACCGCGCTGCTGCTCGTACGGCTTGTCGTACTGCTCGTACGGCTTCTCGTACGGCGGGCGCTCCGGCGGTGCCTGGTGGTAGTCCGGGGCCGGCGCGCCGTAGGGGTCCTGGCCGGGACCGCCGTACGAGTCCTGCGACGGTGAGGCGTACGGGTCTCGCTCGGGGAAGCCGAGGCGCTGCTGCTGCCAGCCGTACTCGTCCTGCTGGGCGCGCGGCCAGGCGCCCGGTTCGGGGCGCTGGTACTCGCCGGGGTAGGCCGGGCGGGCGGTGGGCAGCTGCTCGCCGCGGTGGCGGCCGTAGCCCTCGTACGGCGGTGTGTCGTACCCGCCGTCGTACTGCCCGGACGACGGCAGCTCGGGTTCCTCGTAGCGGGGCTGCTGCGGCGGGGCCGGTGGTGCCGGGGGCTCGCCGGCGGAGTCGTCGACGGTGATCGCGATGCGGATCGGGCGGCCGCATTCGCGGCTCAGTGTGTCGCTGACGATCGGCGCGAGCCGGCCCTCCAGCACGTTCTTCGCGAACTCGTTCGGCACGGCGAGCAGCGCGGTGTCCGCGACCAGGGCCAGCGGCTGGGTCCGCCGCAGCCAGTGCTCGTCCTTCGACTCCACACCCTGGCCACGTCCCTCACCGAGGAGCTGCTCCAGAACACGTGGCCACACTGCGGCAAGATCGGCAGGTACGTCAGCCACAGGGCACGCTCTCTCGCAGGTCACACGATCGTGTGATCGTGGGACGGATCGGGATGTAAATCGGGTGGGGTCGGGGACAAGGGAACGAATCGGAGTCCAGCCACGGTAGTCAGCCCGGCCGGTACGGTTCAAGTTGTTGTCCCCAGGCTGTGGACAGTGTCCCCCGATGGTCGTCGGTTTGACCGGATGGCGTAGCCCCGCGTACCGTAACCAGGTCGAGTTGTCGATGGCTGCTGCCGCCTGCCTCCGATGGGCACAGATCACGTCCCCGCACACGCGGGGTAGTCCGGTGATCGGAAAGCGGTGCACTCGGGCGTAACGCGAGCTACTCGTGGGCGCACGGTGACAGCCAGGACGGCACCCCGCCACCACCGATTTCTTTCTGGAGCCCCCGAGTGAGCAAGCGCACCTTCCAGCCGAACAACCGTCGTCGCGCGAAGACCCACGGCTTCCGGCTGCGTATGCGCACCCGTGCCGGCCGCGCGATTCTCGCGTCCCGCCGTAGCAAGGGTCGCGCCCGCCTGTCCGCCTGATCCCGGTCAGGTCATGCCGTCGTGCTGCCCACCGAGAACCGGCTGAGGCGGCGCGAGGACTTCGCGACCGCGGTACGACGAGGGCGCCGGGCCGGACGCCCGACGCTCGTCGTCCACCTTCGAAGCGGTGCCACGGACCCGCACGCGCCTGGGGAGAGCGCTCCCCCGACGCGTGCGGGTTTCGTCGTGAGCAAGGCAGTGGGCGGCGCCGTCGTGCGCAACAAGGTGAAGCGCCGACTGCGTCATCTCATGCGTGACAGGGTCGCCCTCTGTCCCCCCGGTAGCCTGGTAGTCGTACGAGCGCTGCCCGGAGCGGGTGACGCCGACCACGCACAGCTGGCCCAAGACCTTGATGCCGCCCTTCAACGGCTGCTGGGAGGGGGCGCGCGATGAAGTACCCGCTGCTGGCTCTGATCAAGCTGTACCAGTGGACGATCAGTCCATTGCTCGGGCCGGTGTGCAAGTACTACCCGTCGTGCTCTCACTACGGATACACCGCCATCGACCGGCACGGCGCGATCAAGGGAACGGCGCTCACCGCCTGGCGCATTCTGCGGTGCAATCCGTGGTCGCTGGGCGGGGTGGACCATGTGCCCCCGCGTAAGCGTCCGCGTTGGCACGAGATGCTGCGCGGCGCCTGGCGCGCACGCAAGGGCGGGACCTCCGCCGCCGAAACGGCCACCGAGGAGAATGTTTCTTCGAGCCCGGCCGCAGAGACCCCGTCCCATGCCCAAGGAGCATGATTAGTGGACACGATTGCCAGCCTCTTCAGTTTCATCACCACACCCGTCTCCTGGGTCATCGTCCAGTTCCACAAGGTGTACGGCGCCCTCTTCGGCGATGACACCGGGTGGGCCTGGGGCCTGTCCATCGTGTCCCTGGTGATCCTCATCCGGATCTGCCTGATCCCGCTCTTCGTGAAGCAGATCAAGGCGACGCGCGCCATGCAGACGCTCCAGCCGGAGATGAAGAAGATCCAGGAGCGCTACAAGAACGACCGGCAGCGCCAGTCCGAGGAAATGATGAAGCTGTACAAGGAGACGGGTACCAACCCGCTCTCCTCGTGCCTTCCGATCCTTGCGCAGTCCCCGTTCTTCTTCGCGCTGTACCACGTGCTCAACAGCATCGCGAACAACGACACCGTCGGTGTCATCAACGAGAGCCTGCTGGCCAGCGCGCAGAAGGCGCACATCTTCGGTGCCCCGCTGGCGGCGACCTTCACGGACAGCGCCTCGGACGCCGCGGCCCTCGACGCCTCGATCACCACGGTCCGCATCGTCACCGCGGTCATGATCGTCCTGATGTCGGCGTCGCAGTTCTACACGCAGCGCCAGCTGATGACGAAGAACGTCGACACCACGGTGAAGACGCCGTTCATGCAGCAGCAGAAGATGCTGATGTACATCTTCCCGGTCATGTTCGCCGTCTTCGGTATCAACTTCCCGGTCGGTGTCCTCGTCTACTGGCTGACCACCAACGTGTGGACCATGGGCCAGCAGATGTACGTCATCCACAACAACCCGACCCCGGGTTCCAAGGCCCAGGCCGCTTACCTGGAGCGCCTGTTCAAGCGCGTCAGCCACCACGGCAAGACCCGCGGCCGGGGCGAGAAGGCCATCGTCAAGGCGATCGTCGCCAAGGGCCGCGACCGCAACGACTACGAGCGCAAGTTCATCAACGGTCTGAACAAGGCGGGCCTCGCGGCCCAGGCCGACGGCACCGTCGTCAAGAGCGAGGCCCAGGCAGCCGCCCAGACCGAGGACGGTGGCACAACCACCAGCGCGACCGCCGCCAGGCGCCAGCAGCCCAAGCGGCAGACCAAGGCCCAGCGCCAGACCGGGGGTCCCAAGGCGGCCGGCGAGCCCACGTCGCTGAGCAAGACCGATGAGCCGGAGGACGCCAAGCCCGCCGGCGCTGCCAAGAAGGCCACTCCCAAGCCCGGCAGCGGCACCCGCAGCAAGGCCCAGTCCGGGCAGCGCAAGGGTGGCCCGCAGCGCCCCAAGTCCCCGTCCAAGAAGTAAGAAGGAGCCCATCCCGTGACGGAAGGCACCACCTCCGCCGCCGCCGAGGGTGCAGACACCCTGACCCGCCTGGAGCAGGAGGGCGAGATCGCGGCGGACTACCTCGAGGGTCTGCTGGACATCGCCGACCTCGATGGCGACATCGACATGGACGTCGAGGCCGACCGTGCCGCTGTGTCGATCATCAGCGACACGGGCAGCCGCGACCTGCAGAAGCTGGTCGGCCGGGACGGCGAGGTGCTGGAGGCGCTGCAGGAGCTGACGCGCCTGGCCGTGCACCGGGAGACCGGCGACCGCAGCCGGCTCATGCTGGACATCGCGGGCTACCGCGCCAAGAAGCGCACCGAGCTCTCCGAGCTGGGTGCCAAGGCCGCCGCCGACGCGAAGAACAGCGGTGAGCCGGTCAAGCTCAAGCCGATGACCCCGTTCGAGCGTAAGGTCGTTCACGACGCGGTCAAGGCGGCCGGTCTGCGCAGTGAGTCCGAGGGCGAGGAGCCGCAGCGCTTCGTCGTCGTACTCCCCAACTGAATCGATACGTACGTCACCCTGGCCCCGTCTGTTGTGCAGACGGGGCCGGTCTTTGTCAGCCTGATAGTTCTGGTGGTCGGCGCGCGAAGCGCTGATGCGGTACGGAAGGACGGTCCCCGTGACGGAGGCAGCGGAGCTCCCCCCTGCGCCTGAGCAGGCTCGCGCGGTATTCGGAGATCGCTACGCGGATGCGGTCCGGTACGCCGAGCTGCTGGCCGAGGCCGGAGTGCAGCGAGGGCTCATCGGCCCGCGCGAGGTTCCCCGGCTCTGGGAGCGGCATCTGCTGAACTGCGCGGTGCTCTCGGAGGTCGTGCCCGAGGGCGTGACGGTCTGCGATGTCGGCTCGGGCGCCGGCCTGCCCGGCATCCCTCTGGCGCTCGTCCGGGAGGATCTCAAGATCACTCTGCTGGAGCCGCTGCTGCGCCGGACGAACTTCCTCACCGAGGTCGTCGAGCTGCTCGGCCTCGACCATGTGACCGTGGTGCGCGGTCGCGCCGAGGAGGTCATGGGGCAGTTGCCGCCGGTCCATGTGGTGACGGCGCGGGCCGTGGCGCCCCTGGACCGCCTGGCCACCTGGGGCATCCCGCTGCTGCGGCCGTACGGTGAGATGCTCGCCCTCAAGGGGGACACCGCGGAGGAGGAGCTGAAGAGCGCGGCGACCGCGCTGAGCAAGCTCGGTGCCGTCGAGACGTCGATCCTGCATGTGGGCGAGGGCGTGGTGGATCCGCTGTCCACGGTCGTACGGGTCGAGGTCGGAGAGAGCCCGGGCGGTGTGCGGTTCGCGGCCAAGCGAGCGAAGGCGGCCCGGACGGGACGCACCCGTCGCCGCCGTTGAGTCGTACTCCACACAAGCTGCCCAACCTACGCATGACGGAGTGTCGCGACAGTTCGGCCGTCGGCGCTGTGCATCGTGTTTCACGTGAAACGTCGCTCACTGCTGCACGGCATCATCAGTCGGGGCCGCGCCGCGGCCGAACCCCGCGACCGCAAGCCTCTCGGTTCACTCAATGAGGGACCGCAGTTGTCCACAGAGGTGGATTTCTCCACAGAACGACCGGCCTCACTGGTTCACGACCCCGAAGACATGGGAGGCTCTGTTCATTGCGAGCCTGAAGTCGAGGAGAGTGAATCCTTGCGGTCCGACGCCAACATCGCGGGACCGATGACCGATCCGGTCCCCGGTCCCCGTACCGAGTCGCTCGGGGAGGATGTTTCACGTGAAACACCGCCTCCGATGGACGACACCCCGATCGGTCGTGCTGCCCAACTGGCGGTGGAGGCTCTGGGTCGCGCCGGTGAGGGCCTGCCTCGGCCCGAGCAGACGCGTGTCATCGTGGTTGCCAACCAGAAGGGTGGCGTCGGCAAGACGACGACGACCGTCAACCTTGCCGCCTCGCTCGCCTTGCATGGCGGACGCGTCCTGGTGATCGACCTCGACCCGCAGGGCAACGCCTCCACGGCTCTCGGGATCGACCACCACGCCGAAGTCCCGTCCATCTATGACGTCCTGGTCGACAGCAGACCGCTCTCCGAGGTCGTCCAGCCGGTCCCCGATGTCGAGGGCCTCTTCTGTGCCCCGGCCACCATCGATCTGGCCGGTGCGGAGATCGAGCTGGTGTCCCTGGTGGCGCGCGAGAGCCGGCTGCAGCGGGCCATCCAGGCATATGAGCAGCCGCTGGACTACATCCTCATCGACTGCCCGCCCTCGCTCGGTCTGCTGACGGTCAATGCGTTGGTGGCCGGCCAGGAGGTCCTCATCCCCATTCAGTGCGAGTACTACGCGCTGGAGGGCCTGGGCCAACTGCTGCGCAATGTCGACCTGGTGCGGGGGCACCTCAACCCCGCCCTGCATGTGTCGACCATCCTGCTCACCATGTACGACGGCCGGACACGCCTCGCGTCCCAGGTCGCGGAAGAGGTGCGCACCCACTTCGGCGACGAGGTGCTGCGGACGAGCATTCCCCGCTCGGTCCGTATCTCCGAGGCGCCGAGCTATGGACAGACGGTGCTGACCTACGATCCCGGATCGAGCGGTGCCCTGTCCTACCTTGAGGCGGCCCGAGAGATCGCGCTGAGGGGTGTGAGCGTCAGTTATGACGCCAGCCACGCCCATATCGGCGCACAGAACAACCCGAGCATGGTGGAGGGGACCCAGTGAGTGAGCGACGGAGGGGGCTGGGGCGGGGTCTCGGTGCGCTGATCCCACCCGCGTCGACGGAGAGGACGCCGGCTTCGGCCGCGCTGGGAGGGGCCTCCGCCTCCCCCGGCGCCGTCCCGGTCCTGACAGGCGACCGCGGAGTGGCCGCGGCGAAGGTGGCCACGCTGCCGGCTGTTTCACGTGAAACAGAGCCGAGCGGTGGGTCGGATGTGCCGACGCCTCCGATCGGCGCTCACTTCGCGGAGATTCCACTCGACGCCATCACTCCCAACCCGCGTCAGCCGCGTGACGTCTTCGACGAGGACGCTCTGCAGGAACTCATCACCTCCATCAAGGAGGTCGGCCTTCTGCAGCCGGTCGTCGTCCGGCAGCTGGGTCCCGGCCGCTATGAGCTCATCATGGGTGAGCGGCGCTGGCGGGCCTGCCGTGAGGCGGGCCTGGAGGCGATCCCGGCGATCGTACGGGCCACCGAGGACGAGAAGCTTCTCTTGGACGCTCTCCTGGAGAACCTGCATCGGGCGCAGCTGAACCCGCTGGAAGAGGCGGCCGCCTACGACCAGTTGCTCAAGGACTTCAACTGCACGCACGACCAGCTGGCCGACCGCATCGGCCGGTCCCGGCCGCAGGTGTCCAACACGCTGCGTCTGCTGAAGCTCTCCCCGACGGTCCAGCGCCGGGTCGCTGCCGGGGTGCTCTCCGCTGGTCATGCGCGGGCGCTCCTCTCGGTCGAGGACGCGGAGGAGCAGGACCGCCTCGCCCATCGCATCGTGGCCGAGGGGCTGTCCGTCCGGGCGGTCGAGGAGATCGTGACACTCATGGGCTCGCGGCCGCAGACGGCTCAGCGGGCCAAGGGACCGCGTGCCGGTGCTCGGGTCTCCCCGGCGCTGTCCGACCTCGCCACCCGCCTCTCGGACCGTTTCGAGACACGGGTGAAGGTCGACCTGGGACAGAAGAAGGGCAAGATCACCGTCGAGTTCGCCTCGATGGAGGATCTGGAGCGGATCCTCGACACGCTTGCCCCCGGTGAGGCACCCGTGCTGCAGAAGGGACTTGCCGAAGGCGGCGCTGAGGAAGCGGAGTCCTGAGCCGTCGGCCGGGCCGGGGGTTCGGCCCGGCCGTCCGGTTGAGCGGGCCGTGTCCGGTGTGTACCGGAACGCGGTCCGCTCTTTGCTTTCTGCCGGTATCGATGGAATCGCATCGTCGATACGATGCGTAAGGGTATGGCGTATCCACCGGGCAGAGCGCTCTGATGGCCGCTCGCGGTGCTGCGGGCGAAGGAAGCGAGGAACAGCCTTCATGGGGCGTCGGCTCGTACCGCTCACGCTGGACAATCTCCAGGATCTTCCCCAGCGTTGCCGCTCGTGCGTCTTCTGGGAGCTGGACCCCGTCAGCGGCGAGGCGGCGGTCCAGGCCGGTACGGCCGCTGTGGAGAAGGAGGCATGGATCTCTGCCGTACTGCTGGACTGGGGATCCTGCGGCCGTGTGGTCTACGTAGACGACGTCCCGGTGGGCTTCGTGCTCTACGCGCCGCCCGCCTATGTCCCGCGGTCCACGGCGTTTCCCACCAGCCCGGTGTCACCGGACGCGGTTCAGCTGATGACCGGGTTCATCCTGCCGGGGTACCGGGGCCAAGGGCTGGGCCGGGTGATGGTGCAGACGGTGGCCAAGGACCTGCTGCGCCGGGGATTCAAGGCGATCGAGGCGTTCGGCGATGCCCGCTGGAAGGAACCGGCGTGTCTACTGCCGGCCGACCATCTCACGGCGGTGGGCTTCAAGACGGTGCGCCCTCACCCTCTGCATCCGCGACTGCGGCTGGAACTGCGGACCACCCTCTCCTGGAAGGAAGACGTGGAGATGGCGCTCGACCGGCTGCTGGGAGCAGTTCAGAAGGAACCGGTGCTGAGGCCGCTGTAAAGCAAGTGGGCCAACCCTTCAGGGGTTGGCCCACTCATGTTTCACGTGAAACATCGACCGTCGCCGTGACGGCGGGGAGCGTCACTCGGCGATGAACTCTTCGAGGTCACGCAGGATCGCGGCCTTCGGCTTGGCGCCGACGATGGTCTTGGCGACCTCGCCGCCCTGGTAGACGTTGAGGGTCGGGATGGACATGACGCCGTACTTCGCGGCCGTACCCGGGTTCTCGTCGATGTTCAGCTTGACGATCTCGATCTTGTCGCCGTGCTCGGCGGCGATGGCCTCCAGGGACGGAGCGATCTGGCGGCACGGACCGCACCAGGCGGCCCAGAAGTCCACCAGGACGGGCTTGTCGCTCTTGAGGACGTCCTGCTCGAAGGAGTCGTCGGTCACGTTCTTCAGGTTGGCCACAGCGGGCTCCTCATGAATTGATGCGTGGGGCGGGAAGGGGGTCAGACGGAGGTCTTCTCGGGCTCGGCCTGCTGCTCGGTGTCCGCCAGGGCGGCGAGGAAGCGCTCGGCGTCGAGGGCGGCGGAGCAGCCGGTGCCGGCCGCGGTGATGGCCTGGCGGTAGGTGTGGTCCACCACGTCACCGGCGCCGAAGACACCGGTCACATTCGTCCGCGTGGACGGAGCGGCGACCTTCAGGTAGCCCTCCTCGTCCAGGTCGAGCTGGCCCTTGAAGAGTTCCGTGCGCGGGTCGTGGCCGATCGCGATGAACAGGCCGGTGACCGGCAGGTCGGACAGCTCGCCGGTCTTGACATTGCGCAGCTTCAGACCGGACAGCTTCTGGTCGCCCTGGACCTCGGCGACCTCGCTGTCCCAGATGAACTTGATCTTCGGGTCGGCGAAGGCGCGCTCCTGCATCGCCTTGGAGGCGCGCAGGGTGTCCCGGCGGTGGACGATCGTCACGGACTTCGCGAAGCGCGAGAGGAAGGTGGCCTCCTCCATCGCGGTGTCGCCGCCACCGATCACGGCGATGTCCTGGTCCTTGAAGAAGAAGCCGTCACAGGTGGCGCACCACGAGACACCGCGGCCGGAGAGGGCGTCCTCGTTGGGCAGGCCGAGCTTGCGGTGCTGCGAGCCGGTGGCCACGATCACGGCCTTGGCCTTGTGGACGGTGCCCGCGGTGTCCGTGACGGTCTTGATCTCACCGGTCAGATCGACGGAGACGATGTCGTCGGGGACGAGTTCGGCGCCGAAACGCTCGGCCTGGGCGCGCATGTTGTCCATGAGCTCGGGACCCATGATGCCGTCCTGGAAGCCCGGGAAGTTCTCGACTTCGGTGGTGTTCATCAGGGCACCGCCCGCAGTGACGGCGCCCTCGAACACGAGCGGCTTCAGCGACGCGCGCGCGGTGTAGAGCGCCGCGGTGTAGCCGGCAGGCCCGGAGCCGATGATGATCACGTTACGGACGTCGCTCACGGCTGTATTCCTCGTCTCTGGTCTGCATCGTTCGACCGGTGGGAGCCTCTCTGAACTCTCACCCCACCCAACGGATCCTAAGGGGCGCGCATTCCCGGTGTGTCCGGGCACACGGAGGGGCGGGAGGGGAGACTGAGCGTCCGATTCTCAGGGATGGACGTAGGTGTCCTGCAACAGCACCTTGGCCTGGGCCGATGGCTGCTCCACACAGGTGGCGTCCACGAGGTAGGCGGTGACCCGGGTGCTGTCGGAGGTGTCCGGCAGGACCACGAGCAGAACATCCCTGCCGTGGTAGACGCCGCGCTCGGTGGCGAGGGGCGCGTCCTGCTTGCCGATGGCCTTCTCGACGCAGGCGGGCACCGTCGGTCGCTGGAGAACTCGGGGTGACGCGCTGGCAGCCCCGCCCTCGATGCCCAGGGTGTCCGGGGCGCGGGAGCCCTTGCTCTGGGTGAGCAGAGCGGAGACCTGCTGCTCCAGGGTGGTCGCCGAGAAGGTGTCCGCGGCGGTGGATCGCTGTCCCCCTGCACCGGTCTGGTCGCTGCCGTCGTTCAGGAGTGAGGGCACCAGGACGGAGCCGAGACCGAGGGCGGCGGCGCCGAATACGATGCCGAGGACGGCGATCTTGCGGCGGCCGCGCCGCTTGCGCTCCTTGCGGCCTGGTCCTGAGCCGGCCGTGCGGGCATGGCCTGCGGGGCGGTCCGGTGCCGACGTTTCACGTGAAACATGGACCGTGGTGCCTGTCGTGTCTGCGGGTGGCTCGTTCGGGGGAGTCTCGGCGACCCGGTGGGCCTCCGCGGTGAGCGCGTCGTCGATGCGCTGGGCGACATCGTCCGGTATGGGCGTGGGTCCCGGCAGGGAGCCCAGCAGACCGCGGATCTCCTGCAGAGAGGCGTGGACGTCCGCGCAGAGCTCGCACGTGTCCAGATGCCTGCGCAGGTCCGTGGTACGGGCCGGAGTGAGCAGGCCCTCGACGAGGTCGGAGATCTCCATGACGTCCGGGTGTCCGGTCATGTCCGTCGTCGATGTCACGCTCGCCCACCTCCGCCCTTCACCGCGGCTGAGTCCCCTGTCCCGGCACCGTCCGGACCTCTGGTGCGAGGACCCGCTGCCGGTGGGACGGATGCCCCCTGCGTCCGGTTCCGTCCCGTCCCCGGTTCCGTCTTGCCACCGGTGCTTTCCGGCCGTAGATGGGTGAGCAGGGGCAGGAGTCTGGCTCTGCCTCGGGCGCAGCGGCTCTTGACCGTTCCGGTGGGGACGTCGAGCATGCGGGCGGCCTCGGCGACCGGGTAGCCCTGCATGTCCACCAGGACCAGTGCGGCCCGCTGGTCGGGCGGGAGCGTGCCGAGTGCTTCGAGGAGCTGGCGATGGAGGTCGTTGCGCTCGGCCGGTGCGGAAGCCGACTCATGCGGCTCCAGCAGCTGTTCCAGGCGCTCGGTGTCGTCGACCGGCGCGGTCTTGCGGGAGGCGGCCTTGCGGGCACGGTCCAGACAGGCGTTCACCGTGATGCGGTGCAGCCAGGTCGTGACGGCGGACTGGCCACGGAACGTGTGCGCCGCCCGGTAGGCGGAGACCAGGGCGTCCTGAACAGCGTCCGCGGCCTCCTCGCGGTCCCCCAGCGTCCGCAGGGCCACCGCCCACAGCCGGTCGCGATGGCGCCGCACGATCTCACCGAAGGCGTCGGGGTCCCCTTCCAGATGGCGGGCGAGCAGATCCTGATCACTCACCCCGTCGAACCGGACACCGCCTTCCGCCATCGGACCTCCCCCTCCGGTGAGATGTCAGCCCGTGAACTTCACGTCGGTGATGGCCTGTTTGAAGCCGGCGCCGCTGTAGTTGTCGCCGTCCGCGTGCGGCAGGGCCGTGAACCACACCAGGACGTACCGCGTCTTCACGGACTCGGTGACCTTCACCGTCGCGGACGTTCCCGTGGTCGTCAGCGTGCCGAGCTGCTGCATCGAGCTCACCGGTGTGGACGAGCTCATGGAGTCCGTCGCGTACAGCGTGACCGTCGTGTGGTCGCCGGGGTACCGGAGCCCTATCGACGCGGCGGACACCGTCTCCTCCGAGCCGAGGTCGTAGACGATGCCGACGCCTGGCTTGAAGGACGGCTTCATCTCCGGGCCGTCCTTGAAGCTCTTGGTACGCCAGTACGTCGAGGGGTTGCCGTCGTAGGTCTTCGGCACGTCCCCCGGCGCCTGGGCGTCACCCTTGGCCACGTATTCGGTGGCGCCCTGGATCGTGAGCGGCTTGGCCGGTTCGGAGGTGGGCTTCTTGTCGTCGCCGTCCGTCGTCTGCGTCTGGTTGGTGTCGTCGGACTTGTTGCCCTGGTCCATCAGGGCGTCCGCGAGCTGCCAGCTGCCGAGGCCGAGGGCGGCGATGAGGAGCGCGGAGACGGCCCACTTCAGGGCGCGACCGGTGCGGCTCTGCAGTGGGGGCGGCGGGGTGGGGACCGGCTGGGTGACGCCCGGGTGCGGTGCGGGGCGGCCGTAGGTGCCCTGCTGGTACGTCGTGCGCTGGTACTCCGGCGGTGCGGTGAACACGGGCTCCGGCGGGCGGATGCGGGGCATCTCACCGATCGCCTTCACCAGCTCCTCCGGCGTCGTGCATGCGGACTCGTGCCGGGAGGCGGTGGCGCCGTCGTTGGCGAGGGCCCGCATGGACAACTCCGACAGACCGCGGTGGATACCGGCCCGTACCTGGTCGGGGGCGATCAGACCCATGTCCTTGGGCAGCCCGGACAGGCCGTAGGCGTCGTTCTCGTAGGGCCAGCGCTGGGTCAGCGCCGCGTACAGCAGTGCGCCGATCGCCTCGGTGTCGGTGCGCTGCGGGGTGTCGGAGGTGATGCCGCGCAGCGCGGCGTTCACGGCGAGGCCGCGGATGCGCCACTGCCCGGTGGAGGTGCGCAGCACGGCGTTGGGGTTCAGCCGCAGATGGGAGAGGCCCTCGCGGTGCGCCGCGGCCATGGCGGCGGCGATCTGACTGACCATCTGGTAGGCGTCGTGCGGCTCCAGCGGCCCGGCGGCGAGCAGCGTGGTCAGCTCGGTGGCGTCGGGGAGCCACTCGTGGACGACGTAGACGAGGTCGTTCTCCTCGACGGCGTCCAGCACTTGGACGAAGCGGGGGTCGCCGAGCAGCGCGGAGGAGCGGGCCGCCGCGAGCACGGAACGGGCCCGTGTATGGTCCGCGGGCAGTACGTGGACGCCGACGGCGCGGCGCAGCTTCTCGTCGACCGCACGCCAGCTGCTGAACCCGTCCAGACGGGTGACACAGTCCTCGAGCCGGTACCGTCTGGCGAGTTTGTGGCCGCTGTGCAGCTCGGGCGCTGAGGTCTTCCCAGGACGCTCGGTCCCGCCGCTCCCCTGTGCCTCGTCCTTGTCCGTGTCCCGCTCCCGGTTCGTGGCCACCCCGTCGGCCGTGGACTGGTCCGCCTGTGCGGTCAGCGGCTCGTCGCCGCTGTTGTCTGCCACGTCGACGGCAGCCGTGCTCCGTTCCGCCACCGTCGTTCCTGCCTCCCCATTCGTTGCGCGCGTCCGACCCAGTGCGCGCCGTCCGACGCCGAAACCAATTGTGCCCACAGTCCGGCGCTATGCACGACACACAGCGGCGGACGATGGTTGTGCGTGTACCCTCCCTGGGCTCAGCGACCCAGGCGCCCACGGACTGTACCGACGAGCGAGTTGAGCTCCTCGATACGCATCCGGCGGGCGGCGACGAAGAAGATTCCGAGCAGGACGGCACCGCCGACGAGCAGCGCGGCAAGGGAGCCGAAGACGCCCTGGCCGAGTGTGTGGCCGATGCCGTAGCACGCGGCGCCGCTGAGCGCCGCGGCCGGCACCGAGGCGATGCACAGCCTTGCGTACGTCCGCAGGACACGGGCGCCGTCGAGGTCGCCGCCGAGCCGCTTGCGCAGCCGGCTCCAGGCGACGCCGACGCCGATCGCGTAGGCCAGGCCGTAGGAGGCGGCCATGCCGGCCACCGCCCAGCGGGCCGGCAGGACGAAGTAACAGACCGCGGAGGCAGTCGCGTTGACGGCGGCCACGATGACCGTGTTGTAGAAGGGGGTGCGGGTGTCCTCGTAGGCGTAGAAGGCGCGCAGGACGACGTACTGCACGGAGTACGGGATGAGGCCGAGGCCGAAGGCCATCAGCATGTAGCCCATGTTGGTGGCCTCGCTGGTGCCCGAGGAACCGAAGATCAGCGTGCACATCGGGATGCCGAGGGCGAGGAAGCCGAAGGCGATCGGGACGATCGCGACGGCCGTGGTGCGCAGGCCCTGGGAGATGTCGTCGCGGACGGCGCCGCCGTCGCCCTCGGCCGCCGAGCGGGAGATGCGCGGCAGCAGGGCGGCCATCAGGGAGACGGTGATGATGGCCTGCGGCAGGCCCCAGATCAGCTGGGCGTTGGCGTAGGCGGCGAAGCCGGTGCCGTCGATGGGCGACTTGTCGCCCGCCGCGGTGGACAGCTGGGAGACGACGAGTGCGCCGGCCTGGTTGGCGAGGACGAACAGGATGGTCCACTTGGCGAGCGTGGCCGCCTTGCCGAGGCCGTGACCCTTCCAGTCGAAGCGCAGCCGCATCCGGAAGCCGGTCTCGCGCAGGTACGGGATCATCGCCAGGGCCTGCACGACCAGGCCGAGCAGGATGCCGATGCCGAGCAGCCGCTGGCCCTCCGGCGGGATGTTGGTGACCTTCATGCCGGATTCGGCGGCGGTGCCGTAGACCCAGATGAACGTGCCCAGCGTCACGATGATGACGATGTTGTTCAGGACCGGCGTCCACATCATCGCGCCGAACTTCCCGCGCGCGTTGAGGATCTGACCCATCACGACATGGACGCCCATGAAGAAGATCGAGGGCAGGAAGTACTGGACGAAGGTGATGCCGACCTCGTTGGCGGCCGGGTCGCTGGCGACCGAGTCCGACAGCATGCGGATCAGGATCGGCGCGGCGAGGATCGCGGCCACGGTCAGCAGGCCGAGCGCCACCATGACGAGGGTGAGCAGACGGTTGGCGTATGCCTCGCCGCCGTCCTCGTCCTCCTTCATGGCGCGCACCAGCTGCGGCACGAAGACGGAGTTGAGTCCGCCGCCGACGGTGAGGATGTAGATCATCGTGGGCAGCTGGTAGGCCACCTGGAAGGTGTCACCGAGCAGGCCGACACCGAGCGCGGAGACGATCAGCGCGGAGCGGATGAACCCGGTGAGCCGGGAGACCATCGTGCCGGCCGCCATCACGGCGCTGGACTTCAGCAGCCCGGCGGCCTTGCCGCCCTTCTTGGCGGCCGGAGCGGGGGCCGGCTCGGAGGTCGGTTCAAGGGCCTCGGCCGGAGTCGTGCCGAGGTTCATGGTCCGGTCGTCCGCGGCCACCGGGGCCTGGTACTGCGGCGCCGGCCCCTGGCCACCCGGTGCCGCGGCCGGTCCCGGTACGACCGGGGGCTCCGCCGAGCCGTGGGAACCGCTGCCCTGCTGGTCCCGGAAGAGGTGCGCGAAGGCATCCGGCTGGTGCCGCTCCTCGCTGGAATGGGTGACGAGGTCGTCCACGCCCACGAACTGGGTCGTGCGCGGGTCGTCGCCGTACGGCAGGTACTGGGTGGGCCCCTCCGGCTCGGGCGCCGGGGTCTGCGCCCACACCCGCGGGTCGGGCGCGTACGGGGACTGCTGGGGCTGCGCGTACAGCGGCTGCTGCGGCTGGTGGGCACCGGGGGGCGGCGGCGGGTGCGCGGCACGGTCGTAGAGCGCCTCGGCGACCGGGTCCTGCGCGCTGAGGTCCTGCGCCTGGTACGGGTCCTGGTCGTAGGCGTCCTGGAGGTACATGTCCGCAGGGTGCTGCTGGGGCACCTGGCCGTGCTCGGGCGGCGGGCCCTCGGGGTAGCCCGAGCTGCCCGCGGCCTGGCCGCGGTCACCGTCGTACGGCGCGTTCATGGTTACCCCACCTCATCGTCCCGGGCCCACCGGCCACGACATCCTCAACGGTCCACTCTCTCACCCGTGCCGGACGGGTCTGCGCTTTCCGCTGCGGTGTCCGGTGTCCCGTCACTCGGCTGCTCCGGCTCGTCCGCCCCGGAGCCGGCGGCGGACTCGTCCTTGAGACGGTCGTCGGGGCGCTCGGGGTTCTCCGGGCCGTCGACGGCCTCGCCCGTCTCGTCGTCGCCGTCCTTCGCCGCCTCGACGGCCTCCTCGGCCTCGCGGGCGGCGGCGCGCTTGCGCTGGGTGTACATCCGGAAGCCGGCCAGCACGAGCAGCAGGACACCGCCGCCGATGACCAGCATCACGGTGGCCGTGATCTCGGTGACCTTCACGTCGAAGGCGACCGGGGCACCGTACGGCTGGCCGTCCTGCGTGTACAGCTGCGCGATCACCCTCGTCTGGCCGTTGGTGTTGGCGGACGTGGTGAACTTCACCGAGGTGTTGTGTCCGCCGGAGACCGCGATGGGCTGCTCGTCGTAGTCCTTGCCGGCGATCTCCAGCCGGGTCGGGTTGGTGGAGGTCAGCCGCAGCACCAGGCGGTCGACGCCCTGCACCAGGTTGTTCTGCACGGTCACGGGGATCGTGGCGCTGCGTCCGGAGAGCTTGGTCTCCGACTTGTCGATCAGCTTGACCTGGCTGGTGAGCGTCGAGAGGTACTGCTGCACGCCCTGGCGGAAGCCGGCGGCCTCGGTGGACCGGCCCCGCCACGAGGTGGACATCTCACGGTTGACGGCCCGCCCGAAGGGGGTCACCACCCGGGACTGGTCGCTGAGGATCACCTTGAAGTTGTCGAGCTTGTTCTGGGTGGCCGCGATCTGCTGGAACGCCGTCCGCGGCAGTTCCTGCTTGCGCAGGGAGGAGGGGTACGACGATGCCGACGGCACCTTGGTGGTGGCCCCCGGGTCGGGCTTGGCGGTGGCCGCCGCGGTGAGTCCCTGCGCCTGGGACCAGGTGGCGCTCTGGAGGGCCGACACGGCCTCGGCCATCGCCCGCGCCTGACCCACGGTCGGCGTGCGCTGGGGGGCGACGACGATGCTGCGCTGCTTGTTCGTCTGCAGGGTGAGCATGAGGCTTTGAGCGAGGAACTTCTGCACGGCGAGTGTCGACGCGGATGCCCTGGTCAGATCGCCCTCGAAGGACGTCGACAGCCGGGAGTCCGCGACGACCGCGGTGGTGCCGCCGCCGATCGGGCGGGCCGCGGAGGGCGTGTAGGACAGACCGCTGGTCTCCGCCAGGCTGTCGCTGCGCACGATCACCTTGTCGGCGCCCGCGGAGGTCGCGACCTTGACGATTGAAGGGTCGACGGCACCCTCCACCGGCCAGGCGAAGTCGGTGCTCGGCGTCACGTGGAGCACGGTCCGCACGGTGGTGGCGGCGACGTCGGTGGCCGCCTTCAGCTGGCTGAGCGAGCCGGTGACGTTGGTGCCGTTGTGGGCGAGGGAGGCCAGGTCCGGGTCGGCGAAGGGCAGGGCGACGACGTCCTTGCCCGCCACCGCGTCCTGCAGCTGGGCGAGCCACTCCTTGGCGACCGCCTGGTACGTGCCCTCCGTGGTGGTGTCCTCGTCGACGCGCAGCCGGTAGCCGCCGGCCATGGCATCGACGGACGCCAGCAGGTCCGGATCGATCACCCAGGTGACGTCGAGTTCCCTGCCGAGTGACAGCAGCTGGTCGAGGCGGCCGCCGGGGGAGATCTCCTTGGCGAGGTCGTCGTTGAGGAAGATCGGCGTCTGCTGCTCGTTCGAACCGGTCTCCGCCGTCATGTGGACGGTGGAGACCAGCGGCCACAGCACGGTCGTCTTCGTCCGTGTGTCCGCCTCTTCGGGCTGCCAGGGCAGGAAGGTGCGCTGGACGCCCAGCACCCTGTCCCACGACTGGGAGGACGTCCGGCCGGACAGGGTGACGCCGAGCGGGTAGACCCCGTCGTCGCCGAGGTCGAGCTTGTCGACGGGTACGGAGATCGTGAAGTGCTGCGAGACGCCCGGGGTGAGCTCGGCGAACGTCGCGCGGTACTCGTCGTCCACCTTCCGGCCGTCGTGGGCGGGCAGCTCGTCGGCGTGCTTGGCGGTGTCGGTGACCGCCGAGCGGGTGGTCAGCGCGGAGCCCACCAGCAGGTCCACATGGGCTTCGGTGACCTTCTGCTTGCCCTGATTGGTGACCGTGCCGGAGACGGTCACGGTGTCACCCTCGGTGGGCGCGCTGGGGGTGAGCGAGTCGACGGAGACGGCCACGGAGCCCGTGTCCGCGGCTTCCTTGGCGCCTTCCCAGCCGACCGCGTGCGCGGAGGAGACCATGGGCAGCTGGAGCAGACCGGCCAGCAGAGGCGCCCCCGCGAGCAGTGCTCCGGTGCGCCGCAGCCACCGGCGGGCAGGTGAGGGAGTCATCCCCGGGAAGTCTGCCGCCTCGGCCACGCGCTCGTCCGTCCCTCGTCGTCAGTAGTCCGTCAGTGGTCGTCGGAATGTGCGTCCACGCATGGTAACGATGTGCGCCGAGGGGAAGTGCCGCGGAGTGCTCCACAAGATCATGGGACAGTGGGGCCGTCCACTATGTACACCTATTAACAGGGAGCCCGGGGCCTGCGGGGCCACGTACCCTTTTCTGTTGTGCCGAACGCCAACGAAGACACCATCGCCCTGAGCCAGGTGCAGGACCGCGCAGTGACGGAACTGCTGCGGGTCGCTCCTGTCGCCGACGACCTCGCCCGCCGCTTCCAGGAGGCCGGGTTCTCACTCGCCCTGGTCGGTGGCTCGGTCCGGGACGCGTTGCTCGGCAGGCTCGGCAACGACCTGGACTTCACCACCGACGCCCGGCCCGAGGACGTACTGAAGATCGTGCGGCCATGGGCGGACGCCGTCTGGGACGTCGGGATCGCCTTCGGCACGGTGGGGGCCCAGAAGGAGGCGCGCGTCGGAGACGCCGTCCGACGCTTCCAGATCGAGGTGACCACCTATCGGTCCGAGTCGTACGACCGTACCTCCCGCAAGCCCGAGGTGTCCTACGGTGACTCCATCGAGGAGGACCTCGTCCGCAGGGACTTCACCGTCAACGCGATGGCGGTCGCTCTCCCGGAGAAGGAGTTCATCGATCCGCACGGCGGTCTGGGCGACCTCGCCGCCCGCGTGCTGCGCACCCCGAGCACGCCCGAGGAGTCCTTCTCGGACGACCCGCTGCGGATGATGCGGGCCGCGCGCTTCGCCGCCCAGCTCGACTTCGACGTCGCCCCCGAGGTCATCACGGCGATGACGGAGATGGCCGGTCGTCTTGAGATCGTCTCCGCCGAGCGTGTGCGGGACGAGCTGAACAAGCTGATCCTCTCCGCCCACCCGCGCAAGGGCCTGTCGCTGCTGGTGGACACGGGCCTGGCCGCCCATGTGCTCCCGGAGCTGCCCGCACTGCGCCTGGAGCGCGACGAGCACCACCGGCACAAGGACGTCTACGACCACACGCTGATCGTCCTTGAGCAGGCGATCGCGCTGGAGAAGGACGGCCCCGACCTGACGCTCCGCCTGGCGGCGCTGCTGCACGACATCGGCAAGCCGCGCACGCGTCGCTTCGAGAAGGACGGCCGGGTCTCCTTCCACCACCATGAGGTGGTAGGCGCGAAGATGACCAAGAAGCGCATGACCGCGTTGAAGTACTCCAACGAACTGGTGAAGGACGTCTCCCGCCTGGTCGAGCTCCATCTGCGGTTCCACGGCTACGGCACCGGCGAGTGGACGGACTCGGCCGTCCGCCGCTACGTCCGTGACGCGGGACCCCTCCTCGACCGCCTCCACAAGCTGACCCGCTCCGACTGCACAACGCGCAACAAGCGCAAGGCGGCCGCGTTGTCGCGGGCGTACGACGGTCTGGAGGAGCGCATCTCCCAGCTTCGGGAGCAGGAGGAGCTGGACGCGATCCGCCCGGACCTCGACGGCAACCAGATCATGGAGATCCTCGGTGTCGGTCCCGGCCCTGTGGTCGGCAAGGCGTACAAGCACATGCTGGAGCTGCGCCTGGAGCACGGCCCCATGGAGCCCGACGCGGCGGTGGCGGCCCTGAAGGAGTGGTGGGCCGGGCAGGACTGAGGCCGAGGTTCTGGGGCCATGTTTCACGTGAAACATGGCCCCCAGAGACGCGAAGAGGGCGATGTTTCACGTGAAACATCGCCCTCTTTCTGCGCCTGCATCCCTACTTCGTGTACTCCTTCAGACAGAGCAGGAAGTCGGTGCCGTCACCGCTTTCTGTGTACGTGTACTCGAAGTCCTTGGCCGCGGCCTCGCACTTGGTGCTCGCTGCGATCTCGGTCTTGTACGTGCCCTCGATCTTGGCGAGCACGACGAACTGGGCGTCCGCGGACTCGCAGTCGACGACCTCAAGATCCGGGTTGGTGTCGTTGCTGCTGCCCCGATGCATGCAGTCGCCGACACTGGCGGTGCGTGCGTCGTCCTGGCTCGCTATGTAGCCGCCGATGGCGACACCGATGACGGCGAGCACGATGACGACGTTCTTGATCAGCTTGAAGCTGACCTTGCGACGGGGCTGCGGCGGGACGGGAGCATGCGGGGCCGCCCCGTACGGGGGGTAGGGGGCCTGGGGCTGGTCGGCGGGCTGCTGGCCCTGGGCGAACGGGTTCTGGCCCTGCGGCGGAGGAGTGGTCACGTTGGAAGTCCCCCCTGGGAGAACGTGCTGGAAGAAGTGGTGCGCATGGCGCGACGTAAGACCCACGTAAAGTACAGGCTGCTACTGACAGTTCCGTGTCCTAAGTGGGCTCCGTGGTCCCTGATGTGACGCTTACGGGCGTGCAAACCTGCCCATAGTCGCAGCAATCGCCGCGTAGATAACGGCAATTGTTATCACCAGCACCGCAGAACGGCCGTCCGGCGGCAGCATCAGGGCCGCTACGCCGGCGGCGCTGACGAAGGCGACGTTGAAGAGGACGTCGTAGAGGGAGAAGACCCGCCCACGGTAGCCGTCGTCCACGGAGGACTGGACGACGGTGTCCGTGGCGATTTTCGCGCCCTGGGTGACCAGGCCCAGAACGAAGGCCAGCGCCAGCACCGACGCCTTGGCGAAGGGAAGCCCCAGCGTGAGTTCGAGGACGGACGCCGCCGCGGAGCAGACGAGGATCCAGCGGCCAGGCCCCAGCCGCCCCACTGCCGACGGGGTCACGACGGCCGCCACGAAGAAGCCCGCGCCGGAGATCCCCACGGCCAGTCCGAGCAGAGCGAGCCCCTCGTCCGTGTTCCGGCCGGACGTCCAGGCGTACCGGCAGAGCATCAGCACCATGACAGTGAGGGCTCCGTAGCAGAACCGCATCAGGGTCATCGCGCCCAGCGCCCATGCGGTCGGCCGGCGCTGTGGCTCGGCCAGGTGCCGTAGCCCGGCCGCCAGTCCGCGCGCCGTGCCCCGCAGGGCGACCAGCAGCCGGGACGGCACCAGCTCCGGTTCCGGGCCGAGCAACTCGCGTGTCATACGCAGGGAAGCCAGGGCGGAGCACAGGTAAAGCGAGGCACCCAGCAGCACCACTGGGGCGTCGGAGTCCGAGGCGATCAGCCGTACGACGAAGGCGAGACCGCCGCCCGCGGTCGCGGCGAGGGTACCGGCGGTCGGGGAGAGGGAGTTGGCCACCACGAGGCGCTCGGCGTCCACCACCCGGGGCAGGGCCGCAGACAGACCTGCCAGGACGAAGCGGTTGACGGCGGTGACACACAGGGCGGAGACGTAGAAGAGCCAGTCCGGGACCTCGGCGACCATCAGCAGGGCCGTGGCCGTGGCCAGCACGGCGCGCAGCAGGTTGCCGTAGAGGAAGACCTGGCGGCGGCGCCAGCGGTCCAGCAGGACGCCGGCGAAGGGGCCGACGAGGGAGTACGGCAGCAGGAGCACCGCCATCGCGGAGGCGATCGCCCCGGCTGACGCCTGCCTCTCCGGGGAGAAGACGACGTAGGTGGCCAGCGCCACCTGATAGACACCGTCGGCGCACTGGGAGAGCAACCGGACGGCCAGCAGGCGCCGGAAGTTCCGGAAGCGCAGTAGGACGCGCAGATCACGGACGACGGGCATGGGGCACAGCCTCACATACGGGGAGGGTCCCCGGGTCGTGCGACCCGGGGACCCTCGTCAGCCCTGGCAGGAGCGTATGGAGCGTTGCGTCGGCCAGCGCACCGCGCGGTGTCGGCTAGCGCACTGTGAGGTGTCGGCTAGCGCTCGACTTCGCCGCTGATGAACTTCTCGACGTTCGCGCGGGCCTCGTCGTCGAAGTACTGGACCGGCGGGGACTTCATGAAGTAGCTGGAGGCCGACAGGATCGGGCCGCCGATGCCGCGGTCCTTGGCGATCTTCGCGGCGCGCAGGGCGTCGATGATGACACCGGCGGAGTTCGGGGAGTCCCAGACCTCGAGCTTGTACTCCAGGTTCAGCGGGACGTCACCGAAGGCGCGGCCCTCGAGACGGACGTAGGCCCACTTGCGGTCGTCCAGCCAGGCGACGTAGTCGGACGGGCCGATGTGGACGTTCTTCTCGCCGAGCTCCCGGTCGGGGATCTGGGAGGTGACAGCCTGCGTCTTGGAGATCTTCTTGGACTCAAGGCGCTCGCGCTCGAGCATGTTCTTGAAGTCCATGTTGCCGCCGACGTTCAGCTGCATGGTGCGGTCCAGGATGACACCGCGGTCCTCGAACAGCTTCGCCATGACGCGGTGCGTGATGGTGGCGCCGACCTGGGACTTGATGTCGTCACCGACGATCGGGACGCCCGCCTCGGTGAACTTGTCCGCCCACTCCTTGGTGCCGGCGATGAAGACCGGAAGGGCGTTGACGAAGGCGACCTTGGCGTCGATGGCGCACTGGGCGTAGAACTTCGCCGCGTCCTCGGAACCCACCGGCAGGTAGCAGACCAGCACGTCGACCTGCTTGTCCTTCAGGACCTGGACGACGTCGACCGGCTCCTCGGCGGACTCCTCGATGGTCTGGCGGTAGTACTTGCCGAGGCCGTCGAGGGTGTGGCCACGCTGGACCGTCACACCGGTGGTGGGCACGTCGCAGATCTTGATGGTGTTGTTCTCGGAGGCGCCGATCGCGTCCGCGAGGTCGAGGCCGACCTTCTTGGCGTCGACGTCGAAGGCGGCGACGAACTCGACGTCCTTGACGTGGTACTCGCCGAACTGGACGTGCATCAGGCCCGGGACCTTGGACGCCGGGTCGGCGTCCTTGTAGTACTCGACGCCCTGCACCAGCGATGCGGCGCAGTTGCCCACGCCGACGATGGCTACGCGAACCGAACCCATTCCGGTTGCTCCCTGTGTGTACGAGTGAGGCCCTGACTGGGCGCTCACGTGGCGGTGTCGCCGGGCGTATCCGTCCGGGGGGTCTCCCCGGGACGGGGCAGGCCGCCCGTCGCTCCATCTGTGGTGTTCTGCTGAGCGGACCCCCCGGAGACGGAACCTCTCAGGTCCCGTCCGGCCCGCTCGCTCTCGATGAGCTCGTTCAGCCAGCGCACTTCGCGCTCCACGGACTCCATCCCGTGGCGCTGGAGCTCAAGCGTGTAGTCGTCGAGGCGTTCCCGGGTGCGTGCGAGGGAGGCGCGCATCTTCTCGAGGCGCTCCTCCAGCCGGCTGCGGCGGCCCTCCAGGACGCGCATACGCACATCGCGGGAGGTCTGCCCGAAGAAGGCGAAGCGAGCGGCGAAGTGCTCGTCCTCGTACGCGTCGGGCCCGGTCTGGGAGAGGAGTTCCTCGAAGTGCTCCTTGCCCTCCGCCGTCAACCTGTAGACGATCTTGGCACGCCGCCCGGCGAGCGGTGCGGCCAGGGCGTCCTCGGGGCTGTGGCCCGCCTCCTCCGCCAACCAGCCGTTGGCGACCAGCGTCTTGAGGCAGGGGTAGAGCGTCCCGTAGCTGAAGGCCCGGAACACGCCCAATGACGTGTTGAGTCGTTTGCGCAGCTCATAGCCGTGCATCGGGGATTCGCGGAGCAGGCCGAGTACGGCGAACTCAAGGATGCCGGAACGCCGGCTCATGGTCGCCTCCTCTCCCCTTATCTCGCGCTGATGTATCGACTCGATACATCAAGACGATAGAACGGCCTTCCGCATGCGACAAGAGGGGGAATCGTGAACGGGATCACATCACCGATTCGTTGGAAGCAAGTTGCCTGATTTGGGGTGAACTTCTGGGCTCGGTGGGTTTTGGTGGTGCGTAGTCTGTGCGGCATGCACACCACCGGGAACTGTGTGGCGCCGGGGGGCGTCGATGCTCTCGGTGCAGTACGGGTGAATGCGGAACCGACCACATCCGTACTTCGGGGGGACCGGAAACCAGCCGCCGTTTCCAGGCGCGCACGGGTGCGCCTGCCCGAGGAGTAGTCGTTCGATGAGCGAGCACCGTCGCAAACCGCCGCAGCCGCAGGGAGGCGGACGTGCCGCGGCCCGACGCGGCCAGTCCGGCTCGTCCTCCGGCCGCCGTGCGGCACCGCGAGGCGCCACCGGTTCTCCTTCCGATTCCTATGGATCGGATCAGTACGGGCCGGGGGGCGATCAGTCATACGGTGGCCGCGCCGAAGCCCGGCGCGCGGCGCAGAGAGGCGCCGGAGGCCGCCGCAGGGCTGCCGACCCCACCGGGGGGCGTCGGGGCGCTCCCACCGGACCCGGACGGGGCAGGGGTCGCCAGGGGCCGCCCAAGAAGCGCCTGATCGACTATCCGCGCTACGACAAGGACGGCTGGCGCCGCTGGGTGCCCTCCTGGAAGCTCGTCTCCGGTCTGTTCATCGGGTTCGTCGGCAGCCTGGTGGCCGCGGCCGGGATCGGCTACGCCATGGTGGGCATCCCGAAGATCGACGAGACCGCCACGGCGCAGAACAACGTCTACTACTGGAAGGACGGCAGCCAGATGGTTGCCACCGGTGGTGAGACGAACCGGCAGATCGTCGATCTGTCGCAGATCCCCGAGGCGATGCGCTGGGCCGTCATCTCCCAGGAGAACAAGACCTTCTACACCGACAGCGGCATCGACCCCAAGGGCATCGGCCGCGCCTTCCTCAACATGGCCCGGGGCGGACAGACGCAGGGTGGATCGACCATCACCCAGCAGTACGTCAAGAACGCCATGCTGAACGACCAGTCGCAGACGATCTCCCGGAAGGTCAAAGAGATCTTCGTCGCGGTGAAGGTGGGTGCCGAGGTCGACAAGGACGAGATCATGGCCGGCTACCTGAACTCCGCGTACTACGGGCGCAACGCCTACGGGATCCAGGCGGCCGCACGGGCGTACTTCAACAAGAACGCCCTCGACCTCAACGAGGGCGAGTGTGCCTTCCTCGCGGCGATGCTCAAGGGCGCCACGTACTACGACCCCGCGGGCGCGACCTCCATCGACGCCGCCGCGACGCCCCAGGCGAACGCCAAGCGGGCCCTGATCCAGATGCAGGACACGCTCGACAAGATGGTCGAGTACGGGCACCTCGACGCCGCCAAGCGGGCCGAGTTCACGACGCTGCCCAAGTGGCAGAACCCGCGCTCCAACACCCGGCTGAGCGGCCAGATCGGCTATCTGGTCGACCTCTCCAACGCCTACCTGCTCAACAACACGGACATCACTGAGAGCACGTTGCGCCAAGGTGGCCTCTCGATCTACACGACCTTCGACAAGAAGAAGGTCGATGATCTCGAGAAGGTGGTGACCAACGTCTACAAGAAGAACATCAAGCCGGAAGAGCGCCCCGAATACGACACCCACGTCCAGTTCGGCGCGGCCTCGGTGGATCCGGCGACCGGCGCCATCCGGGCCATCTACGGCGGTGAGGACGCGACCAAGCACTTCACCGACAACGCCGACCAGACCGGTGCCCAGGTCGGTTCGACGTTCAAGCCGTTCGTGCTCGCCGCCGCCATGACCTGGGGTGTCCGCAACCCGGAGCTCGGCTCCTCGCAGGCCCAGGACGAGCGCACCATCGTCTCCCCCAAGAGCCTGTACAGCGGCAAGAACAACCTCAAGATCAAGAACTACGACGGCACCATCTGGAAGAACGAAGAGGGCAAGGAGTGGCTGCAGCCCAACGACGGCAACGTCTCGCTCGGCTCGCCGCCGAACTACAAGGTCGATCTGCGTGAGGCGATGCGCGAGTCGGCGAACTCCGTCTTCGTCCAGCTCGGCATGGACGTCGGCCTGGACAAGGTGAAGGACGCCGCCGTCGCCGCCGGCGTGAAGGAGAGCAGCCTGACGGGTGCGAGCTTCCCGGCGTTCTCGATCGGCATCTCCGACCCCAGCGCCATCCGTATGGCGGGCGCCTACGCCACCTTCGCCGCGAGCGGCAAGCAGCGCGACCCGTACTCCGTGGAGAAGGTCACCAGCAAGAACGGTGTGGCCTACGAGCACAAGACCGTCACCAAGGAAGCCTTCACGCCGAAGGTCGCCAACAACGTCACGGACGTTCTGAAGACGGTCGTCGAGAAGGGCACGGGTACGGCGGCCAAGCTGCCGGGCCGTGACGTGGCGGGCAAGACCGGTACCACCGACGAGAACCGGTCCGCCTGGTTCGTGGGCTATACCCCGCAGCTGTCGACCGCGGTCACGATGTTCCGCTACGACGACGACGAGTCCAACAAGAACCGTGAGTTCCTGTCGATGTTCGGAACGGGCGGCCAGAAGAAGATCCACGGCGCCTCGTTCCCGGCCGAGATCTGGCACGACTACATGGAGGAGGCCCTGAAGGGCGAGCCCGCGAAGTCGTTCCCGACTCCGGAGCCCATCGGTGAGGTCCTCAACGCCGAGCCGGAGCCCAGCCCGAGTCCCTCGCCCAGCCAGAGCGAGGAGCCTTCGCCGAGCCCGTCCCCGAGTGACACCAAGCCCGACAAGGGCAGGCCCGAGCCGTCGCCCTCTGCGAGCGAGACCTGCAACATCTTCGGCCGGAAGTGTGACTCCACCGGCACGGACGAAGGCCAGACGGAAGGCACGACAGGGGAAGTCACCGCCGATCCGACACCGACGGACACGCCGACGGATGACAGCGGCGGCAGAAACAACGGCGGTGGCGGCATCTTCGGTTAGCCGCACTTCGCCCGGCACGGGTGTTTCACGTGAAACATGTGGATGTTTCACGTGAAACGAGGGCCGTCACACCGCATGAGGTGTGACGGCCCTCGGTGTTTTCCTAGGTCTGTACGGCAGGATGTGAGCCATGCCCAGCGCAGAATCGACGCAAGCGAGCGTGCACGGTCCGGACCCGGTGCAGCCGACCAGGAATGACGAGGTCGCCAGGGCCGGAAGCGAGCTGATCGGAGGCCCTCTCGGCCGACGGGCTCTGCTGGGCACATCCTGGTGGACGCCCGTCCGCGTCATCGCGCTGGTGGCGATCGGAATGTTCGCCCTCGGCCTGGTCCAGAAGGCGCCCTGCTACACCGGCGGCTGGTTCTACGGCGCCAGTTCCCAGTACACCCACGCCTGCTATTCGGACATCCCTCACCTGTACCAGGGCCGCGGCTTCGCCGACGGACTCGTGCCCTACTTCGACAAGATCCCCGGCGACATGGAGTACCTCGAGTACCCGGTGCTGACCGGAGTCTTCATGGAGGTGGCCGCCTGGCTGACGCCTGGCAGCGGGAGCATCCAGCGCCAGGAGCAGTGGTACTGGATGGTCAACGCCGGGATGCTGATGGTCTGCGCGGTCGTCATCGCCGTCTGTGTGAGCCGTACGCACGCCCGCCGCCCCTGGGACGGGCTGCTGATCGCGCTGGCGCCCGCCTTCGCGCTGACCGCCACCATCAACTGGGACCTGCTGGCGGTCGCTCTGACGGCTGCCGCGATGCTGATGTGGTCGCGGGGCCGCTCCCTCGCCTTCGGGGTGCTGCTGGGACTCGCCACGGCCGCCAAGCTCTATCCCGTCTTCCTGCTCGGCCCGCTGTTCCTGCTGTGCTGGCGCGCCGGAAAGTGGCGGGACTTCGGCACGGCCCTGGGCGGGGCCGCCGTCGCCTGGCTGATGGTGAACCTGCCGGTGATGCTGTTCGCCTTCGAAGGCTGGTCGAAGTTCTACACCTTCAGCCAGGAGCGGGGCGTCGACTTCGGCTCCTTCTGGCTGATCATGGCCCAGAACTCCTCCGACCCGCTCACCACGGACTCGGTCAACACCCTCGCCACGCTGCTGGTGGTGTTCTGCTTCCTCGGCATCGGATGGCTGGCACTGTCCGCCCCGCGCCGTCCCCGCTTCGCGCAGCTGGTGTTCCTCATGGTCGCGGCCTTCATCGTCACCAACAAGGTCTACTCGCCGCAGTACGTGCTCTGGCTGGTTCCGCTGGCGGTGCTGGCCCGGCCGAAGTGGCGGGACTTCCTGATCTGGCAGGCGTGCGAGGTGATGTACTTCCTCGGCATCTGGATGTACCTCGCGTACACGACCAGCGGAGACGCCCACAAGGGCCTGCCGACCGACGGCTACCACTGGGCCATCGGGGTGCACCTGGTCGGCACGCTCTACCTGTGCGCAGTCGTCGTACGGGACATCATGCTGCCGGAACACGACGTCGTACGGCGGTCCGGTGACGACGATCCTTCGGGTGGAGTGCTGGACGGCGCGGAGGACGTGTTCGCCCTGGGCCCCTCGACCCCTCCCGATCGGCACGCGGCACCCCATGAGAGCCCACAGGTCGACTGGGGCCGGCAGGAGCCGTCCGACGGGCCGTCCTGACCCAGTGGGCCGCGCCAGGACGTGAGAAGGCCGTACACGGGCTCCGTGCACGGCCTTCGCCGTCGCCGTAGGGGCGGATGCCTGTCGTGGGCGCGCCTAGCGGTCCATGAGCCGGTCGAACTGGGTGGTGGTGTGCCGCAGATGCGCCACGAGCTCGTCGCCGACCTGGGGCTCGGGGGCGTCCGCGGGCACGAACAGGATGGACACCTGCATGTGCGGCGGCTCGGCGAACCATCGCTGCTTGCCGCCCCAGACGAAAGGCGAAAGGTTCCGGTTGACCGTGGCCAGGCCGGCCCGGGCGACGCCCTTGGCGCGCGGCATGACGCCGTGCAGGGCCTTCGGGGCCTCCAGACCCACCCCGTGCGACGTACCGCCCGCCACGACCACCAGGAAGCCGTCCGACGCCGCCTTCTGCTGGCGGTAGCCGAAGCGGTCCCCCTTGGTGACGCGGGTGACGTCCAGGACCGCGCCACGGTACTCGGTGGCCTCGTGGTCCCCCAGCCACAGCCGCGTGCCGATACGGGCGCGGAAACGGGTCTGAGGGAACTGCTGCTGCAGCCGATGCAGCTCCTCCGCCTTGAGGTGGCTGACGAACATCGTGTGCAGCGGCAGCCGGGCCGCACGCAGCCGGTCCATCCAGCCGATGACCTCCTCGACGGCGTCCGAGCCGTCGGTGCGGTCCAGCGGCAGGTGGATCGCGAAGCCCTCCAGACGGACGTTCTCGATGGCGGCGTGCAGCTGCGGCAGATCCTGCTCGCTGATGCCGTGCCGCTTCATCGAGGACATCACCTCGATGACCACACGGGCACCCACCAGGCCGTACACGCCGTCTACGGACGACACCGAGCGGATGACGCGGTCGGGCAGCGGCACGGGCTCCTCGCCGCGCCGGTACGGCGTCAGCACCAGCAGGTCACCGCTGAAGAAGTCCTTGATCCGTGCGGCCTCGTAGGTCGTGCCGACGGCGAGGACGTCCGTGCCCAGCCGCGTGGCCTCCTCCGCCAGCCGCTCGTGCCCGAAGCCGTAGCCGTTGCCCTTGCAGACCGGGACGAGTCCCGGGAACTGCTCCTGCACGTGCTTGTGGTGCGCCCGCCAGCGCGCGGTGTCGACGTAGAGCGTGAGCGCCATGGCCGGACCTGGAACCTTTCTCGTGGCTGCGGTGTATCAGAGGTATGGAAGCTATGGAAGCAAACAGCCGGGGCTCAGCGACGCGACATGTAGATGTCGAGCGCCTTGTGGAGCAGCTTGTTCAGCGGGAAGTCCCACTCGCCGAGGTACTCGGCCGCCTGGCCGCCCGTGCCGACCTTGAACTGGATCAGGCCGAAGAGATGGTCGCTCTCGTCCAGCGAGTCGGAGATGCCGCGCAGGTCGTAGACGGTCGCGCCGAGAGCGTAGGCGTCGCGCAGCATCCGCCACTGCATGGCGTTCGACGGCCGGAACTCACGGCCGATGTTGTCGGAGGCCCCATAGGAGTACCAGACGTGCCCGCCGACGATCAGCATGGTCGCCGCCGACAGGTTCACACCGTTGTGGCGGGCGAAGTACAGCCGCATCCGGTTGGGGTCCTCGGTGTTGAGGGCCGTCCACATGCGCTGGAAGTACGACAGCGGGCGGGGCCGGAAGTGGTCGCGCACGGCCGTGATCTCGTACAGCCGCTGCCACTCCTCCAGGTCGTGATAGCCGCCCTGGACGACCTCGACGCCGGCCTTCTCGGCCTTCTTGATGTTGCGCCGCCACAGCTGGTTGAAGTTCTTGTGCACCTCCTCCAGGGAGCGGTTGGCCAGCGGCACCTGGAAGACATAGCGGGGCTGGACGTCACCGAAGCCGGCACCGCCGTCCTCACCCTGCTGCCAGCCCATACGACGCAGCTTGTCGGCCACCTCGAAGGCGCGCGGCTCGATGAAGTCGGCCTCGATGTCGCGCAGCCGCTTCACGTCCGGGCTCTGGATGCCCTGCTTGATGGAGCCGGCCTCCCAGCGCCGGATGATCACCGGCGGGCCCATCTTCACGGAGAAGGCGCCCTGCTGCTTGAGGTGCGCGAGCATCGGTTCCAGCCACTCGGTCAGATTCGGCGCGAACCAGTTGATGACCGGGCCCTCGGGCAGATAGGCGAGGTAGCGCTTGATCTTGGGCAGCTGCCGGTAGAGGACCAGACCCGCGCCGACCAGCTCGCCGGTGCGCTCGTCGAACCAGCCGAGACTCTCGGAGCGCCACTCCGCCTTGACGTCAGCCCAGGCCGGAACCTGCATGTGGCTCGCCGCCGGCAGGCTCTGGATGTACGCCAGATGCTGCTCGCGGCTGATCGTCCTCAGGGTCAGGCTCATGTCGGGGCGCTCCTCGGGCTGGTGTGTCCCCATGGGTACAGGGGCTCCGGCTCTCGCGCCGAAGCCTACTGCGCCTTGGGGGCGCGCCAATTAAGCGCACGCCACCAACGCCCCGGCCAAAAGGCGGCCGGAGCGTTTCACGGTGTTCTACGAGGCGCCGGGAAGGCGATGCCCGGCCCTCGTGTGCTGGGTCAGCCGAAGACCCCGCCGAAGAGACCGCCGTGCGCCATGCCGAGGAAGAAGCCGACGCCGGAGGCACCGAGGCCCAGGATCAGGCCGAAGCGCTCGCGGGTGGTCTCGGAGACCCACTGCCCGTAGGCGCCGGTGAAGATCCCCAGCAGACCGGTCCACGAGCTCACCAGATGCAGGCTGTGGAACATCGCCGTGATGAACGACACGGCACCCAGCACCAGGGTCGCCGCGAGCAGAGCGTGCTGAAGGGGATGGGGTTTGCCGTCGGTGGCGAAGAGGGAGCCGACTCCGGTGTTCGGTCGCAATGCCTGTGCCATGGGGCACCTCCTGCGAAAGGCGGCGCGTTGTAGCGCCATACACACCCGACGTGTACAGATTGTCGGTGCCCGGGCCCGGATTTCAACCGGAAGCGGGGGTGCGGGTAGTCTGTACCGTCTGCACCGGTGTCTGCCCAGGCACAGCCAGGGAGTCCGCCCAGCTCAGAGCGGGGATGTCGTGAGACGACCCCCGATTGTCAGTGGCGGCCGATACCGTTGCGTACGCATCACAACCCTCCTGCCACGGAACGACCGTGGCCGCTGAGTCCAAAGGAGGTGGGTTCCACATGCGTCACTACGAGGTGATGGTCATCCTCGACCCGGATCTGGAGGAGCGCGCTGTCGCCCCCCTGATCGAGAACTTCCTCTCCGTCGTCCGTGAGGGCAACGGCAAGGTGGAGAAGGTCGACACCTGGGGCCGTCGTCGTCTCGCGTACGAGATCAAGAAGAAGCCCGAGGGCATCTACTCGGTCATCGACCTGCAGGCCGAGCCTGCGGTCGTCAAGGAGCTCGACCGCCAGATGAACCTGAACGAGTCGGTCCTCCGGACCAAGGTCCTCCGCCCCGAGACCCACTGAGCCTTCCTGCTCAGCTGATCTCGGGATTCGAGTAGCACCACCAGCAGCCAGCAGCAAACCCGCCGAGAGGTTCCCCCATGGCAGGCGAGACCGTCATCACGGTCATCGGCAATCTTGTCGACGACCCCGAGCTGCGCTTCACCCCTTCCGGTGCGGCGGTCGCGAAGTTCCGTGTCGCGTCCACCCCCCGCACCTTCGACCGCCAGACGAACGAGTGGAAGGACGGCGAGAGCCTCTTCCTGACCTGCTCGGTCTGGCGCCAGGCGGCGGAGAACGTCGCGGAGTCGCTCCAGCGAGGCATGCGCGTCATCGTGCAGGGCCGACTGAAGCAGCGGTCCTACGAGGACCGTGAGGGTGTCAAGCGCACGGTCTTCGAGCTGGACGTCGAGGAAGTCGGCCCCAGCCTGCGCAATGCCACGGCCAAGGTCACCAAGACCGCAGGCCGCGGTGGCCAGGGCGGTGGCGGCGGCTACGGCGGTGGCGGCGGCCAGCAGGGTGGCGGCGGCTGGGGCGGCGGCCCCGGTGGCGGCCAGCAGGGCGGCGCTCCGGCCGACGACCCGTGGGCGAGCGGCGCTCCTGCCGGTGGCCAACAGGGTGGCGGCGGCTGGGGCGGCGGCTCCGGCGGCGGTGGCGGCTACTCGGACGAGCCCCCCTTCTAGGTCTCCGGACCGAGGGCGGGACGTACCCCAACTTCTTGATCACACAGGAGAAACACCATGGCGAAGCCGCCTGTGCGCAAGCCGAAGAAGAAGGTCTGCGCTTTCTGCAAGGACAAGGTCACGTACGTGGACTACAAGGACACGAACATGCTGCGGAAGTTCATTTCCGACCGCGGCAAGATCCGTGCCCGCCGCGTGACCGGCAACTGCACGCAGCACCAGCGTGACGTCGCCACGGCCGTCAAGAACAGCCGTGAGATGGCGCTGCTGCCCTACACCTCCACCGCGCGCTAAGGGAAGGGTGACCGAATCATGAAGATCATCCTCACCCACGAGGTCTCCGGCCTCGGTGCCGCCGGCGACGTTGTCGACGTCAAGGACGGTTACGCTCGCAACTACCTCATCCCGCGGAAGCTCGCTATCCGCTGGACCAAGGGTGGCGAGAAGGACGTCGAGCAGATCCGTCGCGCCCGTAAGATCCACGAGATCCAGACCATCGAGCAGGCCAACGCCGTCAAGGCCCAGCTCGAGGGCGTGAAGGTCCGTCTGGCCGTCCGCTCTGGCGACGCCGGTCGTCTCTTCGGTTCCGTCACCCCGGCCGACATCGCCTCGGCGATCAAGGCTGCCGGTGGCCCCGAGGTCGACAAGCGCCGCATCGAGCTGGGCGCGCCGATCAAGACGCTGGGCGCCCACGAGACGTCCGTGCGTCTGCACCCCGAGGTTGCCGCCAAGGTCAACATCGAGGTCATCGCGGCGTAACGCTGCGCTCGCTTGAGCAGTGAGGGGCCGCACCTTCGGGTGCGGCCCCTTTCGCTGTTTCACGTGAAACGGTCAGCGCGTCGCTCCGGTGACGGCCCAGCGGCCCGAGCGGGTGCGCAGCCACAGGGTCAGCATCCGCACGGTCATCATCAGCGTCATGGCTCCCCAGAGAGCCGTGAGTCCACCGCCCCACACCGGCACCAGCAGGGCGACGGGAGCGAAGAGCGCCAGTGTGAGCAGCATGGCCCAGGCCAGATACGGGCCGTCTCCCGCGCCCATCAGCACTCCGTCGAGGACGAAGACGATCCCGGAGATCGGCTGGGAGAGGGCCACGATCACCAGGGCGGGCAGGGCGGCATCGTGCACGGTGGAATCGCCGGTGAACAGGGCGAGGAACACTGGGCGGGTGAGCAACACCAGCAGACCGAGCGCGGCACCGACCGCCACACCCCACTGCACCATGCGGCGACAGACCGCCTTGGCTCCCTCCGCGTCGTCGGCGCCCAGGTAACGCCCGATGATGGCCTGTCCGGCGATCGCGATGGCGTCGAGGGCGAAGGCCAGCAGGTTCCACAGGGACAGGATGATCTGGTGGGCGGCTATGTCGGCGTCACCGAGGCGGGCGGCGACCGCCGTGGCGATCATCAGGATCGCCCGCAGGGAGAGGGTGCGTATCAGCAGGGGCACTCCGGCCTGTGCGGAGGCCCGGATGCCGGTGGCGTCGGGCCGTAGCGAGGCACCGTGGCGACGGGCACCCCGGACCACCACCGTGAGGTAGACGGCGGCCATGCCGGACTGGGCGATGACGGTGCCCCACGCGGAACCGGCGATGCCGAGGCCGACGCCGTAGACGAGCCCGGCGTTCAGGGCGGCGTTCGCGACGAAGCCCGCGACAGCGACGTAGAGCGGGGTCCTCGTGTCCTGGAGGCCGCGCAGCACACCGGTCGCGGCCAGGACGACGAGCATGGCGGGGATGCCGAGCGAGGAGATCCGTAGATAGGTGGTCGCGTAGGGGGCGGCTGTGTCGGAGGCGCCGAAGAGTTCGACGAGTGCCGGTGCCGTGGGCAGGACGACGGCGATCACGGCGGCGCCGAGGAGGAGCGCCAGCCAGATGCCGTCCATGCCTTGGCGGATGGCGGCGGGGAGGTCCCCGGCGCCGACCCGTCGGGCGACGGCCGCTGTGGTGGCGTAGGCGAGGAAGACGAAGACACTGACGGCGGTGGTGAGGAGGGCGGAGGCGACACCGAGTCCGGCGAGTTGTGCGGTGCCGAGGTGGCCGACGATCGCGCTGTCGGTCAGGACGAAGAGGGGCTCCGCGACGAGTGCGCCGAAGGCCGGAACGGCCAGCGCGACGATCTCTCGGTCGTGCTGCCGCCGGGTGGCTCTGGGGGTCACGGATGCCTGTGTCATGCGCATCAATCTAATCGTCCACAGGTAAGAGATGCAATTGCTATGTGACCCTTACCTCTGGCCTCGCTGTGTGTCGTTTCGCGCACCGTTCGAAGTGATCTTGATCCGACTGGGCAACTTTTTCTTCTGCACAGCCGGTGGATGGGAAACATGCAGGTCAGAGTAAGTCCTTTCGAAAAAGTCGAGGTCTTGTTCACAAGGCTGTCCACCGGGTCGTGCACAGGTTTCGCGGAGTTCTCCACAGCATCCGGGCCGTCGTCCACATGGCCTGTGGATAACCAGATTGGCTGACGTCGCCGACGGGCCTACCGTGGTCCGGCGCCCGCTCCGTTCGCTGCTGGGGAAACCCTCACAAACCCGACGCGCCAGAACCGGAGAAGGGCCTCTTATTTGTCAGTGCCGTGCCGTAGAAATGAGGGGCACGGCGAGGTCCGCTCGGCGGACGGGAGGAGGTCGCTCGGTGAGCATTTCCGAGCCCTTGGACGACCCGTGGGCCGACAGCGGTCCAAGTGATCGTCTCCCCGCCTCCCGTCGGCGCGGGGACGGCGGCCGGGGCCGCGACGAGCAGCACGACCGGGGCCGGGACAACGGGGAATGGGACGGCGGCGGCACCCCCTTCGAGCGCATCCCGCCGCAGGACCTCGACGCCGAACAGTCCGTCCTGGGCGGCATGCTGCTGTCCAAGGACGCCATCGCGGACGTCGTCGAGATCCTCAAGGGGCACGACTTCTACAAGCCCGCCCACGAGACGATCTACCAGGCGATCCTCGACGTCTACGCCAAGGGCGAGCCGGCCGACCCGATCACGATCGCCGCCGAGCTGACCAAGCGCGGCGAGATCAACAAGGTCGGCGGCGCCTCGTATCTGCACACCCTCGTCCAGATGGTGCCGACGGCGGCCAACGCCGAGTACTACGCGGAGATCGTGCACGAGCGCGCGGTCCTGCGCCGCCTGGTCGAGGCCGGCACACGCATCACACAGATGGGATACGCGGCCGACGACGACGTCGACGAGATCGTCAACCGCGCCCAGGCGGAGATCTACGCCGTCACCGAGCAGCGCACCAGCGAGGACTACCTGCCGCTCGGCGACATCATGGAGGGCGCGCTCGACGAGATCGAGGCGATCGGTTCGCGCAGCGGCGAGATGACCGGTGTGCCCACGGGCTTCACCGACCTCGACTCGCTCACCAACGGGCTGCACCCGGGCCAGATGATCGTCATCGCGGCCCGTCCCGCCATGGGCAAGTCCACGCTGGCGCTGGACTTCGCCCGGGCCGCGTCGATCAAGCACAATCTGCCCAGCGTCATCTTCTCCCTCGAAATGGGCCGCAACGAGATCGCCATGCGTCTGCTGTCCGCCGAAGCCCGTGTCGCCCTGCACCACATGCGGTCCGGCACGATGACCGACGAGGACTGGACCCGCCTGGCACGGCGGATGCCGGAAGTGTCGTCGGCGCCGCTCTACATCGACGACTCCCCGAACCTGTCGATGATGGAGATCCGTGCGAAGTGCCGTCGGCTGAAGCAGCGCAACGACATCAAGCTCGTGATCATCGACTATCTGCAGCTGATGCAGTCCGGTGGCTCCAAGCGCTCCGAGAGCCGTCAGCAGGAGGTCTCGGACATGTCCCGTAACCTCAAGCTCCTCGCCAAGGAGCTCGAGGTGCCCGTGATCGCGCTCTCGCAGCTCAACCGTGGTCCCGAGCAGCGCACGGACAAGAAGCCGATGGTGTCCGACCTGCGTGAGTCCGGCTCCATCGAGCAGGACGCCGACATGGTCATCCTCCTGCACCGCGAGGACGCGTACGAGAAGGAGTCGCCCCGCGCGGGCGAGGCGGACATCATCGTGGGCAAGCACCGAAACGGCCCGACGGCCACCATCACGGTCGCCTTCCAGGGCCACTACTCACGCTTCGTGGACATGGCCCAGACCTGATCCGGTGAGGCGCCTCTTTGAGGGGCGGTGGTCGGGCTGCCGGGAGGGAGCGCTGAGGTTCTGCTACCGGCACCGCTAGGCACATCACGTCGAGACAGTCCCTGGCGCATGGGTGCTGATGCTCAGCGCCTCGTCTCGTACCTGGTCAGCACCACGCCGCCGGGAAACGTCCGCGTCTCCACCAGGGTCAGGTTCACCCAGCTGTCCAGCGCGGTGAAGAACGGCGTGCCTCCGCCCACCAGGACCGGATGGGCGGCGATCACGTACTCGTCGATCAGCCCGGCGCGCATGGCCGCCCCGGCGAGCGTTGCGCCGCCGATGTTCATTGGGCCGCCGTCCTCCGCCTTGAGTCGGGTGATCTCGGCGATCGCGTCGCCGGTGACCAGGCGGGTGTTCCAGTCGACCTGGTCGATCGTCGAGGAGAACACCACCTTCGGCGTGTCCCGCCAGTTCCGCGCGAACTCGATCTCCGCCGGGGTGGCGTTGGGCTGCTGGTCGCCGGTCGGCCAGTAGGAACTCATCGTCTCCCACAGCTTGCGCCCATACAGCGACAGACCACTCGCCCGCTCGTGGTCGAGCCACCACTGGAACAGCTCGTCGCTCGGCGGTCCGCTCCAGCCGATGTCGTCACCGGCCGCGGCGATGTAGCCGTCCAGGGTCAGGTTCATGCCGTAGATCAGTTTCCGCATGGCCCAGCCTTCCGTCCGTGGGTGTCCGGGTAGAGACCAGCGCGGCGCGGGAAACTCATCGGTGCGCGATCTGGGCTCGCCGGTAGCCCTCGTGCTCGGGGCTCAGCGTGGTGTACTCGGCCGACACGGGCAAGCCGTGATCACGGGTGACAAGGCCGTGAGACAGCCAAGAACGCCCAGGTCACGCAAGATCGACATGTCACGAGCGGCGAGACCCCACAGCCTCGGTGAAATGAGTTCGACGCCGGGAGCCGTGGCGCGGTGCACTGGGGGCATGACGAGACTTCAGGACGAGTTGCTTCCCGCTACGCGGCGTGCCTTGCTGCACCGGATCGCCACTGCCCAGGCCGAGGGGCGTGCCCCCTCGCTGGTCGCCGCGGTCGTGCGGGACGGGCGAGTCGTGTGGCACGGAGCGCGGACGTCGGTGGACGGGCACGCACCGGACGAGAACGTGCAGTACCGGATCGGCTCCATCACCAAGACGTTCACCGCCGTGCTGGTGCTGCGGCTGCGTGACGAGGGCGCGCTGGACCTCGGGGACCCGCTGGAGAAGCATCTGCCCGGCACTGCGGCGGGGGAGGCCACCATCGTCGAACTCCTCGCCCACACAGGTGGGTTGGCGGCCGAGACGCCCGGGCCGTGGTGGGAGCGGACCCCGGGCTTGCTGCGGCCCGGCATCGCCGACGTCCTCGGCGATCAGCCCCTGCTGCACCCTGCCGGCCGCCGCCACCACTACTCCAACCCCGGGTACGCCCTGCTCGGTGCCCTGGTGGAGCGGCTGCGCGGTGCTCCCTGGGAGGAGGTGCTGCGACGAGAGGTGCTCGAACCCCTGGGCCTCGACCGGACGAGCGCCCGCCCCGAGGCGCCGCACGCGGGCGCCTGGGCGGTGCACCCGTGGGCCGACGTGATGCTGCCGGAACCCGTCGAGGAGTACGGTCCGATGGCCCCCGCCGGCCAGCTCTGGTCCACCACGGCCGACCTGGCGCGGTTCGCGGTCTTCCTGATGCGGGGCGACGACCGGGTGCTGAGCGCGCGGACGCTGCGGGAGATGCAGGCGCCGGCGGCGCCCGTCGAGGCCGCGGACGTCGTGGACGGCAGCTCGTACGGCCTGGGACTGCAGATCCTGCACCGGGAGGGACGGCTGCTCGTGGGCCACTCCGGCTCGGTGCCGGGCTTCCTGGCGAATCTCTCGGTCTCGCTGGCCGACGACGTCGGCGCCGTCGTCCTGGCCAATTGCACCTCGGGCCCGCCGGTGGTCCTGCTGGGTGCCGATCTGGTCAGTATCGTCGCCGAGGCGGAGCCGCGGATCCCCGAGCCCTGGCGCCCACTGCGGGACGTCGACCAGGCCGTCCTCGAGCTGGCGGGCCAGTGGTACTGGGGGACCTACCCGTTCGCCCTGCGGGTGACGGCCGACGGCCTCGTCTCGCTGGGGCCGCTGTCCGGCGGTGGACGGCGCTCACGGTTCCAGGCGAACGGTGACGGGACGTGGACGGGACTCGAAGGCTACTTCGCCGGAGAACTCCTGCGGGCCGTACGGCGGTCGGACGGCACGGTGGACCATCTGGACCTCGGGTCGTTCGTGTTCACGCGTCAGCCGTACGACGAGGGTGCCGCAGTCCCCGGTGGTGTCGACCCCGAGGGGTGGCGAGGCATCGGCTAGAGCCGACCACGCGCGGAGGGGGCTGTTTCACGTGAAACAGCCCCCTCCGGCGTTCACAGCTGGAGCTTGAAACCCACGTGCGAGGCCACGAACCCCAGTCGTTCATAGAAGCGGTGGGCGTCCGTGCGGGTGTTGTCGGAGGTCAGCTGCACCAACTGGCAGCCCGCGCTGCGGGATTCCTCGATCGCCCACTCGATGAACCGCGTGCCCAGTCCGCTGCCGCGCTCGTCGGCGTGCACGCGGACGCCCTCGATGATCGAGCGAGTGGCTCCGCGCCGGGAGAGGCCGGGAATGATCGTGAGCTGGAGCGTGCCGACGACGCGACCCTCGCGGACGGCGACGACCAGCCGCTGGTGGGGATCGGCGGCGAGGCGGTCCAGTGCGGTCAGATACGGGGTCAGGTCGTCCAGCGACTCGCGCTGGGCCCCCAGGGGGTCGTCCGCGAGCATCGCGACGATCGCGGGGATGTCCTCGGCGACGGCAGCGCGTATTTCAAGATCTCCCATGCCCGCACCCTATGCGGAGCCCCTAAGCCCGCGTCGGTCTGCTGCTTGCCTTCCTCTCGGCAGCCCTGGAGCACCCGAACAGAGCACGAACATGGTCGTCACTGTGTCGGGAGTGCCTCAGCCGGCCGCCACGGTCAGTGGGGCGAACCGTCGGTTCCAGTCGCCGGGCAGCTCCGTGATGCCGTAGGTCATGACGGCGTTGAAGGCGACGGTGGCCAGGCCCCGTGCCTTCATCCAGGCCAGCAGTTCTTCGTGGCGTACGTCGATGTCGGTGCGCAGCGGCCGGTCGGTGTGGGCGGCGAGGGAGGTCACCAGGGCCTTCGCGGTCTCGGTGTCCCGGGCGATCAGCGGGCCCACGACATGGGTGTCCATGTTGGGCCAGAGCGCCGCGTACCCGATGATCCGACCGTTCTCCTCGGCGACCCGCAGCCGGTCGGCGAAAGCCGGCAGCCGGGTGATGATGTGCGTGCGATCGGCGCCGAACACCTTTTCGTCGAGACGGAGGATCGCGGTGAGGTCCTCGGCCGTCGCCGGGCGGGTGGCGATCTCGGGGAGCGGTCCGCCGGGGACGAAGTGGCCGCGCACCATCTCGGCCCGCCCGGTCGTCTTGAAGCCCAACTCCTCATAGAGAGGCCGCCCGTTCGGCGTCGCATGCAGGGTCACGGGGGTGGTGTCCATCACGGAGATGACATGACGCATCAGATACCGCCCGATGCCCTGCCGGGCGTGTCGCTCGGCGACCAGCACCATGCCGACGGCTCCGAGCTCGGGGCGTTCCTGCGGGCCGTAGGAGGTGACGACGCAGGCGGCGACCAAGCCCCCGTGGGGATCGTCGATGCCGTACCCCCTCCCGGCCGTGAGGAGGAGACCCCACTTGTGTTCCTCGCGCGGCCACCCCCGGTCCTCGGACAAGTCGGCGCATGCGGTGAGATCGCGAAACGTCAGTCGGCGGATGGGCAGAGCGATGGGGAGAGGAGTTGGCACGCAGGTCAGGCTGTCCGAACGGTGGCCCCCGCGTCCACCCGTTTCGTCGGAGAGATACGTGCTTTTGGCCATGTCGTAGCCGTGTGCACAGCTTGTCGAAAGACGGAAGCCGTTTCACGTGACCCGGCCGTCGGGAAGTGCCTCGACCACAGCAGCCAGATCCGGCGCCACGCAGGTCAGCCCAGATCGGGTGCGTGCATCGCGCGGACACCCTCGATGTTGCCGTCCAGGTAGTGCCGCAGTGACAGCGGCACGAGATGCACGGAGGCGATCCCGACGCGGGTGAACGGCACACGGACGATCTCGTAGTCGCCGGCGGGCTCATCGACCTCGGGGCCGTGCCGCAGAGAGGTGTCCATGGACTCCAGCCGGCAGACGAAGAAGTGCTGCACCTTCACGCCGGTCGCTCCGCCGTCCTCGCCAATGTGCTCGACGGTGTCGACGAAGCAGGGCACCACATCGGTGATCTTGGCGCCGAGTTCCTCGTACACCTCGCGGTGCAGGGCGTCGACGACGGTGGTGTCCCCGGGTTCGACCCCGCCACCGGGAGTGACCCAGTAGGGATCGACGCCGGCCTTGGTGCGTTTGATCAGGATGAGGTAGTCGCCGTCCAGCAGGACGGCGCGGGCGGTGCGCTTGACCACGGGTCGGACGGTCATGGGAGAAATGTGGCCCCGTTGGTTCCACGTGAAACATCGCTGCTGGTTCCACGTGAAACATCGCGAAACGTAACCAACCGACCTCGTCGAGCGACGCCCGCAGGCCGAACCTTCAGCGCCACTCGGCCGCAGCCCGGAGCAGCCACTCATGGGCCCGCGCGATATGCGGCATCGCCAAGGTGCCGCTCCGCACCACCAGGAAGTACGTCCGCAGGGGTGGTACGGGCGGCTCGTACAGGGTGACGACGTCACCGCGCTCCAGAGCGTTCACGCACAGATAGCGGGGCAGCACCGCCAGACCGGCGCCCGCGCTCGCGCAGGCGAGGACCGCACGCAGGTCCGGGACGACGACGGTGCCGGAGACGGCGGGACGGGAGTCGAAGACGGACGCCCAGTAGCGGGAGACGAAGGGCAGCGACTCATGGACCTCGACGACGGGGAGGTGCTCCAGGGCGACCCGACTGCGATGGCGCGGCTGTCCGGATCCGACCCGCTCGGCCCACCGCGGGGCGGCGACCAGGACATGCTCCTCGTCGCACAGCGGGGTCGCCGTGAACAGAGCACCTCGCGGTCGGGCGGTGCTGATCGCCAGGTCGTGGTGCCCGGCGGCCAGGCCCTCCAGGGCCTCCTCGGCATGGCCGAAGGAGACGCGCAGTGCGACTGCCTGGCCGTCCTCCCCGGTGAGTCCGGTGAGCGCCGGCAGGGCCTGTTCGGCGGTGAACTCGGGCGGCCCGGCGAGATGCAGGGTGCGCAGCGAGGACTCGTCGTCGAGGCCGGTCTCGGTGATCTCCACCAGGGCGTCGAGATGCGGGGCGGCCTTGTGGGCGAGTTCGTCGCCGATGGTCGTCGGAGTGACTCCGCGGGCCTGTCGTAGGAACAGAGGGCGGCCGAGCTGCCGTTCGAGCGTGCGGATCTGTGAGGTGACGGCCGGCTGGGACAGGCCCAGCAGAGCGGCGGCGCGGGTGAAGGAACCGGCCCGGTGCACGGTCACGAACGTGCGCAGCAAGGCCAGATCCATGGGCACGCCCTCCCCCTTCCCTGCCTTTCTCTCGCCCCCCGAGACAGGGCCCCAACTATAAATAAGTCGATAGGTCTCTGTCGCTACTGTGATTGGACACTGACACAGAGTCAACTAGCCTAGGTCGCGCGGTTCTTGGCGCGCAGAACCGAGGACGGTCCGAGCCACGAGGGGGGAGGCTCGGACCGTCCGTTGCGCGTAGGACCCTGTCCGGGGCGTCCCTAAGCGGGTCATCGCGCCGACTCCTCCAGCGCGCGCAGCACATCCGCCACCAGGTCCTCGGGATCCTCCGCCCCGACGGACAGACGGATGAAGCCCTCCGGCACCGCGTCCCCGCCCCAACGGCCGCGCCGTTCGGCGGTGGAGCGCACGCCGCCGAAGCTCGTCGCGTCGTCCACGAGCCGCAGCGCGTCGAGAAAACGCTCGGCACGCGCGCGCGTGGGCAGGGTGAACGACACCACGCATCCGTAGCGGCGCATCTGGCGCGAGGCGACCTTGTGCGCGGGGTCGTCGGGCAGCCCGGGATAGCGCAGCCCGCTCACCTCGGACCGCTCCCGCAGGGCCTGAGCGACGGCCAGCGCGGTGGTGCTCTGCCGGTCGACGCGCAGCTGCAGCGTGGCGAGCGAGCGGTGTGCGAGCCATGCCTCCATGGGCCCCGGGATCGCTCCGGCGATCTTCCGCCAGCGCCGTACGGCCGTCATGGGCTCGCCGGCGCGGCCCGTGACGTATCCAAGGAGGATGTCCCCGTGTCCGGTGAGCTGCTTGGTGCCGCTGGCCACCGAGAAGTCGGCGCCGAGTTCCAGCGGGCGCTGTCCGAGCGGTGTGGCGAGCGTGTTGTCGACGGCCACCAGGGCGCCACGCGCGTGTGCCGCCTCGACGAGCCGGCGGATGTCGCACACGTCGAGCCCGGGATTGGACGGGGACTCGATCCACAGCAGCTTCGCGCCGTCCAGGACGTCGAGCTGGGCGTCGCCGCCCGTCGGCGCGGTGCGCACCTCGATGCCGAACGCCTCCAGCTGCGCCCGCGCCAGGGCCAGCGCCTGGTAGCCGTCACTGGGCAGGACGGCCGTGTCTCCGGAGCGCAGCTGGGAGAAGAGCACGGCGGAGGTCGCCGCCATACCGGACGCGAACGCGAGGGTCTCCACGCCGTCCTGCCCGGGCGCCTCCAGCTCGCCGATGGCCTGCTCCAGGCGCGTCCAGGTCGGGTTCTCGTCGCGGCCGTAGGTGTACGGGCCGGTGGGCTCGCCCGGCAGGTGGTAGTGGGCGGCGAACACCGGCCCCGGCAGGGCGGGTTCGTACTTCACGGGATCGGGCAGTCCGGCGCGCACCGCGCGCGTGCCCTCGCCCGTACCACCGTCATGGCTGCTCACGCGGCCCGTCCCCGCACGTCGTCGCGTACGGCGGCGAGCAGTCCGGTGCCGGCCGCCTCCACCATCTCCAGGCACTCCTCGAAGCCGTCCATGCCCCCGTAGTACGGGTCGGGCACGTCGACGTCGTCACCTGAGGCGGGATCGTAGGAGCGCAGCAGGCGCACCTTGCGGGCGTCCTCCTCGGTGGGGGCCAGCCGGCGCAGGGCCCTGAGGTGGCCGGAGTCCAGGGCGATCACGAGGTCGAGGCGGGCGAACCAGGACGGCTTGAACTGCCGTGCCGTGTGGTGGGCGGCGTAGCCGTGCTCCTCCAGGACGGAGACGGTGCGCGGGTCGGCGCCGTCGCCCTCGTGCCAGCCGTCCGTGCCGGCGCTGTCGACCTCGATCAGGTCGTCGAGCCCGGCCTCCGTCACGCGCGCCCGGAAGACGGACTCGGCCATCGGGGAGCGGCAGATGTTGCCGGTGCAGACGAAGCAGACGCGGTAGGCCATTGCTCAGTCCCCGTCGGGCAGGACGACGTTGAGCGCCCAGGAGACGACGGAGATGATCAGGCCGCCGACGACCGCCGTCCAGAATCCGTCGACATGGAAGCTCAGGTCGAGCTTGTCGGCGAGCCATGAGGTGAGCAGCAGCATCAGCGCGTTCACCACCAGGGTGATCAGGCCGAGTGTGAGGATGAACAGCGGGAAGGTCAGTATCTTCACGACCGGCTTGACGACAAAGTTGACCAGGCCGAAGAGCAGGGCGACGAGCAGCAGGGTGCCGGTCTTCTTGCCCGTGCTGTCACCGGTCAGCGTGATCTTGTCGAGCAGCCAGACGGCGACCGCCAGGGCGCCGGCGTTGGCGATCGTCTTGACTAGGAAATTCTTCATGTGTCTGATCGTGGCAGAGAGATCGGACACGAGCACCGGGCAAGGGCGGACGAACCTGATGAAGGCATTCCGGCTGGATGAACTGGAGGCGGAGCGAGCCGCCAACGACGGCGCCTACCTGCAGTTCCTGCATGAGCGCAATATGTCCGTCGGGCTGTACGCGTTGAACGCCGGGGAGCACGACCCGCAGAACCCGCACAAGCAGGACGAGGTCTACTTCGTCGTGTCCGGCCGCGCCTCCCTCACCGTGGGCATGGAGACCACGCAGGTGGCGCGGGGCAGCGTGGTGTACGTGCCCGCCGGGGTCGCCCACAAGTTCCACCACATCAGCGAGGACCTGAGGGTCCTGGTGGTGTTCTCTCCGCCCGAGGCGTGATCTCGCGCCTCAGGGTTCCCTAGGGGATCGGTCAGGGGAGGACAAGGGACGCGAGGCCCCCGCCGGGGCACCTTCCCGCCCTAGCATCGAAGGCAGGACAGATCGAAAGGGTCCGGCAGGACTGCCGGACCCCGTCAGGACCCGGCACAGCGACGGGCGGAGAGGTAAGGACGAGGGCGATGCGAGAGATCTTCGCGGGACTGCCGTGGTGGGTGAAGTGGATCGCGGTGCCGGTCATCGCCCTCGTCGTGTTCGGCGGGCTGATAGCCAGCGTCGTGGGCTTCGTGATCAACCTGCTGTTCAAGCTGCTGGTCTTCGTCGCCCTGGTCGGCGGAGTCATCTACGTGGTACGGAAGTTCACGTCGAGCTCCTCGTCGCGCAGCGACTGGTGAGCGATGCGGGAGCCGGTGATCGGTAACAGCAATCACCGGTTCCCTCGGCCGAGGGAAGTTTTCCGGACAGCCCGGCTGCGAGCGGTGGCAGAGGGCTAGAGTCCGGAACTCGTCGCGGGGACCACCCCGCGAGCGGCGTACACCCCTCCCGTGTTCCCCCGCACGGCCCGCCCCCTCGCGCTTCCGGAGTGACCCTTGGCCACGGTTGACACCGCATCCGCAGAACCGTACGTAGCCCCCATGCGGCCGCGCTCCTCCACACCCCCGCTCCAGCGGCCCCCGAACCTCACCCGCCACGACCAGCCGCACTCCGCGACCACCCTCATCGGTTCCGTACAGCGAGCCATGCGTCTGCTGGAGGCCGTCGCCGACCACCAGTGCGGGGCCCCGGCGAAACAACTGGCCCGTGAGACCGGCCTCGCCCTGCCCACCGCCTACCACCTGCTGCGCACCCTCGTGCACGAGGGCTATCTGCGGCGCGACAAGGGACTCTTCTTCCTCGGCGAGGCAGCCGAGCGGCTGAGCAGCCGAGGAGCCGCGCAGAAACGTCGCAGCACAGTCGTCGACACACTCGCGCACTGGCGGGATTCCCTCGGCGTCCCCGTGTACTACGCCATGTACCGCGACGGTGAGATCGAGGTCATGTGCGTCTCCGACACCCCGGGCAATCCGGCGGTCGAGGAGTGGGCCGACTTCCGTGAGACCGGGCACGCGCACGCCATCGGCCAGTGCCTGCTGTCCCAGCTCGACGAGGACGCCCGCCGCGACCACCTCGCCCGCTACCCCGTGCAGCCGATCACCCCGTACACCGTGCGCGACAACGGCACGCTGCTGCGCCGACTGGAGCGGACGCGGCGGATGGAGCCGGTGATCGAGCGCCAGGAGTACGCGCTGGGCACGGTGTGTGCCGCGATTCCCCTCACCGTGGGCACCACCGCGGCCACGATGGCACTCTCCCTGCCCCTCACCCAGGCCGACCGGCTGCTGCCGGCGGCCCAGCGGCTGCAGAGCGAGATCGGACGTCTGCTGGGGTCACTCGCCCTCTCTATCAGTATCTGAAAACTCACTCCTTGTGATCTGTGATGTACGTTCAGCAAGATTCGGGGCACTGTCAGGGGTACATTCCCGGCCAGTCCACGACACATGACGGGGTAAGGCGATAGGCGATGCGCGAGTCCGTACAGGCGGTACAGGCAGAGGTCATGATGAGCTTTCTCGTGTCCGAGGAGCTGTCATTCCGCATCCCGGTGGAGCTGGGCTACGAGGCCGCGGATCCCTACGCGGTGCGCCTCACCTTCCATCTGCCCGGTGACGCGCCGGTGACCTGGGCCTTCGCGCGTGAGCTGATGATCGACGGGGTGGGGCGGCCGTGCGGCGAGGGCGATGTACGGATCTCGCCCGCCGACGCGGACACGCTCGGCGAGATTCTGATCCGGCTTCAGGTCGGCGGCGACCAGGCGCTGTTCCGTGCTTCGGTGGCGCCCCTGGTTGCGTTCCTCGACCGCACCGACAAGCTGGTGCCGCTCGGCCAGGAGGGAGCCCTCGCCGACTTCGACGCCCACCTCGACGAAGCGCTGGGCCGGATCCTGGCGGAGGAACAGAGCGCCGGCTGAAGCGTTACGGCACCCGTGTGGCGTAACGCTTCAGCGTGGGCAGGGGGGATGCAGGAACGCTTCTCCCCGAGGCTGGGGCTCAGCGACGAAGCCTCCGGGCCTCAGCGCTTGCGCCGCCGTCCGCGGCCGACCCGCGGCGGAGTCGGGCCGTCGCCCGCCAGGGCCGGCGCCCCCGCCGCGGCCTGCCGCTCCGGGCGGTCGGCCGCGACGACGAGGGCGGCCAGCGCCGTGGTGACCGGCACCGAGGCGACCAGACCGATCGAACCCACCAGGGTGCGCACGATCTCCTCCGCCACCAGCTCGCTGTTGGCGACCGTGCCCACACTGCTCTGCGCGATCGAGAACAACAGCAGCAACGGCAGCGCGGCACCCGCGTAGGCGAGGACCAGGGTGTTGACCACGGACGCGATGTGGTCGCGGCCGATACGGGTACCGGCCCGGTACAGCCCGCGCCAGCCCATCGTCGGGTTCGCCTCGTGCAGCTCCCAGACCGCAGAGGTCTGGGTGACCGTCACATCGTCGAGGACACCGAGCGAGCCGATGATGATGCCCGCGAGCAGCAGACCGCTCATGTCGATCGACGGGTACAGCCCGTGGATCAGGCCGGTGTTGTCGTCGGTGTTGCCGGTGAGGGCGGCCCAGCTGTTGAACAGCGAGCCGAGAACGCCGATCAGCGACAGGGAGATCAACGTGCCGAGCACCGCCACGGACGTCCGGGCCGACAGGCCGTGGCACAGATACAGCGCGATCAGCATGATGATGCTCGCCCCCACCACCGCCACGATCAGCGGGTTGGAGCCCTGCAGGATCGCGGGCAGGACGAAGAAGTTCAGCACCAGGAAGCTGATGGCCAGCGAGACCAGCGCCATGACGCCCCGCAACCGCCCGACGACCACGACGGCGAGTGCGAAGATGCCGGCGAGGAGCGCCATCGGGAACCGGCGGTTGATGTCGGCCACCGAGTACTGCAGGTCCTCCGGCGCGGCGGGCTCGTAGGCGACCACGACCTTCTGGCCCTCGCTCAGCTGCCGTGACTGGTCCGGCTGCACGATCTCGGTGAACGTACGGCCCTTGTCCGGGCCGGTGTCGACCCTGATGGTCGCCTTCTTGCAGGTGCCGTTCGCCTGCTGCTGGGCGGAGGAGCCCTCGGCGGTGGAGGTGTCCCCGGTCGGGGTGTCCGCGGAGGCGTTGACGGCCTGGCAGCTCACCTTGACGACCTCGGTCACCGTGGCCTGCTGCGTCTGCCGGTCGAAGCCGACGCCGGTGCGCTCGTGCGGCGGGGCACCGCCGGGCCACAGCACCGCGAGCCCGACCAGCACGGCAGCGGCAAAGGGGATCAGGACGGCCGCGATGACCTTGCGCAGATGCTTGGAGACGGGGGCCGCCGGCCCGTGGCTGTGGCTGTGCCCGTGGGAGGGACCGTGCCCGTGGCCGCCGCCGGAACCCGAACCACGCCCGTCGCCGGGACCGCGCCCGTGCCCGCCGTGCCTGTCACCGGAACCGTGCCCGTGCCCGTGCCGGCCATGCTCGTCGCCGTATCCGTGCCCGTGTCCGTCGCCAGGTTCCTGCCCGCGGTCGCCGTACGTATCACCAGGCCCTGGCCCGTGCCCGCCATGTTCGCCGGCGGGACCTCGCCCGTACCCAGCGCGCTCCTCACCAGGGCCGGGTCCGGGACCGCCACGGGAGTCGGCTGGGTCGAACCCGCCGGCTGTCTCTCCCGGTCCTCGGCCGCCATAGCCCCCGTAGCCGCCGTAACCGCCCTCCTGCGGAGGCCCGGAGAAGTACCGGTCACCACCGTGCCCCAGGCGGGGCCCGCGGCCAGGAGCGCTGCCCGGGGCGGGACTCGGGCCGGGGCCGGAGCCGTTGCCACCGGAGTTTCCGGGACCGGGCTCGCGGGGCGGTTCCGGCGGCGGGTACGGGGGACGGTGTGTCGTGGTCACCGACCGATCATCGCAAGAACGACAGAGGCCCACTGTTCACCGCGCCACAAATGACGCTAGCGTGGAGGCACCTTTGCACACGCGGGAGCTCGGAGCACCGGGCTGAGAGGGCGCTGACCTCCGTCTTCGCGATGTTTCACGTGGAACGTCACCGGAATCGAGTGATGCCTCACACGGAACGTCGGCAGACGGTGACCGCTGCGTCGACCGCCGAACCTGTTACCGGGTAATGCCGGCGTAGGGAGTAGGTCTCATGGCCAACAAGGACGCACGCACGCCTGCCTCCGTTCAGGACGAGAAGTCCCAGGAGGCCGGGAAGTCCATCGGCTGGCACAAGGCGTACGTCGAGGGCGCTCGCCCCGACCTTCGGGTGCCGGTCCGGCAGGTGCACCTCACCAACGGGCAGTCGGTCACGCTGTACGACACATCGGGCCCGTACACCGATCCACTCGTCGACACGGACGTCCGCAGGGGCCTGGCACCGCTGCGGGAGAACTGGATCATCGCCCGCGGCGACACCGAGGAGTACGCGGGCCGCCCCGTCCGTCCCGAGGACGACGGGATCAAGCACACCTCGCCGCGCGGCGGTCTGCGCAATCTCGACGCGGTGTTCCCGGGGCGGCCACGGTTGCCGCGTCGCAGCCGTGACGGCCAGGCGGTCACACAGCTGGCGTATGCGCGCCGGGGCGAGATCACGCCGGAGATGGAGTTCGTGGCCATCAGGGAGAACGTTTCTCCCGAGGTGGTGCGTGAGGAGATCGCGGCGGGCCGGGCCGTGCTGCCCGCGAACGTCAACCACCCGGAGATCGAGCCGATGATCATCGGCAAGCGGTTCCTGGTGAAGGTCAACGCGAACATCGGCAACTCGGCGGTGACCTCCTCCATCGAGGAGGAGGTCGAGAAGATGACCTGGGCGACCCGCTGGGGCGCCGACACGGTCATGGACCTGTCCACCGGCCGCAACATCCACACCACCCGCGAGTGGGTGCTGCGCAACTCCCCCGTCCCCATCGGCACGGTGCCGCTCTACCAGGCGCTGGAGAAGGTCGACGGCAGGGCCGAGGAGCTGACCTGGGAGATCTACAAGGACACGGTCATCGAACAGGCCGAGCAGGGCGTGGACTACATGACGGTCCACGCGGGCGTGCGCCTGGCGTACGTACCGCTGACCGCCAACCGCAAGACCGGCATCGTCTCGCGCGGCGGTTCGATCATGGCGGCCTGGTGTCTGGCCCACCACAAGGAGAGCTTCCTCTACGAGAACTTCGAGGAACTCTGCGAGATCCTCGCGGCCTACGACGTCACCTACTCGCTGGGCGACGGCCTGCGCCCCGGTTCGATCGCGGACGCCAACGACGAAGCGCAGTTCGCGGAATTGCGCACGCTCGGGGAACTCAACCGGATCGCGAAGCGTTTCAACGTACAGACCATGATCGAGGGCCCGGGACATGTCCCGATGCACAAGATCAAGGAGAACATCGACCTTCAGCAGGAGATCTGTGATGAAGCTCCGTTCTATACGCTCGGCCCGCTGACGACGGACGTCGCGCCGGCGTACGACCACATCACCTCCGGCATCGGTGCCGCGATGATCGCCTGGTGGGGCACGGCCATGCTCTGCTACGTCACGCCCAAGGAGCACCTGGGCCTGCCCAACCGTGACGACGTCAAGACCGGCGTCATCACCTACAAGATCGCCGCCCACGCGGCCGACCTCGCCAAGGGGCATCCCGGAGCCCAGGAGTGGGACGACGCACTGTCCGACGCCCGCTTCGAGTTCCGCTGGGAGGACCAGTTCAACCTGGCCCTCGACCCGGACACGGCACGGGAGTTCCACGACGAGACACTGCCGGCCGAGCCCGCCAAGACGGCCCACTTCTGCTCGATGTGCGGGCCGAAGTTCTGCTCGATGAAGATCAGCAGAAGCATCACAGAGCAGTTCGGTGGTGGCCCGGACGCCACCCCGGAGGAGATCGAGGCCGGGATGCTGGAGAAGTCGAAGGAGTTCGCGGCCTTGGGCAACCGGGTCTATCTGCCGCTCGCCGACTGACGTTTACGTGAGCGCCGTCCCAGAGGCTTGCGCTTCCTGGGGCGGCGCCTCGGGGTACTGGGCGTCGGCAGGAGTTCGCCACCGCCGCGCACTCGCTGTCGGGCGTGATACGGGATCTTGACTACAGACAGGCGCGGGGGAGACTGGAAACAGGGGTGATCAGCGACTCGGGAGGCTTCTGATGTCGTGGACAGTCCGCGCAACGTCTTATGAGGCGTGTAGTTGCAAGATGAACTGCCGGTGCGCGCTCGGCCCCACGGATCCGGACCAGGGATGGTGCTCATCCACCCTCGCGGCCGTGGTCGAGGACGGGCAGTCGGATGGTGTCGATCTCTCGGGCGCGATATTCGCGGCCAGTTTCCAGTGCCCCAAGGACTTCGTGAGCGGTATCGACAAGGCGCGCGTGTACTTCGACGAGGACACGCCCAAGGCACAGCGGGATGCGCTGGAAGCCATCCTCCATGGGGAGCGCGGCGGGCTCTGGGAGAACGCGCGGAGCCTCATTGGCGAGTGGCTCCCGACTCGGACCGTGCGCATCACGGTCGAGGACGGCGACACACCGAGCTTCAGCATCGGCGACCACGGCGGTTTCACGCTCGACGCGATCAAGACGGAGGACGGCAGGCAGACCAGGGTGGTCGACGCACCGGTCGCCGTCGCCTTCGGGATGGCCGAACTCAAGCTGTTCGGGGCCTCCGGCTCCTTCCATGACCCAGACCTTCGGCCCTACGAAAGCTGGGGTTACGGGGACGGGACCACGATCGAGTGGAGTGCCTGAAGACCTGCCCGTTCGTCTTCCCAGCCAGCCCGGTGCGACTGCTCGCGCCGCATTCCTTGCATGTGTGTTCGCGGCCGCCGGGAACCGGGTGTGTCTGCCGATCGCGGACTGAACCCCGCCGTGTGGTTCCGGTACGGGCCGCCGCCGCCCGCCCGTACCGGAACCGCCGGCTCGGTCACGCCGTAGCGTCCTGCGGGTACCAGCGCAGCTCGACGGTGTTGGAGTCGGGGTCCCGGACGTAGACCGACGTGGCGGTGCCCCGCGCGCCGAAGCGGGGCACGGGGCCCTCGACCACGTCGAAGGCGCCGGACGCGATGACCTCGTCCCAGTCCAGCGGGTCCACCGTGAGACATATGTGGTCGACGTTGGACTCGCCGCGGGGGCGGCTGACCAGGTCGATGATGGTCTCCGGGGTGACCCGGACGGATGGGAAGGGGGCCTTCCCGGCCCGCCACTCCTCGACGCGGACCGGCTCCAGGCCGAGGAGTCCGGTGTAGAAGTGCAGGGAGCGTTCGACGTCTTCGACGTTGAGCACCAGGTGGTCGAATGCCTTCACACGCACGGGAGAGCTTCCTTTCAGAAACGGGAGGGGAGGAGTGGAGACGAGAAGCCGGGTGACCAGCTGACCGGTTGGACGCCTTCCACGATCGGCCACGGGCCGGACATCATCAACGCATGATCCACACACGACCGTTGAGCAGGACTAAACGCCGGGGGGTGAGAGAGACATCGTGCTGGAGCGGTTGGAGATCGAGACCTTCCTGACGCTCGCCGAGGAGCTGCACTTCGGCCGGACAGCCGAGCGGTTGCGGCTCACGACCGGGCGGGTCAGTCAGGTGATCAAGAAGCTGGAACGCAGGGTCGGCGGCCCGCTGTTCGAACGGAACAGCCGTACCGTCCGCATCACCCCGGTCGGACGGCGACTGGCCGACGATCTCGCACCCCTGGTCGCCGCGATGGACGAGGCGGTGCGCCGGGCCGCCGACGCCCAGCGCGGTGTCACGGGCGAGCTGCGGGTGGCCTTCCTCGGTGAGTGGACGGCACCCGTACTGCTCAGAGCGGTCGGTGTGTTCAGCGAGCGTCATCCGGACTGCCGGGTCGAGGTGAGGGAGGTTCAACTGTCCAACTCACGGGGGAGTCTGCTGGACGGCTCGGTCGACATCCTGCTCGCGTCCTACCCGTTCGACGGGATGGCGTGCGGGCCGGTGCTGATGCGCGAGGCGCGGGTGCTTGCCGTCGCGGCCGGACATCCACTGGCCGGTGAGGAGTCGGTGTCGGTCGAAGTGCTCGCCGATCACCCTGTGGTGCAGTATCCGGCCGTGACCTCGGCGGGGTTCAAGGCAGACCGCACCCCGGATCGCACCCCGTCGGGCAGACCCGTGCCCAAGGGCCCGGCCGGCGGCTCCTTCTCCGAGATGCTCACGCTTGTCGCGATGGGCAGAGGGGTCCTCCCGGTCGGCGAACACTGCCGTCGGTACTACCCTCGGCCCGACATCGCCTACGTATCCCTCCAGGACGCACGGCCGATCGAGCGGGGGCTCGTCTGGTCGCCGGGCAACACGACCGAGCGAATACGTGCGTTCGTCCGGGCTGCGGCAGATGCGGTCGTTGAGACCGCTGCGGCTGCTACGACTGCTGCGGCCGATGCGATCGGTGCCGCCGATGCGGCTGACCGGGCGGCGGTGTCACTGCCGGGACCGCGCTGATCCACGGCCCGGAGGTCGAGCCGCGCGCCCGGCTGTCGGGCTGGTTCGGTGGCTTCCTCGACTTCCAGGTGCTGATGTGCGCAGGACGCCGGTTCCCCAGCGTGGCGGGTCCGAGGCTTGTCGGGTCCGAGGCGTGACGGGCCCCAGGGGCGCCGGGCTCCAGCGCTGTCGGCCCCGTCACTCCGGCCGGTGCTCCGGGCCTCCGAAATCCGGGCTTGTGTAGTCGGGGCTGCTGAAGCTCGGTCGGGAGCCTCGTCCGGGGCCGTCGTCGGGGCTCGTGAAGCCGGGGCGGTCGTAGCCGATTTTGGGGAGGCGGCCGGAGGGGGCCGGGGGCCCCGTGTGGGGCAGGGCGGCGGCTGTGTCGGGGTCGGCGAGGGCCTCCCTCAGGAAGGGCAGGATGCCGCGTGTCAGCAGGGCCTCCCGCCATGCCTCCCTGGCCCGGTCGACCTCGGCGCTCTGCTCGCCGTAGGTGCCCGCTTCCAGGGAGGGCTGGTTGCGCAGCGCGGTGAGCAGCAGTCCCACGGTGGCGACGAGGATCGCGACGGCGGTCACCGCGCCGAACACCCAGCCCGCGGTGAGCATGGTGTCCGCGAAGGCGGGCCGTGGGTCGAGCATGCGCAGGACGTACCCCACGAGCAGGAAGATCACCGCGGCGGTTCCGGCGAGTACGGGGGTCAGGACGGCGGCGACGGCGACGGCGCCCGCCCCGGCGGCCTCGGCGGCCTCCCCCATGGTGGCGGCGAGCCCCATCGCGCCTCCGCCCGGCTCCCCCGAGCCGGACTCATGGGCGGACGACGAGGCAGACGACGAGGTGGGTGATGAGGCGGACGGGGCCGGCTGGCGCATTTCCGCGCGGACCTTGACGTAGTGCTGGTACTCGGTGGCCGCGGCCGCCGTGATGAGGGCGGTGGCGTTGAGGGCCATGGTGCGCAGTTGTTCGGGGTTGAGCCGCTGTCCGACAGCGGCCAGTTCCGGGTGGCGTGGTGCGGAGCGCAGCGCCTCGTCGAGGACCCGCTCGTACTCCTGGCGGTCCTCGCTGTGCAGGTGCTGCGGAACGCTGTTCATGTGCATCCCCCGATGCTCCGTAGGGCTTGGGGCTCGCATGCCAACGAGCCGTCGGGCAGAAACGGAGGGGAGCCTGCTACGGATAGGTCGATGGTAGAGCGGTGACGGCGCACGGTGACAGGGGGTTTGCTGAAATTGGCCCCTGGCCTGCGCCGTCGTCGACGTGGTCCTCCGTGGGTGCGTCGGGGATGCGTCTGCCCGGTGAAGGTTCAGACATCCAGCGGCAGTTGCCGGACCAGCAGCTTTCCGGCCATGGTCACGCCGCCGTCCATCGCGATGGCGAGACCGTCGGCGTAGACGTGCGGTCCCTCGACCGACGGACCGGTGTCGTCCTCGCCGTCCTCGGAGCCGACTTCGCCCAGCAGATAGGGGATCGGGCTGTGGCCGTGAACGATCCGGGTGCCGCCGTACGTATCGAGCAGGGAACGCACGGCGTCGGCGCCGCCCTCGTCGCGGAAGGAGAACCGCTTGGTGAACTTGCGGAAGAGGTCCCAGCACTCGTCCGCGTCATTGCGTGTGAGGGTCTCGCGGACGGTGTCGTTGACGGCCTCGATCGAGTCGCCGTAGTCGAGATACGCGGTGGTGTCGGAGTGGACGAGCAGGTAGCCGTCGACCTCCTCGACGGCGTCGAGGCGGGCCATCCACTGCAGATGGTGGTCCTGGAGCCGGTCCATGTCGGACTTCTGGCCGCCGTTGAGCAGCCAGGCCGCCTGGAAGGTGGCGGTACCGGCACCCGAGTTGACGGGTGTGTCGCCGAACCGCTTGGCGCCGAGCAGCAGCAGCTCGTGGTTGCCCATGAGGGCCTTGCAGTAGCCGCCGGCCGCGGCCGCCTCCGCGGACAGGCGCATCACCAGGTCGATGACGCCGATGCCGTCCGGCCCGCGGTCGGTGAAGTCGCCGAGGAACCACAGCCGGCTGGTGCCGGCGCACCAGCGGCCCGCCGCGTCGATCAGGCCCTGCTCCTGGAGGGCGGCGACGAGTTCGTCGAGGTAGCCGTGGACGTCGCCGACCACGAACAGCGGGCCCGGCCGGTTCGAGGGGGGCGGCGCGGGGGTGGCGGGGGCGGGGTCGACGGGCACCTGGACGGTGTCGCCCCGGTTGATGACGGGCAGGTCGCGCTGGGTCGGGGTGTAGCCCTCGGGGTGGTCCACGCTCTCGTCGAGGGGCGGTACGACGTTGCCGGGATGGGCGCTGTCGACGTACGGACCGGTCTCATGGACGTACGCGGGTACCCGGAAGTCGCGCAGCGTCGCCGTCCGCTCCACTTCCGGCCCCTGACCGGCCCCCTGAGTCATCAGACCCCTCCACCATCGCGCCGCAGCTGCACCGCTTTGGACTGCCTGGTCGCAGCGGCCCGCGGTGTCGTGGGCCCATCATAGGAATGCGGATCGTGCCGTGTGATGACCCAGGGGTGGTCAATCGGAGCAATGTTCCTGTTCAACGCGGCATTCGCCCCGATTGACCCGGGCTTCGACCCAGCGGGCCGCGCCGACGTGCGCCGTGTACGACTACCGCGCGCCCCTCCTTCGACCAGCCGGCGTGGGAGGGGGGTGGGTCGCGCGGCCCGGCGTTGACGCGGTGCCTCCTCCCCCAGAGGGGGCACCTCCCGCCCCCTACCCCCGCTCCGGCCCCCGAGGCGGGCTCACCGTAGTGCGCGGCGGACGTCGCTGGGATGAGGTACGTACGATCAACTCGGTCGGTATCACCTGTTCGACGGGGCGGTCCGACTCCACGCCCTCGATCGCGTCGATGAGGAGCTGGACGACGGCGGTCCCGATGCGGCGCGGCTTCAGCGACAGCGTCGTGATCGGCGGCTCCGTGTTCGCGTACACGGTCGACTCGCTGCAGCAGACCAGCAGCAGGTCCTCCGGCACGCGCAGCCCGTAGCGGCGGGCGGCGGCGAGCAGGTCGGTGCCGTTGGGGTCGAACAGGCCGTAGACCGCGTCGGGCCGGTCGGGCCGGGCCAGCAGCCGGTCGGCGGCGACGGCGCCGGCGCACGGGTCGTGCGCGGGGTACGCCTCGTAGACCGGGTCCTGTCCGACCCGCTCGCACCAGCGCAGGTACGCGCTGGTCGACAGGTGGGTGTACGTGTCGGTGGAGGTCCCCGTGAGCAGGCCGATCCGGCGTGCGCCGGCGTCGGCGAGGTGGTCGAGGATGTCGAGTACGGCGGCCTCGTGGTCGTTGTCGACCCACGCGGTGACCGGCAGCGTGCCGGCCGGCCGGCCGTCGGAGACGACCGGCAGACCCTGCCGGACGAGTTCGCTGACCACCGGGTCCTGGTCGGACGGGTCGATCACGACGGTCCCGTCCAGCGCGACGTTCGACCACACGTCGTGGCGGGAGGTCGCGGGCAGGATGACGAGCGCGTAGCCGCGGGCGAGCGCGGCGGAGGTGGCGGCGCGCGCCATCTCGGCGAAGTAGGCGAACTCGGTGAAGGTGAAAGGTTCATCCCCGTATGTGGTCACGGTCAGACCGATGAGTCCTGACTTGCCCGTACGGAGCGTGCGGGCCGCTGCGGAGGGCCGGTAGCCCAGCCGGTCGGCGACCTCGCGCACATGGCGTCGGGTGGCATCAGGGAGCCTGCCCTTGCCGTTCAGGGCATCGGAGACGGTCGTGATGGAGACTCCGGCGGCGGCGGCCACGTCCCTGATGCCCGCCCGGCCCGGCCGGCTGCCTCGGCGTGAGGTTTCCGCGCGACTCACCTGGTGCTTCCCTGCTGCTGTCATGGCGAGCCGATAGTAGGGCTCATCCGGTGGGGTAGGGCGGACGCATATGCACGCATTGACAGGCACGTTTCTGCAAGGTCATTACATACCAACTACCTTAGAAACAAAGCCAGTTGACGGTTCTCATGCCAATACGCAACTTGTCGGCGCGCATGAGCCTGCCAAGGGGTCGATGTCTCGAAGAGGTCTCAACTCACCTGCACGAGGGATGCGCGCCACGGCGTGAGCCACCGGCGCGTAGATATATGTACGACGCGCCCCCTGGCCGTCGCCGATTCGTCGGGCTTCGTGCGGTGATGCCCCTGATGCCGGTGTGACCTGCCAGTTCAGTGCCGACCGCTTCGCAGCCGGACCGAATCCTCATAAGGTGAGCAGTATTGGAGCCGGTGAGCCGGTGTGGTCACGAGGAGGACTGCGGTGAGCGAGACGAGCCCGAAGCTGCGTGCCGAGCTGGAGGGGATTCCCACCTACAAGCCGGGCAAGCCCGCCGCGGCCGGCGGCCCCGTGGCCTACAAGCTGTCCTCCAACGAGAACCCGTACCCGCCGCTGCCCGGCGTGATGGAGAGCGTGACGGCCGCCGCCTCGTCGTTCAACCGCTACCCGGACATGGCCTGTACGGGGCTGATGAACGAGCTGTCCGACCGCTTCGGCGTGCCCCTCTCCCACCTGTCCACGGGCACCGGCTCGGTCGGTGTCGCCCAGCAGCTGCTGCAGGCCACCTCGGGCCCGGGCGACGAGGTGATCTACGCCTGGCGGTCCTTCGAGGCGTACCCGATCATCACGCAGATCAGTGGTGCCACGTCGGTGCGGGTGCCGCTGACCTCGGGCGAGGTGCACGACCTGGACGCGATGGCGGACGCGATCACCGACCGCACCCGGATGATTTTCGTCTGCAACCCGAACAACCCGACCGGCACGGTCGTACGGCGGGCCGAGCTGGAGCGCTTCCTGGACCGGGTGCCCGGCGATGTGCTGGTGGTGCTGGACGAGGCGTACCGGGAGTTCATCCGGGACGCCGAGGTGCCGGACGGTGTGGAGATCTACCGCGAGCGGCCGAACGTGTGTGTGCTGCGGACGTTCTCCAAGGCGTACGGCCTGGCCGGTCTGCGGGTCGGGTTCGCGATCGCGCACGAGCCGGTCGCGGCGGCGCTGCGCAAGACGGCGGTGCCGTTCGGCGTCAGCCAGCTGGCGCAGGACGCGGCCGTGGCCTCGCTGCGCGCCGAGGACGAGCTGCTCGGCCGGGTCGGCTCGCTGGTGTGCGAGCGCAACCGTGTGGTCGACGCGCTGCGCGCGCAGGGCTGGACGGTGCCCGAGACCCAGGCGAACTTCGTGTGGCTGCGGCTGGGGGAGCGCACGGTCGACTTCGCCGCGGCCTGTGAGCAGGCCGGTGTGGTGATCCGGCCCTTCCCGGGTGAGGGCGTGCGCGTCACGGTCGGGGAGGCCGAGGCGAACGACATCTTCCTGAAGGTGACGGAGTCGTTCCGCAAGGAGCTTTGAGCAGGACGTCATCGCAGGTCAGGCCCATGGCGTAGGCAACTGCCGGTGATCGCCATGGGCCTTTCAGGCATGCCCGCCGGGCCACCCGGTCCGTGAGAGGGACCCCCCGCCCCTCAACCATCGAACGTTCATGCTGCATAATGCTTGTGAATGTGAACGCGTTCACAAGCGTGTCCCGGTTGCTCCATCTGTGTGTGAGACATAAGGGGCAAACTGCCGCTGTACCACGGCGATGTAAGGAGAAAGCGACGTGGACCTGGCTCTGGCGCCGGAGACATTGGCGCGCTGGCAGTTCGGCATCACCACCGTCTACCACTTCCTGTTCGTCCCGCTGACGATCTCGCTGGCCGCCCTCACGGCCGGACTGCAGACCGCCTGGGTGCGCACGGAGAAGGAGAAGTACCTCCGAGCCACCAAGTTCTGGGGCAAGCTCTTCCTGATCAATATCGCCATGGGTGTCGTCACCGGCATCGTCCAGGAGTTCCAGTTCGGCATGAACTGGTCGGACTACTCCCGCTTCGTCGGTGACATCTTCGGCGCTCCGCTCGCCTTCGAGGCGCTGATCGCCTTCTTCTTCGAGTCCACCTTCATCGGCCTGTGGATCTTCGGCTGGGACAAGCTGCCGAAGAAGATCCACCTCGCCACGATCTGGATGGTGTCGATCGGCACCATTCTGTCGGCCTACTTCATCCTCGCCGCCAACTCCTGGATGCAGCACCCGGTCGGCTACAAGATCAACGAGGAGAAGGGCCGCGCCGAACTGACCGACTTCTGGGCCGTCCTGACCCAGAACACCGCCCTCAGCCAGGTCTTCCACACCCTCTCCGCCGCCTTCCTGACCGGCGGTGCCTTCATGGTCGGTATCGCGGCCTTCCACCTCGCCCGCAAGAAGCACGTGGTCGAGATGAAGACCTCGCTGCGGCTCGGCCTGGTCACCGTGGTCATCGGCGGTCTGCTCACCGCCATCAGCGGCGACGTCCTCGGCAAGATCATGTACGAGCAGCAGCCGATGAAGATGGCCGCCGCCGAGGCGCTGTGGGACGGCGAGGAACCAGCACCCTTCTCGATCTTCGCCGTCGGTGATGTCGACGAGGGCCACAACAAGGTCGCCATAGAGATCCCGGGCCTGCTGTCCTTCCTGGCCAAGGACGACTTCAGCTCCTTCGTCCCCGGCATCAACGACATCAACAAGGCCGAGCGGGAGCAGTACGGACCCGGCGACTACCGGCCCAACATCCCCGTCGCCTACTGGGGCTTCCGCTGGATGATCGGCTTCGGCATGGCGTCCTTCACCATCGGTCTGATCGGCCTCTGGCTGACCCGCAAGAAGTTCCTGCTGCCGCGGCACCTGCGGGTCGCCGACGACGAGGTGCCACACCTGGTCCTGTTCAGGAACAAGGCGCTCGGCGCGAAGCTCACCCCCTGGGCCTGGCGCATCGCGATCTGGACCCTGGCCTTCCCGCTGATCGCCAACTCCTGGGGCTGGATCTTCACCGAGATGGGCCGCCAGCCGTGGGTCGTCTACGGCGTCCTGCGCACCAGCGACGCGGTCTCCCCCGGCGTCTCCCAGGGCGAGGTCCTCACCTCGATGATCGTCTTCACCGCGCTGTACGCGATCCTCGCCGTCATCGAGGTCAAGCTGCTCGCGAAGTACGTGAAGGCCGGCCCGCCGGAGCTCACCGAGGCCGACCTCAACCCGCCCACGAAGATCGGCGGCGACTCCCGTGACGCCGACAAGCCGATGGCCTTCTCGTACTAGGCCGAGGGAGCTGCACAGTCATGGAACTGCACGACGTCTGGTTCGTCCTGATCGCCGTCCTGTGGATCGGATACTTCTTCCTGGAGGGGTTCGACTTCGGGGTCGGCATCCTCACCAAGCTGCTCGCCCGTGACCGGGCCGAGAAGCGGGTGCTGATCAACACCATCGGGCCCGTCTGGGACGGCAACGAGGTCTGGCTGCTCACCGCGGGCGGCGCGACCTTCGCCGCCTTCCCCGAGTGGTACGCCACCCTCTTCTCCGGCTTCTACCTGCCCCTGCTGATCATCCTCGTCTGCCTGATCGTCCGGGGCGTGGCCTTCGAGTACCGGGCCAAGCGGACCGAGGAGCACTGGCAGCGCAACTGGGAGACCGCGATCTTCTGGTCCTCCCTGATCCCCGCGCTCCTGTGGGGTGTGGCCTTCGGCAACATCGTGCGAGGCGTGAAGATCGACCAGAACCTCGAGTACGCCGGCGACTTCTGGGACCTCCTCAACCCGTACGCGCTGCTCGGCGGTCTGGTGACGCTGACGCTGTTCACCTTCCACGGTGCGGTGTTCACGGCCCTCAAGACCGTCGGTGACATCCGGGAGCGGGCGCGGAAGCTGGCGCTTCAGGTGGGCATCGCCACCGCCGTGCTGGCGCTGGTCTTCCTGCTGTGGACGCAGATCGACAAGGGGGACGCCACGAGCCTGGTCGCCCTGGTCGTGGCGGTCGCCGCACTGGTCGCCGCGCTGGTGGCCAACCAGGTCGGACGGGAGGGCTGGTCGTTCGCACTGTCCGGCGTCACCATCGTGGCCGCCGTGGCGATGCTCTTCCTGACGCTCTTCCCGAACGTCATGCCGTCGACGCTCAACGAGGACTGGAGCCTCACGGTCACCAACGCCTCCTCCAGCGGCTACACCCTGAAGATCATGACCTGGTGCGCGGCCGTCGCCACCCCGGTCGTGCTGCTCTACCAGGGCTGGACCTACTGGGTGTTCCGCAAGCGGATCGGCACACAGCACATCGCCGAACCCGTGCACTGAATCGCCGACCCGTGCACTGAGGTGTGTTTCACGTGAAACCAATCGACCCGCGTCTTCTCCGGTACGCCCGCACCACCCGGCTCTTCCTGCTGGCGGTCGTCGCCCTGGGCGCGGTCGGGGCCCTGCTGGTCATCGCGCAGGCGATGCTGATCGCCGAGGTGGTGGTCGGCGCGTTCCAGCACGGGCTGACGGTCACTGAACTCCGTACGCCTTTGGTGCTGCTGGCCGCCGTGGCGGGCGGCCGGGCGGTGGTCGGATGGCTCACCGAGCTGTCCGCCCACCGGGCGAGCGCGGCCGTGAAGTCGGAGCTGCGGGGGCGCCTGCTGGAGCGTGCCGCCGCGCTCGGTCCCGGATGGCTGAGCGGGCAGCGGACGGGTTCGCTGGTCGCCCTCGCCACCCGGGGCATCGACGCCCTCGACGACTACTTCTCGCGCTACCTGCCCCAGTTGGGCCTCGCGGTGGTCGTCCCCGTGGCGGTGCTGGCGCGGATCGTGACCGAGGACTGGGTGTCCGCCGCGATCATCGCCGGCACCCTGCCCCTCATCCCGATCTTCATGATGCTGATCGGCTGGGCCACGCAGTCGCACATGGACCGTCAGTGGCGGATGCTCTCCCGGTTGTCCGGGCACTTCCTGGACGTCGTCGCGGGCCTGCCCACGCTGAAGGTGTTCGGCCGGGCCAAGGCGCAGGCCGAGTCCATCAAGCGCATCACCGGCGAGTACCGGCAGGCCACCATGCGGACCCTGCGGATCGCCTTCCTCTCGTCCTTCGCGCTGGAGCTCCTCGCCACCATCTCGGTGGCGCTGGTCGCCGTGACGATCGGCATGCGGCTGGTCCACGGCGAGATGGACCTCTACGTCGGCCTGGTCATCCTGGTGCTCGCGCCCGAGGCGTATCTGCCGCTGCGGCAGGTCGGCGCGCAGTACCACGCGGCGGCCGAGGGGCTGTCGGCCGCCGAGGAGATCTTCGAGGTTCTGGAAACGCCGCTGCCGGAGACCGGCGCGGGGGCCGTCCCGGAGGGCGCCCTGGTCTTCGACGGTGTGACCGTCCGCTACCCGGGCCGGTCCGCCGACGCGGTGTCGAACGCCTCCTTCACCGTCGCGCCCGGCGAGACCGTCGCGCTCGTCGGGCCGAGCGGCGCGGGCAAGTCGACGCTGCTGAATGTGCTGCTCGGGTTCGTACGACCCACCGAGGGCCGGGTGCGCATCGGGGACGCCGACCTTGCCGGCCTGGACCTGGAGCGGTGGCGGTCGAGGATCGCCTGGGTGCCGCAGCGGCCGCACCTCTACGCCGGGACGATCACCGAGAACGTACGGCTGGCCCGGCCCGACGCGGACGACTTCGACGTACGCCGGGCGCTGGCGGACGCCGGTGCGCTGGACTTCGTCGAGGCGCTGCCGGAAGGGCTCGACACCGTCCTGGGCGAGGACGGCGCCGGGCTCTCCGCCGGGCAGCGGCAGCGGCTGGCACTCGCCCGGGCATTCCTCGCGGACCGTCCGGTCCTGTTGCTCGACGAGCCGACGGCCGCGCTCGACGGGGAGACCGAGGCGGAGGTCGTGGCGGCCGTACGGCGGCTCGCGGCCGGGCGGACCGTGCTGCTGGTGGTGCACCGGCCGGCGCTGCTGGGGGTGGCGGACCGGGTGGTGCGCCTCGCGGAGCCGATGCTGCCCGCCCACCCGCCCCTTCCCAGGGAATCTGCCGGTTCCCCGGGCCCCTCCGCCGCCGCGGGGCAGCTGACCGAGAAGGAAGGGGCGGAGGCACCTCGCGAAGGCGGGGGCGGTGTGGCCGGTGACGGCATGAGCGGGGGTGGCGCGCCGCGCCGTGTGCTCGCCCGGGTCCGTGCCATGTCCGGCCCCCGGCGCGGTCGGCTGGGGCTGGCGCTGCTGCTCGGCAGCCTCGCGCTGGGGAGTGCGGTGGGGCTCATGGCCACCTCCGGGTGGTTGATCTCGCGGGCTTCGCAGCAGCCGCCCGTGCTGTATCTGATGGTGGCCGTGACGGCGACGCGGGCCTTCGGTATCGGGCGGGCGGTGTTCCGGTACGCCGAGCGGCTGGTGTCGCACGACGCCGTGCTGCGGATGCTGGCCGACACCCGGGTCGCCGTGTACCGGCGGCTGGAGCGGCTGGCCCCCGCCGGCCTGCGCAGCACCCGCAGGGGCGATCTGCTGTCGCGGCTCGTCGCCGATGTGGACGCCCTCCAGGACTACTGGCTGCGCTGGCTGCTCCCGGCCGGTGCCGCGACCGTCGTCTCCGCCGGTGCCGTCGGCTTCACGGCCTGGCTGCTGCCGGAGGCCGGCGCGGTGCTCGCCGTCGGGCTGCTCGCGGCCGGCGTGGGTGTCCCGCTGGTCACCGGGGCGGTGGCCCGGCGCGCCGAACGCCGGCTGGCCCCCGCCCGAGGGGTGCTCGCCACCCGGGTGGCCGACCTGCTCACCGGCACCGCCGAGCTGACCGTCGCCGGCGCGCTGCCCGCCCGTACCGCCGAGGCGCGTGAGGCCGACGGCGTGCTCACCCGGATCGCCTCGCGGGCCGCGACGGCCACCGCGCTCGGCGACGGGCTCACCGCGCTGGTGTCCGGGCTGACCGTCGCGGCCGCCGCGCTGGTCGGCGCCCAGGCGGTCGTGGACGGACGGCTGAGCGGTGTCGCGATGGCCGTCGTGGTGCTCACCCCGCTGGCCGCCTTCGAGGCCGTACTCGGGCTGCCGCTCGCCGTGCAGTTCCGCCAGCGGGTACGCAGGAGCGCGGAGCGGGTGCACGAGGTGCTGGACTCCCCCGAGCCCGTGCGCGAGCCGGAGCGGCCCCGCAAGGCGCCCGCATCGCCCTTCCCGCTCGTGGTCAAGGGGCTCACCGCCCGGCACGCCGGGCAGGACCGGGACGCGCTCGCCGACGTCGGCCTCACCCTCGCCGAGGGCCGTCGGATCGCCGTGGTCGGTCCCTCCGGCTCCGGCAAGACGACGCTCGCCCAGGTGCTGCTGCGCTTCCTGGACGCGGACGCCGGCGGGTACACGCTGGGCGGCGTGGACGCGTACGCCCTGGACGGCGACGACGTACGACGGCTCGTCGGGCTGTGCGCCCAGGACGCGCACCTCTTCGACAGCTCGGTCCGCGAGAACCTGCTGCTCGCCAAGCGGGACGCCGACGAGGACGAGCTGCGCGACGCGCTCGGGCGGGCCCGGCTGCTGGAGTGGGCCGACAGCCTGCCCGAGGGGCTGGACACGCTGGTGGGGGAGCACGGGGCCCGGCTGTCCGGCGGGCAGCGGCAGCGGCTCGCACTGGCACGGGCGCTGCTGGCCGACTTCCCGGTGCTGGTGCTCGACGAGCCCGCCGAGCATCTCGACCTGCCCACGGCCGACGCGCTCACCGCCGATCTGCTGGCCGCCACCGAGGGCCGTACCACGCTGCTGATCACGCATCGGCTGGCCGGACTGGAGGCGGTGGACGAGGTGATCGTGCTGGACGGGGGCCGGGTGGTGCAGCGCGGCCCGTACGCGCGGCTGGCCGCCGCCCAGGGACCGCTGCGCAGGATGGTCGAGCGGGAGGAAGCGGCGGAGTCGCTGCTGAGGACCGCATGACCAGGCCGACGCCCCGAGTTTCCCGGGCAACGCCATTCCGGCCTCCCCGGATCACCAGGTCGATCTAGGCGCAGATCGTGTCCAGCGCACCGCTCTCCGAACCGCCCGCCGACCCCTCGGCGGAACTGGCCGCGCGGGTCCCCCAGTTGCTGGAGGCGATGCGGTCCGTCGGCAGCGGGCTGGAGCTGCACTCGACGCTGGACCGCATCTGTGAGACGGCGGCCGCGCTGACCCGGGCCCGTTACGCGGCCATCGGCGTGGTCGCCGAGGACCGGGACGGCCTGTCCGAATTCGTCCACCACGGCGTCGACGAGGAGACGGCGGAGCGCATCGGACGGCGTCCCGACGGCCACAAGGGGCTGCTGGGCGCCCTCATCCACGACCCGGTGCCGGTACGGCTCACGGATCCGACCGAGGACCCGCGCTCCTGCGGCTTCCCCGAGCACCATCCGCCGATGCGCGGCTTCCTGGGCGTCCCGATCCGGGTGCACGGCGAAGTCTTCGGCAACCTGTACCTGACGGAGAAGCGGGACGGGGAGCCGTTCGACGACCACGACCTCAACCTGGTGCGGGTGCTGGCCACCGAGGCGGGCATCGCCATCGGCAACGCCCGCCTGTACGAGGCCGCCAAGCAGCGTGAGCGGTGGATCGACGGATCGGTCGCCGTGACCACCGCTCTGCTGTCCGGCGGGGACGCCGACGACGCGCTCCAGGTCGTCGCCGAGCAGGCCCGCAGGCTGTCCGGGGCGGCCGCCGGCATCGTGCTGCTCCCGGCCGACGAGGGGGGCCTGGAGATCGTCGCGGTCGCCTCCGACGAGCCGTCGGGCCTGCTCGGCCGGGTCGTTCCGGCGGACAGCGAGATCGTCGCCGAACTCCTCGCCGGGCGCGCGGTGTTCGTCGCGGACGCGGCCGACGACCCGCGCCTGGTCGCCGCGTACTCCCGGGGCTACGGCCCGGTGATGATGCTGCCGCTGCAGAGCGACGGGCGGGTGCTGGGCACGCTCGTCACGCCCCGCGCGCGCGGCGGGCGGCCGTTCAGCGGGACCGAGCGCACCCTCGCCGCGCAGTTCGCCTCGCAGGCGGCGCTCGCGCTGATGATGGCGGAGGCGCAGCGGGACCGGGAGCGGCTCGCGGTGTTCGAGGACCGCGACCGGATCGCCCGCGATCTGCACGACCTCGTCATCCAGCGGCTGTTCGCGACGGGCATGATGCTGGAGAGAGCCCAGCGCCGGTCCGTCGTGCCGGAGGTGACCCGGGGCGTCGGCAGGGCGGTCGACGAACTCGACATCACCATCCAGGAGATCCGCAGCGCGATCTTCGCGTTGCAGCAGGGGCCCGGCGAGGTGACGTCGGGGCTGCGCACGCGCGTGCTGCGGGAGATCAACACGGCGGCGGTGCCGCTCGGCTTCCGCCCCTCCCACCGCTTCGTCGGACCGGTCGACAGCCTGGTCGGCGACCTCACCGGCAAGAACCTCGTCGCGGCCCTGCGGGAGGCGCTGTCCAACGCCTTCCGGCACGCGCGGGCCTCCCGGATCGAGGTCGTCGTGGACGCCACCGTCACCCTGCCCGACGGCCGCCCGGGCGTCCGTCTGACCGTCGCCGACGACGGGGTCGGTATCCCCGACGGCGGCCGCCGCAGCGGCCTGCGCAATCTCCAGCGCCGCGCGGAGTCCCTCGGCGGCGACAGCCACCACGGCCCCGGCATCGGGGAAGACGGCGCCGGTGCGACTGTGACCTGGGAGGCACCCCACTGAGCCGCCGCGCTCAGCCGACCCACCGAGCCACTGCCCCGGGCCGTGCCCTGGGCCATCCGAGGCGCCCCGTCCCCCAGGCGTATGACTTGAACAGGGTCCGCTGCGCGGCGCCGGGTCATGATCGCTGGCATGCGCTCACTTCGCCGCTGCCTCCTGCTGGTCTCCGTCCTGCTGTGCGCGGCCGCCGTGCTCGCGGCACGCCCGACGACGGGGGACGGGCTCGGCGGCCCCGGGGGATACGGCTCCGGGATCGGAGCCGAGGTGGCGCGGCTGTACGAGGAGGCGGCCGCGGCGACCCGGCAGTACGAGGAGGGCCGGCGCGCGGCCGACGTCCAGCGGGCCGAGGCCGCGCGGATCGAGTCGCTCCTCGACGGCAAGCGGCGCGAACTCGCCGCCCTCCGGGAGGACCTGGGCCGGATCGCCCGAGCCCAGTACCGCAGCGGCGGGGGGCTGCCGGCCGCCGCGCAGATCGTCCTCGCGGACAGCCCGGAAGAGCTGATGCGCGGTCAGCACGCCTTCTCGCAGGCCAATCTCGCCGTGGACAACGCGATCGGCAAGAGCCGCCGGGCCGAGCAGCGGCTGGCCGCCTCCGAGGCGAAGGCGGCCGCGGCCTGGCAGGCGCTGGAGCGGCGCAACGCCGAACTCGCCACCCTGAAGAAGGACATCGAGCGCAAGCTGGAAGCGGCCCGGTCGCAGTTGCAGGGCCAGGCGGACGCCTCGGTCGCCGCGGGCGCGTGCCGGGGCGCGACACGCCTCGACCAGCCGCAGGCGCGCTTCACGCAGGCGTGGGTGGCGCCCGTGGAGACGTACGAGATGTCGGCGGGCTACGGCAGCGGCGGGGCGCGCTGGGCGAACCGGCACACCGGGCAGGACTTCGCGGTGCCGGTGGGGACGCCGGTGCGGGCCGTCGGTGCGGGCCGGGTGGCGCGGGTGGCGTGCGGTGGCGCCTTCGGCATGCAGGTCGTGCTCGAACACACCGGCGGCTACTACACCCAGTACGCCCATCTGGCCTCGGTCGCCGTCGACCAGGGGGAGCGGGTGGTCGCCGGCCAGTGGATCGGCCAGTCGGGCAGCACCGGCAACTCCACCGGCCCGCACCTGCACTTCGAGGTGCGGATCACCCCCGAGATGGGCTCGGCGGTGGACCCGGTGGCGTGGCTGACGGCCCGCGGGGTGCCGTTGAGTTAGACCGACCGTCTGAGTCAGACCGACTGTCGGCCGCGCTCGTCCAGCAGTTGCTCGATGACGACGGCGACTCCGTCCTCGTTGTTGGCGACGGTCCGTCCGGAGGCCGCCGCGATCACGTCGGGGTGCGCGTTGCCCATGGCGTAGGACCGGCCGGCCCAGGTCAGCATCTCGACGTCGTTCGGCATGTCCCCGAAGGCGACGACCTCCTCGTGCGAGATGCCGCGCTCCGCGCAGCACAGGGCGAGCGTGCTGGCCTTGGAGACCTCGGGTCCGCTGATCTCCAGCAGGGCGCTGGGGCTGGACCGGGTGACGTTGGCGCGGTCGCCGACGGCGAGGCGGGCGAGGGTGAGGAAGGCGTCGGGGTCGAGCGTGGGGTGATAGGCGAGGATCTTCAGCACCGGCTCGTGCGCGCTTCGGGCGTCCGGCCCCAGCAGGTCCTCGGCGGGCGCCAGGGTGTCCGGTATCTCCATGTGCAGCTTCGGATAGTCCGGCTCCTGGTTGAAGCCGTACGTCTGCTCGATCGCGTACACGGTGCCCGGCGCCGCCTCACGCAGCAGGCGTACGGCGTCCAGGGCGTTCCCCCGCGCGAGCTCCCGCACCTTGACGAACCGGTGGGTGCCGGGGCCGCCGTGCAGGTCGACCACGGCGGCGCCGTTGCCGCAGATGGCCAGGCCGTGCCCGTGGACATGGTCGCTGACGACGTCCATCCAGCGGGCCGGGCGGCCGGTGACGAAGAAGACCTCGATGCCCGCGTCCTCGGCGGCGGCGAGCGCGGCGATCGTGCGGGGGGAGACCGTCTTGTCGTCGCGCAGCAGTGTGCCGTCGAGATCGGTGGCGATCAGCCGGGGCGGGAGAAGGGCGGCGGGGGTCTCGGGCTCTCTGGTCGCTGAGGTCACCCGGCCATTCTCCCGCATATGCCCGCACGGGCGTGCGGGAGTCCGCACAGATGAGGCCCAGACGACACGACCTCACGCCATCACCTCACCGCAGCTGTGCGGGCGCCTCCATCGCGATCTGCTCGAAGACCTTCTCGTCGGCCGCGAAGTCCGAGTCCGGGATCGGCCAGTGGATCACCAGCTCGGTGAAGCCCAGCTCCTGATGGCGCCCCGCGAAGTCGACGAACGCGTCCAGCGAGCCCAGCGGCCGCCCCCGGTCCGGGGTGAACCCGGTGAGCAGGATCTTCTCCAGCCCGGCCACGTCCCGGCCCTCGGCCGCGCAGACGTCCCCGAGCTTCTCCACCTGCCCGTGCAGGGCCCGTACCGACTCCTCCGGCGTGCCGTTCTCGTACAGCTTCGGGTCCCCGGTCGTCACCCACGCCTGTCCGTGCCGTGCGGCCAGCCTCATCCCGCGCGGGCCGGTCGCGGCGACGGCGAAGGGCAGCCGGGGCCGCTGCACACATCCGGGGATGTTGCGCGCCTCGTGCGCCGAGTAGAAGGTGCCCTCGTGGCTGACGGAGTCCTCGGTCAGCAGCCGGTCGAGCAGCGGCACGAACTCGGCGAGCCGGTCGGCACGCTCCCGCGGGCTCCACGGCTCCTGCCCCAGAGCGGTGGCGTCGAAGCCGGTGCCCCCGGCGCCGATCCCCAGGGTGACCCTGCCGCCCGAGATGTCGTCCAGGGAGATCAGCTCCTTGGCGAGGGTCACCGGGTGCCGGAAGTTCGGCGAGGTCACCAGCGTGCCGAGACGCAGCCGCTCCGTCACTCCCGCGGCGGCGGTCAGCGTCGGGACCGCGCCGAACCACGGCCCGTCGCGGAAGCTGCGCCAGGACAGATGGTCGTAGGTGTACGCGGTGTGGAAGCCGAGTTGCTCGGCACGCGTCCACGCGGAACGGCCGCCCTCGTGCCAGCGGCGGTAGGGGAGGATCACGGTGCTCAGACGCAGACTCATGCCTCGACCCTATGCCGTCCGGGGTGTTTCACGTGAAACACCCCGGAAGCGGTCACCGCACGCGGCTGCTCAACCACGGGGTGAGGTTGATCATCGGCATGTACTCCTTGTGTGTACGGTCCCTGGGCAGCGGCACGATCAGGAAGTAGCCCGGAGGGAAGCGCCGCGCCCTGACCCAGGCACGGCCGTCGTAGACGGATCGCACGAAGACGGGGACGTCGTCGCGGGCGACGTCTGGGCACTCGACCCCGTCGACGGTGATGAGCGCGTCGTCCTCCGGGTGGAGCCGCACGCTCAGCCGGGGGGAGCCGCTGAGCTCGACCAGCGCCTCGTGCGGCAGTGAGCCGTCGGGATCGGCGACGACGCCGAAGCCCGCGGCACTGCGTCGGGACGTCTGGTCGGCGCCGATGTCATGGGTGACCCGGATGTCCCGCCCGTACTCGGCGGCCAGGGCTCGCAGGGCGACGACGGCGGCCTCGGTGGTCGGCAGGTGGTCCATACCATTGCTCATGACCGGGAAGACGCCGCCTCTTGACCAACGGTTCAGTGCTCCGCGGGAAACCGCAGGTACTCCGGTGGCACCGCCGTCGTCAGCCACACGCCGTTCGCGCTGACGTGGAAGACATGCCCGTCGCGGTGCATGGCCCCCGCGTCCACCGCGAGCACGACGGGGCGGCCGCGTCGGGCGCCGACCCGGGTCGCGGTCTCCCGCTCGGCCGAGAGGTGCACGGCGTGCCGGTTCATGGGGCGCAGCCCCTCGGCGCGGATCGCGTCGAGGAAGCGGGCCACGGTGCCGTGGTAGAGGTACGCCGGCGGGGTGGCCGGCGGCAGTCCCAGGTCGACGTCGACGCTGTGGCCCTGGCTGGCGCGGATGCGGGTGCCCTCGACCGCGAACCGCTTCTTGTCGTTGGCGGCGACCACGTGGTCCAGCTCCTGCCGTGTGAAGCGGAACCCGTGGGCGGCCGCCGCCGCGATCAGCGCGTCGATCTCGACCCAGCCGCCCTCGTCGAGCGTGAGGCCGATCCTCTCTGGCTGATGGCGCAGATGCTTCGAGAGGTACTTCGACACCCTCACCGTTCGTCTTTCGTCCACGCCTCCAGCGTGCCGGGAGAGACGTGAATCACGCGAATGATTTCTCCACGGATGTTTGATCCACAAGCAACTGCGGTTATCCACAGAGGAATTGACCGGCCCTGTGGACAACAACCTCCCTACAGCCGAGGCTTATGGCGCGCCAACCCCCTCAGCGCACTCAGGTCACGAACTCCGTGATGCACCCGGCAAGTTGATCGGGGCACGTGCGCGGGCCCCAGCGCCGGGCGGGCAGCGTCCGCCGGGCCAGCGTTTGGCCGAAGTGGTCCGGAGACGGCCCGGACATCGACGTGAAGGACACGATCCGCCCCTCGGTGCGCGCGGCCGTCACGAACTTCCCAGGACTGCACCGACCCCCCAGTCGTGCCCTCTCCAGCGGGCGGCGTCAACAGTCGTGCCCGTACCTCTCAAGGAGGGGATCCCTTACGGAACCCCTACATCTGGGGTCGGACACCGAAACGCCTCCCGGTCTGACGACCGACGCGCCCCGTGTCACTACCGTCGAGGACGTGACTGTGATCGCGACCGAAAGCCTGAGCAAGCGGTTCCCCCGGGTGACCGCGCTCGACCGGCTGTCCGTGGACATCGGAGCCGGTGTGACCGGACTCGTCGGAGCCAACGGCGCCGGCAAGTCCACCCTGATCAAGATCCTGCTGGGTCTGTCCCCGGCGAGCGAGGGCCGCGCCGAAGTGCTCGGCCTCGACGTCGCCGCCCCGTCATCGGGTGCCGCCATCCGCGAGCGCGTCGGCTACATGCCGGAACACGACTGCCTGCCGCCCGACGTCTCGGCCACCGAGTTCGTCGTGCACATGGCGCGCATGTCCGGCCTGCCGCCCGCCGCCGCCCGTGAGCGCACCGCCGACACCCTGCGCCACGTCGGGCTCTACGAGGAGCGCTACCGCCCCATCGGCGGCTACTCCACCGGCATGAAGCAGCGCGTGAAGCTCGCCCAGGCCCTGGTCCACGACCCCCAGCTGGTCTTCCTCGACGAGCCGACCAACGGCCTCGACCCGGTCGGCCGCGACGAGATGCTCGGCCTCATCCGCCGCATCCACACCGACTTCGGCATCTCGGTCCTGGTCACCTCCCACCTCCTCGGCGAACTAGAACGCACCTGCGACCACGTCGTCGTCATCGACGGCGGCAAGCTGCTGCGCTCCAGCTCCACCACCGACTTCACCCAGACCACGACCACCCTCGCGGTCGAGGTCACCGACACCGACGCGCACCCCGACGGCACCCGCGCACTGCGCGACGCGCTCCACGCGCGCGCGGTGGAGGTCCAGGCCGGCACCGGCCTGCCCGGCGCCGGCCACATCCTGCTGCTCACCGCGCAGGGCGAGGAGACCTACGACCTGGTGCGCGACGTGGTCGCCGACCTCGGCCTCGGCCTGGTCCGCATGGAACAGCGCCGGCACCACATCGCCGAGGTCTTCAAGGACGAGGAAGCACCGCAGCAGGAGCGGAAGGAGGCCGTCGGCCATGGCAACTGACCACCCCGTAGCCACCGCGAAGCCGGGTGACCAGACCCGCATCCACAACATCGGCTACCGCAGCTACGACGGCCCCCGCCTGGGCCGCTCCTACGCCACCCGCTCCCTCTACTCGCAGTCCCTGCGCGGCGCCTACGGCCTCGGCCGCTCGGTGAAGTCCAAGGTGCTGCCGATGCTGCTGTTCGCCGTGATGTGCGTGCCCGCGGCCATCATGGTCGCCGTCGCGGTCGCCACCAAGGCCAACGCGCTCCCCCTGGACTACACCCGCTACGCGATCGTCATGCAGGCCGTGATCAGCCTGTACGTCGCCTCGCAGGCACCCCAGTCGGTCTCACGCGACCTGCGCTTCAAGACCGTGCCCCTGTACTTCTCACGGCCCATCGAGACCGCCGACTACGTCCGCGCGAAGTACGCGGCGCTGGCCTCCGCCCTGTTCCTCCTCACGGCGGTCCCGCTGATCGTCCTCTACGTGGGCGCGCTGCTGGCCAAGCTCGACTTCGTCGACCAGACCAAGGGATTCGCGCAGGGACTCGTCTCCGTGGCACTCCTCTCCCTCCTCCTCGCCGGTGTCGGTCTGGTCATCGCCTCGGTCACCCCGCGCCGCGGCTTCGGCATCGCCGCCGTCATCGCGGTGCTGACCATCTCCTACGGCACGGTCTCCACCCTCCAGGCCATCGCCGAGGTCCAGGAGAGCGCCGGCGCCATCCCGTGGATCGGCCTCTTCTCCCCGATCACCCTCATCGACGGCGTGCAGACCGCCTTCCTGGGCGGGGACTCCGCCTTCCCCGGCGGGGTCGGCCCGTCCAACGGCGAGGGCGCGGTGTACGTCCTCGTCGCCCTCGGCGTCATCGCCGCCTGCTACGGCCTGCTGATGCGCCGCTACAAGAAGGTCGGTCTGTGACCCCGTACAAGAAGGTCGGGACCGTGACCGCGTACAAGAAGGTGGCACTGTGACCACGCTCTCCCTCGACCATGTCTCCCGCTGGTTCGGCAACGTGGTCGCCGTCAACGACATCACCATGACCATCGGCCCCGGCGTGACCGGCCTGCTCGGCCCCAACGGCGCCGGAAAGTCCACCCTCATCAACATGATGGGCGGCTTCCTCGCCCCCTCCACCGGCACCGTCACCCTCGACGGCCAACCGGTCTGGCGCAACGAGGCCATCTACCGGCACATCGGCATCGTCCCCGAGCGGGAGGCGATGTACGACTTCCTCACCGGCCGCGAATTCGTCGTCGCCAACGCCGAGTTGCACGGCCTCGGCGCCAAGGCCGCCCAAAGGGCCCTGGCGACGGTCGAGATGGAGTACGCCCAGGACCGCAAGATCCAGACGTACTCCAAGGGCATGCGCCAGCGCGTGAAGATGGCGAGCGCCCTGGTCCACGACCCCTCGCTCCTGCTCCTCGACGAGCCCTTCAACGGCATGGACCCGCGCCAGCGCATGCAGCTGATGGACCTGCTGCGCCGCATGGGCGACGAGGGCCGCACCGTGCTGTTCTCCTCCCACATCCTCGAAGAGGTCGAACAGCTCGCCTGGCACATCGAGGTCGTCGTGGCCGGACGGCACGCGGCCAGCGGCGACTTCCGCAAGATCCGCCGCCTGATGACCGACCGGCCGCACCGCTACCTGGTGCGCTCCAGCGATGACCGCGCCCTCGCGGCCGCGCTGATCGCCGACCCGTCGACATCCGGCATCGAGGTCGACGTGGCCGAGGGCGCGCTGCGCATCCAGGCCGTCGACTTCCCCCGCTTCACGGCGCTGCTGCCCCGCGTCGCCCGGGACCACGGCATCCGGCTGCTCACCGTCTCGCCGTCCGACGAGTCCCTCGAGTCCGTCTTCTCGTACCTGGTCGCGGCGTAGGAGGCCCTGATGTACGACCCCACAGTCGCCCGGCTCACCTACCGGGCCCTGCTCGGCCGCCGCCGGGCCCTCATCCTCGGCGCGCTGCCGCTGCTGCTGATCGCGATCTCCGTGATCGTCCGGGCCCTGGCGGGCGCCGACGACCAGACCGCCGCCGACCTGCTGGGCGGACTCGCGCTCGCCACGATGGTGCCGATCATCGGCGTCATCGCGGGCACGGGCGCGATCGGCCCGGAGATCGACGACGGCTCCGTGGTCTATCTCCTCTCCAAGCCGCTGAAGCGCCCGACGATCATCTTCACGAAGCTGATCGTGGCGATCGCGGTGACGATGGTCTTCTCGGCGCTGCCGACGCTGATCGCCGGGTTCATCCTCAACGGCAACGGCCAGCAGATCGCCGTGGCCTACACGGTGGCGGCGCTGGTGTCCTCGATCGCCTACGCGGCGCTGTTCCTGCTGCTCGGCACGGTGTCGCGGCACGCGGTGGTGTTCGGGCTCGTCTACGCGCTGGTCTGGGAGGCCCTGTTCGGCTCCCTCGTGGAGGGTGCGCGCACGCTCAGTGTCCAGCAGTGGTCCCTCGCCGTCGCCCACGAGGTGGCCGGCGGTGACCTCGTCACCTCCGACGTGGGGCTGACGACGGCCACGGTGCTGCTGATCGCGGTGACCGTGCTGGCGACCTGGTACGCCGGTCAGAAACTGCGGGCGCTGACGCTGGCGGGCGAGGAGTAGGCGGCGGCCCGCTGTTCCTGGCGGGGCGTTGTCGACCTGGGCGTCATTGACGGGGGCGTTATTGACGGGGGCTTCACCCCCGTCCGGGCACACTGGGCGAAGGCACTGGGCCAGGAGGACGGGATGGCGGACGACGTCAGGGGCAACGGCGGTCAGGGACGGCCGGGCGAAGAGGAATGGGACGACAACCCCCTCGTCCTCGACGACGACTTCATACGCTCCGCCGCTACGACCGAACCCTCGGCCCGCGCCCGTATGCTCGCCGCCCGCTGGCGCGACCAGGAGCCCGAGCCGCAGCCGTGGCGCTCCGACGAGCCGCCCGCGGGCTGGTTCTTCAGCAAGGCGCGGCGCCGCAAGTGGCGGCGGCGGTAGGGAAGTCGGCCGCCGTTTTTATTCGGTGGCGGCCAACTCGCCTCCCGGGCACAGTGGTTGATGTGCACGCCGCCGGGCTGAACGGTCCGGCGCCACCGTCTGGGAGAGGAGCGGGACGATGTCCATGCACGGCAGTACGTCCAGCTCCCGACAGGGCAGCCCGCGGCGGACTCCGGAGTAGCCGTTACCGCTCCGTCGAGCCCGCCCCACACGGGGAGCTGCCCGGGGCGGCCGCTTCGAGCACGCGATGCCGCTGCGCTCGCGTGGGCCGCCCACCCGGAGGATTGGCCGAGTGGTAAGGCACCGGCTTGCTAAGCCGTGGTCGGGGGAAACCCCGCGCACGTTCGATCCGTGCATCCTCCGCGAGACGTTGTACGAGCAGGCCGCTGGTCACCGCAGGGGACCAGGTGTCTCACCCAGGGGCGCGGGGAACCGCGCGATCGGCCACCTACGGCCCGCGGTTCCCCGGCGGCCTCAGCCCAGCAGACGCTCCAGGACCACCGCGATGCCGTCCTCCTCGTTCGACGAGGTCACCTCGTCGGCGACAGCCTTCAGTTCCTCATGGGCCCCGGCCATCGCCACACCCCGCGCCGCCCACGCGAACATCGGGATGTCGTTCGGCATGTCGCCGAAGGCAATCGTGTCGGCGGCCTTGAGCCCGAGCCGACGCGCCGCCAGGGACAGCCCCGTCGCCTTGGACAGCCCCAGCGGCAACAGTTCGACGATGCCCTCGCCCGCCATGGCCACCGTGACGAAGCCTCCCGCGGCCTGGCGGGCGGCCGAGGCCAGCTCGTCGTCGGACAGGTCGGGATGCTGTACGTAGATCTTGTTCAGCGGGGCGCTCCACAGATCCGCCGCGTCCATGAGCGGCGTCGACGGGAGCTGCCCCGTGACCGCGTACCCCGGCCCCACGAGCACCTCGCCGTCCAGCCCGTCCCGGCTGGCCGCCAGATACAGGGGACCGACCTCCGCCTCGATCTTCGCGAGGGCGACCCCGGCCAGCTGCCGGTCCAGGGTCACGGACGTCAGCAGACGGTGCTCCCCGGCGTCGTAGACCTGCGCACCCTGACCGCAGACCGCGAGCCCCTGGTAGCCGAGGTCGTCGAGGATGTGCCGGGTCCAGGGGACCGAGCGCCCGGTGACGACGATGTGCGCGGCGCCCGCCGCGGTGGCCGCGGCGAGTGCCTCACGGGTGCGCCGCGAGACCGACTCGTCGGAGCGCAGGAGCGTCCCGTCGAGGTCGGTCGCGATCAGCCGATAGGGAAAGGCCGCGCTCACTTGGCGACCGGCTCCAGGATCTCCCTGCCGCCCAGGTACGGACGCAGCACCTCGGGCACGCGCACGGAGCCGTCGGCCTGCTGGTGGTTCTCCAGGATCGCCACGATGGTGCGCGGTACGGCGCACAGCGTGCCGTTGAGCGTCGCCAGCGGCTTGACCTGCTTGCCGTCACGGACGCGGATCGACAGCCGGCGGGACTGGAACTCGGTGCAGTCCGAGGTCGACGTCAGCTCGCGATACTTGCCCTGCGTCGGGATCCACGCCTCGCAGTCGAACTTACGGGCGGCCGAGGAGCCCAGGTCGGCGCTGGCCACGTCGATCACGCGGAACGGCAGCTCCAGCGACGTCAGCCACTGCTTCTCCCACTCCAGCAGGCGCTGGTGCTCGGCCTGCGAGTCCTCGGGAGCGACGTACGAGAACATCTCGACCTTGTCGAACTGGTGCACGCGGAAGATGCCGCGTGTGTCCTTGCCGTGCGAGCCGGCCTCGCGGCGGAAGCAGGGCGAGAAGCCCGCGTACCGCAGGGGGAGCCGGTCGGCGTCGATGATCTCGTCCATGTGGTACGCCGCCAGCGGCACCTCGGACGTGCCGACCAGGTACAGGTCGTCGCTGTCGAGGTGGTACACGTCCTGGGCGGCCTGGCCGAGGAAGCCGGTGCCGGCCATCGACTGCGGGCGGACCAGCGCCGGGGTCAGCATCGGCGTGAAGCCGGCCGCCGTGGCCTGCGCGATCGCCGCGTTGACCAGGGCCAGCTCCAGCAGGGCGCCGACGCCGGTGAGGAAGTAGAAGCGGGAGCCGGAGACCTTGGCGCCGCGCTCGACGTCGATCGCGCCGAGGAGCGTGCCGAGCGCCAGGTGGTCCTTCGGTTCGAAGCCCTCGGCCGCGAAGTCACGGATCTCGCCGTGCGTCTCCAGCGTGACGAAGTCCTCCTCGCCGCCGACGGGGACGTCGGGGTGGACGAGGTTGCCGAGCTGGAGCAGCAGCTCCTGGGTCTCGGCGTCGGCCGCGTCGCGCTCGGTGTCGGCCGCCTTGACGTCGGCGGCGAGCTGGCTCGCCTTCTTCAGCAGCTCGGCCTTCTCGTCGCCGGCGGCCTTGGGGATGAGCCTGCCGAGCTGCTTCTGCTCGGCGCGCAGCTCGTCGAAGCGGACGCCGGACGACCTGCGCCGCTCGTCGGCAGACAGGAGAGCGTCGACGAGCGCGACGTCCTCTCCACGGGCGCGCTGGGACGCGCGCACACGGTCGGGGTCCTCACGGAGCAGACGAAGGTCAATCACGGGGTCAAGGCTACCGGTGCCCGGTCATCGCCCACGACTCACTATTCCTGACGGTCAATGAAGAGTGTCTCACTCCCCGGGACGGGGCAGGTGAGAGGTCCCGTATTGACCGGATTCCCTTGCGGAGGACGGGACTTGTCCACAGGTGGCGCGTCCGCCGCAAAGTTATCCACAAGGTGTGCGGAAGTTCTGTGGACACGGGAATCGATCATTCCGGAGCCGGTTTCCGGGGTGATGAATTCATGGATCAAACCGGTCGTGGGCCCACTTTCGAGTGGAAAACGGTCGCCCCAAAGGATTGATCGAAGGAAACAAGTGGACGAAGGGTGACCTGTGGGGTGAGGGCCCCGGAGCTGCCCCAAAGGGCGATTTGTCGACTGACCGACCGTAATGGTGTCGACTTGTCCCCAGGTCGAGAAGCCAACCTGTGGATAACTTCTGTGGATAACTAGAACCGCCCGTCCTGGCAGCGCCCCACCCAGTCCGCCGCCGCCGTGAACGCCTCGTCCGAGGTCCCCTGCCGCGGCGGCAGCACATCCGCCGATGTGGCGTCAGCCCTCGGGTACGACCCCAGGAAGCGCACCTCCAGACAGATCCGCTTCAGCCCCATCAGCGCCTCCGCCACCCGTCGGTCGGAGATGTGTCCCTCGGCGTCGATGCAGAAGCAGTAGTTGCCGATACCGGCCCCGGTCGGCCGGGACTGGAGCAGCATCAGGTTGATGCCCCGGGTCGCGAACTCGCCCAGCAGATCGCGCAGCGCACCCGGGTGGTCGTCCCGCTGCCACAGCACGACCGACGTCTTGTCCGCGCCGGTCGGCGCCGCCGGCCGGGCCGGGCGCCCCACCAGTACGAACCTGGTCTGTGCGTTCTCCGCGTCATGGATCCCGGTCTCCAGCGCCTGAAGGCCGTACCGGGCCGCCGCGAACTCACCGGCGAAGGCGGCGTCGTACTGCCCCTCCTGGACCAGCCGCGCGGCGTCCGCGTTGGAGGCGGCCGACTCCCAGACCGCCTCCGGGAGGTTCTTCTTCAGCCAGTTGCGCACCTGCGGCTGGGCCGCCGGATGCGCCGAGACCGTCTTGATGTCCGTCAGCTGGGTGCCTGGCCGGACGAGCAGCGCGAAGGTGATCGACAGCAGCACCTCACGGTAGATCATCAGCGGGGCGCCCGCGACCAGCTCGTCCAGGGTGGTGGTGATACCGCCCTCGACGGAGTTCTCGATCGGCACGAACGCGGCCTCGGCCTCGCCGGCGCGGACCGCGTCGAGGGCGGACTGCACGGACACGTAGGGGATCAGCTGCCGGGTGGCCGCCTCGGGAAGCGTGCGCAGGGCGACTTCGGTGAAGGTGCCCTCAGGACCGAGATACGCATAGCTCGCTGGCATGACCTCACCCTAATGGGCCCACGCACACACGGCCGATGCGTCTCGCGACAATCACTCGCCCGGGTGGTTTGAAGCCCCGTTCACCCCGCCACCACCGCTTACCCCTCCAGCAACTTCTGCCCCACGTACTCCCCCTCGGCCGCCCCGCCCGGCACCGCGAACAGCCCGCTCGTCTCATGCCGGATGAACGGCGACAGCGCATCGCCCCGGTCCAGCTTCCGCTGCACGGTGACGAAGCCGCGCAGCGGATCCGCCTGCCAGCAGATGAAGAGCAGTCCCGCGTCCGGGGTGCCGTCGGCGTCGAAGCCGTCGTGGTACGAGAACGGCCGCCGCAGCATCGCCGCGCCCCCGTTCTGGTCGGGCCGGCTGATCCGCGCGTGCGCGTTGAGCGGGACGACCAGACCGTTCGCGTTCTCCTTCTCCAGGTCCATCTCGGTCGTCTCGGTGCCCCCGGTCAGCGGCGCCCCGTCGGACTTGCGGCGCCCGATGACCTGCTCCTGCGCCGTGACCGACAGCTTCTCCCAGTCGTCGAGGAGCATCCGGATACGGCGTACGACGGCGTAGGAGCCGTCCGCCATCCACGCCGGGTCGCCGTCGGACGGTACGAAGATCCGCTTCTCGAAGTCCGGCTCGCTCGGTTTCGGATTGCGGGTGCCGTCCATCTGGCCCATCAGGTTGCGGGCGGTCATGGGGTGGGCGGTGGCGCCCGGCGACCGGTTGAAGCCGTTCATCTGCCAGCGGATCCGGGCCGCGCTGCCGGCGTCCTTCTGGATCGCGCGCAGGGCGTGGAAGGCGACCAGCGCGTCGTTCGCGCCGATCTGCACCCACAGGTCGCCGTCGCTGCGGTTCCTGTCGATGCGGTCGGAGGAGAACTCCGGCAGCGGGTCCAGGGCGACCGGCCGCTGCTTCTCCAGGCCCGTACGGGAGAAGAAGCTGTGGCCGAAGCCGAAGGTGATCGTCAGCGCCGAGGGCCCCGCGTCCCGGGCCACATCCGTGTCGTCGTGCGGCGCCGCCTCACCCGCCATCAGGCGCTGGGCCGTCTGCGACCAGCGGCGCAGCAGCGCGGCCGCCTCCTTGCGGCCCGCGCCCGCCGCGAGGTCGAAGGCGACGACATGGCCGCGGGCCTGGAGGCCCTGGAGGATGCCGGGCTGGTGTTTCACGTGAAACAGTGCCCGCTCGCTGCCGACGGAGGACAGCGGGGTGGCCTGTGCGGGGGCGGCCGTGTACCCGGCGGCCGCCCCGCCCGCGGCGCCGAGCACCAGGCCGGTGGCGCCGGCGCTCCCGAGCAGCGCGCGCCGCGAGAGGCCGGGGGACTGCTGGGGTGCGGCCTCCGTGGACGTACGGGCCTGCGGAATGGACTGGTGGTCGGGCATGTGCGGTTCAGCCGATCTGCGCGTTCTTGGAGACGGTCACCTGGTCGACGTCGGAGGTCCGCACGGTCACGGCGATCTTCCATGCGCCGGCCATGGGGATCTGCACTCCGCTCGCCGACCAGTGGCCGGTGGTGATGTGGTCGGGGACGACGGGCAGCGGCCCGATGTCCTGGGCCTCCAGGGTGAAGGCGACCTTCACCTCGGGGATGTCGAAGGCGCGGCCGTTGGGCCGGGTGACATAGACGTGCAGCTCGTTGCCACCCACCCGCGCCGGGTCGAGGTCGACACGGACGACGCCCTTGCCGTCGGTGCCCCCGGTGTCGAAGGACATGTCCAGGGTGACCGCCCCGGCCGTCCCCTCCGTGGCCGAGGACGACGAGGCCGCCGTCGCCGCCTTGGCCTCCAGCTCGGTACGGCCCGGCTCGGTCGACGTGAGCACGGTGGTCACGGCAAGCAGCACCACAGCGACACCGGCCTCGGCCAACACCGACCGCCGCAGTCCGAACCGCCCCGCATCGGAGTCCCGCACCCGCTTCCGCCGCGCCGTGTCCACAGCGGCCCGCTGCCGGGCGAGCTGAGCGGCGCGTGCGGGGCTCCCGTGGGCATTGGTGCCACCGGCGGCACTGGTCGGCATGGGGGCACTGGCGGCGGTGGCGGACTCGGGGTCACCGGGGGCCTGGGTGGCCGGCTCGGGGTCACTGGCGGCACTGGTGGTCGGATTGGCGTGACCGGTGGCTTCGGCGGCTTCGGCGGCTTCGGTGGTCGCGGTGGTGTGCTTGGTGTCTGCGGCGCTTGCGGAGAGCTTCTCGGATCGTTCGGCGACCCCGGCGACCCCGGCGACCCCGGCGCCCCCGGCCGCCCGCGCCGCCCCGGCCGTGACCCGATCCTCCTCGGCCGCCTCGGTTGCGGCCGCCCCGTCCGTCAGCTGCCTCGTCCACCGTCGTGAGATCCAGGCGACCCCGACGAGCACCGCCACGAGTGCGATCTTCGTCAGCAGCAGCTGCCCGTACGACGTGTCGGTGAACGCCGACCACGATCCGAGCTGCCGCCACGACTGGTACGTGCCGGTGGCCACCAGGGTCACGACGCTGCTGAAGGCGAGGGTCGAGAACCGCCGTACCGCGCGGGATCCCACGGGAACGGGCGCCCGGTACAGCGCGACGAGCAGTGCCGTGAGTCCGCCGAGCCAGGTGGCGACGGCGAGCAGATGGAGGACGTCGACCGGCATGGCGATCCCCGCCTGCAGCCCCGTGGACGCGTGCTCGGACATCGCCCAGCTGGCCGCGAGCCCGGCCGCGACGACGGTCCCGCCGACGGCGAGCCCGAAGGTCAGGTCCTTCTTCTCCTCGTTTTCCCTTGAATCGAGGGGGCGGCGCGAAGCGCCGTCGTCCAGGGTGGTGGTGGGAGACGGGCGGGCGTACGCCCCGAAGAGCACGGCGATGAAGAGCGCCGCGGCGGCGAGCAGCAGCAGCCGGGAGACGAGCGCCGCGCCCGTCTTGGTCTGCAGGACGTCCTCCAGCAGCGCAAGGTCGAAGATGTCACCGACCTTGCCGGACCCCGTGTAGGAGCCGCGCAGGAGCAGCAGGAACAGCGTGGCGGCGGTGAGCGCCAGCCAGCCGGAGACGACCAGCCGCTGCACCGCCCGCACCGACGTCCCGCGTGGCCAGCAGGCCAGCACGAAGGCGGCGCCGCCGACCATCACCACGAACCCGGCGTACGACAGATAGCGCCCGGACCCGTACAGCCGGCCCACGACTCCGCCGCCGGCCGTGGCGTCGGACACCGAGACGGTCGTCGCGGACGGCGCCCCGATGGAGAAGGTGAAGGCACCGGCGACGGGGTGGCTGTCGGCGGACACGACCTGGTAGGTCACGGTGTAGGTGCCGTCGGGCAGCCCGCCGCGCAGCCCCACGGCGTACGTCGTCCCGCTGACGTTGGTCGGCTCCCCGGTGTCGACGCGGTTGCCCTTGGGGTCGAGGACGCGCACCGCGTCGTCGTTGGTCGAGACCTGCTCGGAGAAGGTCAGCGAGACCCGGGTGGGCGCGGTCTCGACCACCGTCCCCTGCGCGGGGTCGCTGCCGGTGAGCGCGGCGTGCGCGGTGGCCGGCCCGGCGGCGGCGAGCAGCGCGCCGGCGACGGCGAGCAACAGCAGCACCAGCGTCCGGACGCGGGGGGCGATGGCCTGCGTCAAGGTGGGTCCCCTCCCTCAGTGGCCGTGCTTCGGTGTGTACGTGGCGGACTGCACCGGCATCTCGACCTCGACCGTGCCGGATTCGGCGAAGTGCAGCTCCAGGGTCACCTTCTCGCCCTGTCGCGGCTTGCGCTCCAGCTTCTCGAACATCAGGTGGTTCCCGCCGCTCTCCAGCACCAGCCGGCCGTGCGCGGGCACGTCCAGCGAGTCGACCTGCGCCATCGACCCGCCGGTGGAGGTGTGCAGGGTGACGGTGCCGGCCAGGTCGCTGGTGACGGACGTCAGCCGGTCCGTCGTACCGCCGTCGTTGGAGACGGTCAGGAAGCCGGCGGCCATGGAGTCGGACACCGGTTGGGGCATGTAGGCGGAGCCGACGGACAGGTCGGGACCCTCGTCGGAGGATCCGCAGCCGGTGAGGACGAGGGCGCCGGTGAGCAGAGCGGTCGGCAGGGCGAGCCGCCTCACGGCGTCTCACCCTTGATCAGCTTGGGCAGGTCCGCGGTGTAGTCGTCGACGGTGGCCTCCTCGGTGTAGAGGACATAGCCGTCGTCGGTCTTCGGGGAGAAGGCCACGACCTGCGTGCCGTGGGTGGAGACCGACTTGCCGTTCTTGTCCTTGTGGGGCGCCTCGATGGTGATGCCGACGGTGCGGGCGGCGGCCTGGATGGTGGCGAAGTCGCCGCTGAGGCCGACGACCTGCGGGTCGATGCCCTTGAGCCACTTGCCGAGCGCGGCCGGGGTGTCCCGCTCCGGGTCGGTGGTGACGAACACGACGCGCAGCTGGTCCTGCTCGGCCTGGGGCAGCTGCTTCTTGGCGACGGCGATGTTGCTCATCGTCAGCGGGCACACGTCGGGGCAGTTGGTGTAGCCGAAGTACAGCAGCGTCGGCCTGCCCTTGGTCTCGGCCCGCAGGTCGTAGCTCTTGCCCTGGGTGTCGGTCAGCACCAGGTCCGGCTTGGTGAACGGCCGGTCGAGGACGATCGAGGACTTCTGCGTGGTCTCGGCGGAGACGACGGCGACGGGGCCGGCGCTGTCGCTCTCGGTGCCGCAGGCGGAGAGGGTCAGGGTGGCGGCGGCGATCAGGGCGGCCGCGGCGAAGGTCTTGTTGCGCATAGAGAAATGTCCCAGATGGTGGTGATCCGGCGCGCACCGGGGGCGTACACGCGCGTGCGTGCGTCGTCCCCGGTGCGCGTCACGGACGAGGCGGAACGTCAGGCCCCGGGGGTGGCCCGACGGCGGCCGGCGAGCACGCCGTACGCCACACCGGCGGCACCGACGACGATGCCCACGACGGCGAGGACACGAGCGGTGGTGTCGCTGTCGTCGGAGGGGTCGGCGGCCTCGGTGGTGGTGGCCGTCTTGGAGTCGCCGGACGAGGCGTCGGCGGCGTTCTCGGCGGCCGGCGAGGCGGTCGCGGCGTCCGAGCCGTGGTGCCCGTCCGCGGCGGCGGACAGGGAGAGCACGGGCGCCGGGTTGTCCGGCTCCTCCGCGCCCTCCTGCGGCACCTCGATCCAGCGCACGACCTCCTTGTTGGAGTACGTCTGGATCGCCTTGAAGACCAGGTCGTCGGTGTTCTCGGGCAGGCGGCCCATGGAGACCGGGAACTGCTGCATGAAGCCGGGCTCGATGCCCTTGCCGTCCGCGGTCCAGGTGATCTTGGTGACGGCCTCGGAGATCTGCCGGCCGTGCACCTCCAGCGGCTTGTCCAGCTTGCTCTTGGTGACCTCGATCTTCCAGTCGGCGACCGGCTGCGGCGAGGCTGAGGACAGCGGGTGGTCGGCCGGGAAGGTGATCTCCAGCTTGGTGGTCGAGGCGTTGTCGCGCTCGTTGGGCACTCGGAAGTTGACGACGGCGTAGCCGCCCTTGGCGGCGGTGCCCTCCGGCTGCACGGTGACGTGCGCGAAGGCGGGGCCGGACAGGACGAGCACGGCCGAACCGGCGAGAGCGGCGACGGCGGCGAGACGGGAAGCCTTCATGGCAGCAAACACTCCACGGTGAGTGAGGTCGGGTGAGACGCGCCTGCGGGGCCCACAGGGACCCTGAGGGACCTGATGGACCGGACGGACCTGAAAGGACCGGCGCACGCGCGTGTGCCGCACCACGGCGGCCACCCTCCCCCAGGGAGTGCTGGTCGCGTCGTGTCAGGCGGCGAGAGCGAGAGCGGCTGCGGCCGGGGGGCCGCGCCTGATCACCGTGTGCTGCAGTACGACGGCGGCCGACTTCGACGGCGGCGGGAACGACCCGGCACGCGCGACCCCGGCCTCCGGCGCCGCCGTGGGCCCCGCGAGCAGCGCGCGCACCAGTGCGAGCGCCCCGCGCAGGGACCGTACGAGCCGTACGAGCGCCGCGTCGGCGACGTCCCAGGCCGACAGGTCCAGCAGCCGCAGCACGGCCAGGTCGCCCCGGCGCAGCAGCCAGCTGGCGGCAACGGCCGCGAGGACGTGGCCGAGGATCATCGGCACGGAGGGCAGCAGTGAGCCGGAGGCCCCGGCAATCACGTCGGCCGAGTGGTTCATGCCCGTGCCGCTGTGCGCGCTGTCGTAGACGCGCGCGTCGACGAGGATCCGCTGGGCCTGCGCCGGGCTGATGGCGGCCGCGGTGGTGCCGCACACGAGCCGTGCGGCCAGTTCGACGAGCGAGGCGTCGGACGGCGGGCCCGAGGCGGCGCCCGTGCCGGCGGTGTGCTGCCCGAGCCCGAACAGCGTGTGCAGCAGGGTCTGCCCGATCGCCAGCAGCGCCGCGATGCCCGGCAGGGACCGCGCGCTCCCGGCGAGCGGCGCCACGACCAGGAAGACCCCCAGCAGGCCCGCGCCCAGCGTCCACAGCGGCACCGTGGCGCAGGAGGCCAGGGTGTGTCCGGCCGCGGCCAGCACGACGCAGACCGCGGCGAACACCGCGGCCCGCAGCAGCCGGAGATCGACTCCGGAGCGCGCCGTGCGCTGGTGGGGGTCAGTCATGGCGGCCTCATCATCGCACTGGCCCCACCGGCCCCCGACGGCAGGTCCACAGGTTTCGGCCGAATCCTCACGGCAGCAGGACCACAGCAGGACCAGGAAGATCACTCCTGCTACGACTGGTGCAGATGGGCAGCACATACACCGATTGAGGCGCCCGGCGCATCGCCCATATGGGCGGCATCACGTTGAATTCGCGCTTACACAACGGTTCCTACGGCAATACGTAAGGGGTATGTCGAGCCGCGGCCGGGAGGCTGGAGCATGAGCATCTGGTGGTCACTGCACCTGCGGCGCGAAGCCGCGAGCGTGCCGCTCGCCCGGCGCCTGCTGCTCGGCACCATGGAGACGGCGGGCGTCGACCCCGACATCTCCTACGACCTCTCGGTCGCCCTCAGCGAAGCATGCGCCAACGCCGTGGAACACGGCGGCGAAACCAGCTCCGAGGCATACCGGGTCACCGCCTATCTCGACGGCGAGAAATGCCGCATCGAGGTCACCGACTCGGGCCCGGGCTTCATCACCGACACCCCGGTCCGCCCGGCCCGCACGGACGCCGAGCAGGGCCGCGGCCTGTACCTCATCCGCGAACTCACCGACCACGTCCACATCGGCAGCACACCGGGGCGCCGCGGGGCCGTGGTGAGCTTCGACAAGATCCTCAAATGGAGGGATGACGCACCGTTGGTGGCCGTCTAGCGCCGGCATGCGTGGTGCTTCGGTGGCCGCCGTCAGGTTGTGAGGGCACAGACAGGGCACATGCCGGAAGGTTTCGCCTCGGCCGGTGTGCCCTCGGGATTCGCGGGCGCGGTGGCAGCGGTCGGCGTTGTGCCCCCGCATACGCCGAGCGCGCGGGGAACCCTTCTCGCTGGGTGGGTCCTGCCCGCCGCGGGACTGGCGAGCATGACCGTCGCGCGGTCCCTGTCCAACGCGGTTCGCCAAGCCTCTGTGGGATCGGCATCGGCCGCCGAAGGCATGGTTCGGCCATGCGGCCTGGCCGCGGGTCGGCGCGGCATGCGCCGTACCGGCGGTGATCGTGGTCGTCGAGCGGGTGCACGACGGCGCCCACTATCCCTCCGACGTCGCCGCGGGTGCCGGGTCGGCCTCGCCGCGGTCGGACTCGTCCGGGCCGCACCGCGCCTGCTGCTCCCCTCACCGCTCGTGAAGATACGTCCAGGGTGAAGAGCGGCGTCGCCGGCCGGATGGGTTGCCGCCAACCGGGTACGCGAACCGACACGGATGACACATGACCACTTGGTGCACAACCGGGCAGGGCGCGGTGCAGCCCCGCTCCGAGGAGCCGGTGACGCGCAGGCAGCAATGACGCATCCTCACCGGGGCGCCGGCCCTGATGGCCGCCGGTATGGCCGCGTTCGGCAAGGAGGAGAACGACAGGGCCGGATCTCCCGTGCCGCAGGACACCGTCGGCAGGATCAAGGACGACATCACCGAGATCAAGGAGACGGCGAAGCGATGACCGACTCCCAGGACAAGCCGCAGGGCGACGAAGCCCGGACGCCCGAAGCCCGTACGCCCGAAGAACTGCGCGAGCGAGTCGAACAGACCCACGAGGAGCTGGGCGAGACCGTCGAGGCGCTGGCAGAGAAGGCCGACGTCAAGGCGAAGGTCCAGGACATGGCCGCCGCTTCGAAGGAGCAGGCCGGCCACGTCGCCACCCTGGTGCGGGACAAGGTGGCCCACGCCGCGCAGACGGTGCGGGACAAGACGCCCGAGCCGGTGCGGCACAGGGCGACGCACACCGCGGCGCAGGTCCGCGACAAGGCCACTCACGCAGGGCACGCGCTGCAGGAGAAGACCCCCGAGCCGGTGCGGGAGAAGACCGGTCAGGCGGTCCGGGCCGTACGCGGCAATCGCGCACCGCTGCTCGCCGCGGCTGCCGCCGGGCTGCTGGCCCTGGTGCTGCTGCGGCGCCGACGCGCAGGGAGGCGGCGATGAAGGCGTCGAAGATCGCCTACAAGCCCGTGGGCCTTGCGCTCGGCGCCGCCGGCGGGGTGATCGCCGGGGCGGTGTTCACGTAGACGTGGAGGGGGCTGGGCCACGACGAGGGCGCCCCAGCGGTCAGAGCCGCCGTGGACCGCTCCGGCACCACGGCTGTCCGCCGCCCGACCGGAACGGGAGGGAGCAGCACTCGCAGCGACCGCGACCGACGCGGCATGCCGGGCAGCCGCGCATCATGTCGCGCCTCCGGCTTCTCATAGTGCTAGGAATGTGGATGTGACCAGACATTCCGGTCGCTTCTTGGTCTCATGGCTCCGCCAGTTCACAGGTCGCGGTTCGTACCGTCGACGCGGGCGTCCGGCGTCCGAAGGCGAGCAGGAGATCCAGCACGAGCGTGACCACGGTCTCGGGGCCCAACCGCCGTCGCCGGGAAGGCGCCCGCGCTCCTGGCTGAGGTTGCGCAGCGTGGCCGGTCAGGTGTTCGTCCTTCAGCTGACGGTCGTCGTGCTGCTCGTGGTTGTCGCCGTGCTGGCGCTGATGTGGCAGGCCAGGCACGAGAGCACGCAGGAGGCCCGGCACCGGTCGCTCGCCGTCGCCGAGACCTTCGTCAACTCCTCCCCGGCGGTGCGCGAGGCCCTGAAGAGCGACGACCCGACCGCGGTGCTGCAACCGCGCGCCGAAGCGGCCCGGAAGCTGTCACACGTCGACTACGTCGTGGTGTTCACTCCGGCGGGTCTCCGTATCACCCATCCCGATCCGGACATGATCGGGAAGCACGTCCTCGGCACGTACGACGAGGGGCTGGCCGGTAAGTCCTTCACATCGACCTTCGAGGGAAGCCTGGGTCTCGCCGTCGACTCGACGGTCCCCGTCATCGACACCGACGGCCAGGTCATCGGCCTCGTGTCCGTCGGGATCACGGTTGAGAGCGTGGACGAGGTGGTGGACCGCCAGCTTCCTGCGGTGCTGGGTGCCGCCGCCGGGGTGCTCGCCCTCGCATCGGGCGGGGCGGCGCTGATCAGCCGGCGCCTGCGGCGGCAGACCCATGGCCTGGGTCCGGCCGAGATGACCCGGATGTACGAGCACCACGACGCGGTCCTGCACTCCGTCCGTGAGGGCGTGGTGATCGTCGGAGGTGACCGCCGGGTTCTGCTGGCCAACGACGAGGCGCAGCGGCTGCTCGATCTGCCCCCGGACGCCGAGGGGCGTCACATCAGCGAGCTCGATCTCGAGCCGCGCACCGCCGAGTTGCTGATCTCGGGCCGGGTCGCCACCGACGAGGTGCATCCGGCGGGTGACCGCCTGCTCGCGGTGAACCACCGGCCCACGGATCTGGACGGCGGGCCGCCAGGAGGCGTGGCGACGCTGCGGGACACCACTGAGCTGCAGGTGCTCGCGGGTCGGGTCGCGGTGGCGAAGGAGCGGCTGCGGCTGCTGTACGACGCGAGTGTCGGCATCGGAACGACGCTGGATGTGGGGCGAACGGCCCGGGAGCTGGCGGAAGTGACGGTCCCGCGGTTCGCCGACTTCGTCGCGGTCGACCTGGCGGAACCGGTCCCGCAGGGCGAGAAGCCGCGCTCGGGCGCGGAGATGCGCCGAGCGGCCATCGGCGGTATCCGTGCGGACCACCCCCTCTACCCGGAGGGTGAGCTGGTCCGATTCCGCCCCACCGCGCCGCAGGGGCGGAGTCTGGCGGGCGGCCGGGCGGTTCTCGAGGCGGACCTGAACTCCGCCGACGAGTGGCGGAGCCAGGAGCCCGAGCGTGTCGGAGGACTCCTCGCCCACGGGGTCCACTCGGTCATCGCGGTTCCGCTGCGCGCACGAGGCGTGGTGCTGGGCGTGGCGAGTTTCTGGCGGTCGGAGCGGCCCGAGCCCTTCGAGGAGGACGATGTGGCGGTGGCCGAGGAGATCGTCACGCGGGCCGCCGTCCATATCGACAATGCCCGCAACTACACCCGCGAGCACACCACGGCGGCGACCCTGCAGCGCAGCCTGCTGCCCCGCTGCCTGCCCGAGCAGGACGCTCTCGACGTCGCGTACCGCTATCTGCCGGCGCCATGGGTGGGCGGCGACTGGTTCGACGTCATCGCGCTGCCCGGCGCGCGCGTCGCGCTCGTGGCGGGCGACGTCGTCGGCCACGGTGTGCACGCCGCGGCCACGATGGGACGGCTGCGGACCGCGGTCCACAACTTCTCCACTCTCGACCTCCCGCCCGACGACCTCCTGGCGCACCTGGACGAGCTGGTCGTGGAGATCGACCGGAGCCGGGAGGCCGACGAGCTGGAGATCACGGGTACGACCTGCCTGTACGCCATCTACGACCCGGTCTCCGGGAGGTGCACCGCGGCGCGTGCCGGTCACCCTCTGCCTGCCCTCGTCGACCCCGACGGGCGGGTGGAGTTCCTCGATCTGCCCGCCGGGCCGCCCCTCGGTCTCGGCGGTTTCCCCTTCGAGGCCGCCGAATTCCGCCTGCCCGAGGGCAGCGGGCTGGCGCTCTTCACCAACGGGCTCGTCCAGCACCGCGACCGCGGCATCGATGTCGGCCTCGATCTCCTGTGCGGCACCCTCGCCCAGCCCGGCCGTGCACCGGAGGAGACCTGCGAGGCGGTCATCGACGCGCTGCGGCCCGCCCGCCCCAGCGACGACATCGTGCTGGTCGTAGCCCGCACGCGGATCCTGGACCCCGGCCAGGTCGCCGTCTGGGACGTACCACGCGACCCCGCGGCCGTCTCCCGGGTCCGCGCCGACGTCACCCGGCAGCTGGCGGAGTGGGACCTGGAGGAGATCGCATTCACCACCGAGCTGATCCTCAGCGAACTGGTCACCAACGCCATCCGCTACGCCGGCGAGCCCATTCAGGTCAGGCTGCTGCACAGCCGCGGCCTGATCTGCGAGGTCTCCGACGCCAGCAGCACCGCACCCCACCTGCGCTACGCGGCCACGACGGACGAGGGCGGCCGCGGCCTGTTCCTCGTCGCCCAAGTCGCTGAGCGTTGGGGCACCCGGTACACGGCCCGGGGGAAGGTCATCTGGAGCGAGCAGCGGCTGTACGACGGAGCAGAGGAAACGTCCCTCGCCGCCCTGGGCGACGCGCTGATCGACCAACTCGCCCAAGGGGAGGGCCCGGAGTGGTGACGACGGCAGCGCTGAGGCCCGGCCAACCACGGGCGGCTCACAGCCGGCTCCCAGCCTCGGCCCAGGTCATTGACGGGTTGCGTGCCTAGCTTCATGCCCATGACGGGAAACCACAAAGACACCTCCATCACCCGGCGCCGTGCCCTCGCGGTGACCGGCGGCACGGTCGCGGCGGGCGGGCTGGCCGTCGCCGGGTACCAGGTGGCGTTCGCCGACACGGCCACCAGCACGACCACGGCCACCGGGGCGACCGCCTCGGCCACGAGTTCCGGCGGCACGTGCATGACGCTCATGTCCAGCGTCACCGAAGGGCCGTACTACCTCGACGGTGCGCTGGTGAGGAAGAACATCACCGAGGGCAAGAGCGGCGTCCCGCTGACCCTGCGGCTCACCGTCGTCGACGCCACCGACGGCTGCACCCCGGTGCCGGGCGCCGCCGTCGAGATCTGGCACTGCGACGCCTGGGGCTACTACTCCGGCTACACCACGGCCAACCCCGGCGGCTCGGCCCCGGCCGAGAGCGAGGACGGCTCCACCGCGAACGACAACACCTATCTGCGCGGCTACCAGGTCGCCAACGCCAACGGGGTCGTCAAGTTCGAGACGATCTTCCCGGGCTGGTACACGCCCCGCACCTGCCACATCCACGTCAAGGTGCACACCGGTGGCGAGAAGGCGGACGGCACCTACGAGGGCGGCAAGGTCAACTTCACCGGCCAGCTGTTCTTCGACGACAGCGTCGCCCAGCAGATCTTCACCCTGGAGCCCTACGCGCAGCACTCCGGCAGCTACACCACCCTCGACGACGACATGGTCTACGACGGTGGCGGCGCCGCCAGCGGCCTGCTCACCCTGGAGCCGGTGAAGAAGGCCGACCCGTCGAAGGGCTACAAGGGCTTCCTGACCCTGGGCATCGATCCGGACGCCGAGAACACGGGCGCGGGCAGCGGCGGCGGGGGCGGCGAACCTCCGACCGGTGAGCCCCCGACCGGCGAGCCTCCCACCGGCGAGCCCCCCACGGGCGCCCCGCCGAGCGATGCGGCGTCCGAGTCGTCCGAGTCGTCCGCTTCGGCGTCCTCGTAGGCGCGGCCATGACCAGCCGCGAGGACGAGACGCTCGCCCGGGCCGCCGTGGCCGCGCTCACCGGACAGCTGGCCCTGGCCCCCAAGCCCGGCCTGCCCGACCCGCGCGACCTCGCCGCCCGCACCACCCGCCGGGACCACAGCGCCCTGCGCTGGTCGGCGAAGGCGCTCGCACCCGGCCTCGCGGCGATGGCCGCCGCCGCCCGCCGCACCGGCGAGCCCACGCCCCGGCTGCGCGCCGAGCTGGGCGCGATCGGGCGGTGCACCGAGCACTCGCTGGGCCTGGCAGGCGGCGGCCACCGGGGCGCCCTGTGGACGCTCGGCCTGCTGGTCGCGGCGGCCGCCCTTGACCGGCGCGCACGGGGCACCGAGGTCACCGCGATCGCCAAGCGGATCGCCGCGCACCCCGACCGGGCGGTGCCCCGCCGCCCGTCGCGCGGCTCGACCGTGTCGGCGCGCTACGGCGCGGCAGGCGCCCGCGGCGAGGCACGCGCCGGCTTCCCCCACGTACGCCGGGCGCTCACGGCGCTCGACACGGCGCGCACGGCGGGCGCCACGGAGGACGAGGCCCGCCTGGACGCCCTGCTCACCGTGATGTCCACCCTCCAGGACACCGAACTCCTGCACACGGCCGGCCCGTCCGGCCTGCGCCAGGTCCAGGCCGCCGCCCGCGAGGTCCTCGCGGCGGGCGGCACGGCGACCCAGGCCGGCCGAGCGGCGCTCACCGCCCTCGACACCGACCTGCACACACGCGCGTGGAGCCCACGCGGCAGCGCGGGCCTCCTGGCGGGCGCCCTGTTCGTGGACGCCCTGCCGGTTGTCATCCCGCGCGCGCGGGTCGCTTGAGGGCGCTGCCCGTGTTCGCCGGCGGGCGCCCTGCAGACGGTCGCTGTAGGCGCCGTCGCCGTCGGAGTTGCTCAACTGGGCGCGTACGAGCGGCCGATGGGATGAGGCAGGCGAGGTCATGTCCCCGACGCCAGGCGCCCATGCGCGCCCTCAACAGCACCACTCCACGAGCCCTTCACCGGCCCAGTTCGCCCCCGTCGAGCACCCCGGCCAGCACCTCCAACGCCTTCGGATAGGCCCCCTCCCGGGGCGTCCCGTACCCCACCACGAGCCCCTGTGGCCGTCCCGGAACGTCCGCCGTGTGCCAGTGCTCCCCGAGCCGCCCCACCGCGAGCCCCGCCGCCTCCGCCCGCGCCACGACCTCCGCCTCGTCGCCGACCTCCACCAGCGCGTGCAGCCCGGCCGCGATCCCGCGCACACCCCGCCGCGCCCCCAACCGCTCCAGCAGCAGATCCCGGCGCCGCCGGTACCGCAGTCGGCACGCGCGTACATGACGGTCGTAGGCGTGGCTGTCGATCAGGTCGGCGAGCGCCAACTGCCCGATGGACTCGGTGTGGTGGTCGCTGTGCAGCTTGGCGTCGACGACCGCGTCGACCAGGTGCGGCGGCAGCACCATCCACCCCAGCCGCAGCGCGGGCCCCAGCGTCTTCGATGCGGTCCCCAGATAGACGACCTGCCCCGGCGCCATCCCCTGCAACGCCCCGACGGGCTGCCGGTCGTAGCGGAACTCCCCGTCGTAGTCGTCCTCGACGATCAGCCCCGCACGCGCGCGTGCCCAGTCGGTCGCCGCCCGCCGCCGCTCGGGATGCAGCGTCACTCCGGTCGGATACTGATGCGCCGGCGTGACCACGACAGCGGCCGCCTCCCCCAACTCGCCGACGACCAGCCCCCGTTCATCGACCGGAACGGCCGTCACACGCCCCCCGTTGCGCCGCACGACCTCCCGGTGGAACGGCAGCCCAGGGTCCTCCATGGCAAGGGTCGCCCCCTCCAGCACCCGTGTGAGCAGCGCCAGCCCCTGCACATACCCCGAGGTGATCACGATCCGCTCCGGCGGCGCGACCACCCCGCGGGCCCGACCGAGATAGCCCGACAGCGCGGCCCGCAGCTCGACCCGCCCGCGCGGATCGCCGTAGTCGTACGCCAACGAAGGCGCCCGGGCGATCGCCCGCCGCAGCGCCCGCGACCAGGCGGCGGCGGGAAACGCCCCGACATCCGGACTCCCGGGCCGCAGATCGAAAAGCGGCTCACGCGCGCGTGCGGCGGCCTGCGGCGGCGCGGCGCGGGAAGAGGGCAACGAGGCGACCCGGGTCCCCGACCCCTGCCGAGCGGTCAGATATCCCTCGGCCACGAGCTGGTCGTACGCGGCCTTGACGGTGTTCCGCGCAACCCCGAGCTCCTCGGCGAGCCGCCGCGTCGCCGGCAACCGCTCCCCGGGAGCCAGCCGCCCCTCGCGGACGGCGTCGCGCAGGGCGCGCTCAAGCCCCACACGACGCCCGTCGACCGACAGCACTTCCAGATGCAGGTCCACGCCGGACGGCAGATCAGCCGGCGACCGCCTTCAGACCCGCCATCCACGCCTCGACCTCATCAGACCGCCGGGGAAGCCCCGCCGACAGATTCCGGTTCCCGTCCTCCGTGACCAGGATGTCGTCCTCGATCCGCACCCCGATCCCCCGGTACTCCTCAGGCACCGTCAGGTCATCGGCCTGGAAGTACAGCCCCGGTTCGACGGTCAGGCACATTCCGGGCTCCAGGACGCCCTCGACATACGTCTCGGTCCGCGCCGCCGCACAGTCGTGCACGTCCATGCCCAGCATGTGTCCGGTCCCGTGCAGCGTCCACCGCCGCTGCAACCCCAGCTCCAGCACCCGCTCGACGGGCCCCTCGACCAGCCCCCACTCCACGAGCTTCTCGGCCAGCACCCGCTGCGCCGCGTCATGGAAGTCCCGGTACTTCCCGCCCGGCTGCACGGCCGCGATCCCGGCCTCCTGGGCTTCGTACACCGCGTCGTAGATCTTCTTCTGGATCTCCGAGAACCGCCCGCTGATCGGCAGCGTCCGCGTGACGTCGGCGGTGTAGTACGTGTGCGTCTCGACGCCCGCGTCGAGCAGCAGCAGCTCACCGGAGCGCACGGGCCCGTCGTTGCGCACCCAGTGCAGCGTGCACGCGTGCGGCCCGGCCGCGGCGATGGTGCCGTAGCCGACGTCGTTGCCCTCCACGCGCGCGCGGAGGAAGAACGTGCCCTCGATGTACCGCTCACTCGTCGCCTCGGCCTTGTCGAGAACCCTCACCACGTCCTCGAAGCCCCGCACGGTCGAGTCGACGGCCTTCTGCAGCTCGCCGATCTCGAAGCCGTCCTTGACGAGCCGCATCTCGGAGAGGAAGACGCGCAGCTCCTCGTCGCGCTCGGCGGTGACCTTGTCGGTCAGCGCGGCCTCGATGCCGGCGTCGTAGCCGCGCACGACCCGCACCGGACCGGCGGCCTCACGCAGCTTGTCGGCCAGCTCCCGCACATCGGCGGCGGGGATGCCGTACAGCTTCTCCGCCTCGCTCAGCGAGTGCCGCCGCCCGACCCACAGCTCGCCCTGGCCGGAGAGCCAGAACTCGCCGTTCTCGCGGTCGGAGCGCGGCAGGAGGTAGATCGTCGCGGTGTGGCCCTCGCCCTGGGGCTCCATGACGAGGACGCCGTCCTCCGTCTGGTTGCCGGTGAGGTACGCGTACTCGACCGAGGCGCGGAAGGGGTACTCGGTGTCGTTCGAGCGGGTCTTCAGGTTGCCCGCCGGGATCACCAGGCGCTCGCCCGGGAAACGCGCGGACAGCGCGGTGCGCCGGGCGGCGGTCTCGGCGGCCTGCGCGATCGGCTGCAGGTCCCGCAGCTCCGTGTCGGCCCAGCCGGACTTCATGTTCTCGGCAAGCTCGTCGGACACGCCCGGGTACAGGCCGTTCTTCCGCTGCTTGATGGGCTCCTCGGTCTCCTCCGGGGTCTCCGGGGTGAGCTCCTCGGCCACGGTCATCCTCCTCGATACGGCACTGGACCCCCTCCATCGTACGGTCGTACGGAAGGGGGCCCAGGGGCGAAAGACCTGTTACAGGGTGTTTTGCGGGGTGGTCGAGCACACCTGTTATGACCATGACCGGAAGCCCGTTATGAGTACTCGGTGGCGGCTCGGTGGCGGCTCACTCGAAGCGAGCCGCCAGCAACACCACGTCCTCGTCGCTGTCGGCCTGATCCAGCCCGTCCGGCAGCACGGTCCGCAGCACATGGTCGGCGATCGCGTCGGGGTCGTGGCGCAGCCCCCTCGGCACTCCGGCGGCCGCCGCGTGCAGCCGGGCGAACGCCCGGTCGACGGGCTCCCCGGTCCGGTGCAGCAGCCCGTCGGTGTACAGCAGAACCGTCTCGCCCGGCTCGGCCGCCAGTTCCACGCTCGGCGCCTCCCAGCACGCGAGCATGCCCAGCGGCGCGGAGACGGTGGTCTCCACGAACTCCGTGCGCCGCGTCCCCACCAGCAGCGGCGGGCAGTGCCCGGCCCCCGCGAGGGTGATCTTGCGCGGCGCGGGCTCGCAGTAGGCGAACAGCGCGGTGGCCGAGCGGGCGGGCTCGGTGAGCCGCAGCAGCAGCTCCAGGTCGGACAGCACGGCGACCGGGTCCTCGCCCTCCATCACGGCGTACGCCCGCAGGCTGGCCCTCAGCCGTCCCATCGCGGCGACCGCGCTCGGGCCGGAGCCGGTGACCGAGCCGACCGCGAGGCCGAGCGCCGCGTCCGGCAGCGGCAGCGCGTCGTACCAGTCGCCGCCCCCGCGCGGGCCGGTGCGGTGCCGGGCCGCCAGCTGCATCCCGGCCACCCTCGGCAGGCGCGCGGGCAGCAGTTCCTCGGCGATCGTCGCCATGCACGCGCGTGTGCGCTCGACCTCGCGGAGCCGGCCCAGGTGCTCGACGGCGTAGCGGATGTACAGCCCCGCCAGGTGGCGCCGGCGCTCCACCGGTTCGGCGGGCTCGTCGTACAGCCAGACGGCGGCGCCGAGGCGGCCGGCGGACTCGCCGGTGAGGGGGAGGGCGTAGCTCGCGGCGTAGCCGAGACGGGCGGCGACCTCGCGCTGGCGCGGGTCGAGACCGTCCTCCGCGAACAGGTCGGGCTGGGCGATCTCGCTGTCCCCGCCGGGCAGTCCGTCGAGGATCCGCCCGTACGACAGCGCGCTGCGCGGCACGGTCTCCATGGTCCCGAGGTCGGCGCGGCCGAGGCCGAGGCCGATGGTGGTGTCGGGGCCGAGTCCGTCGGCGGGTTCCAGCACGACCAGACCGCGCCGGGCGCCCACAAGGGCGGCGCCGGCGCTCAGCAGCTCTTGCAGGGCGTCGTTCAGGGAGTTCGTACGGGCCAGGCGTTCGGTCAGCTCGTGCAGCGTCGTGAGGTCCGAGACCCAGCCGGCGAGGCGGTCCTGGAGGAGGGCACCGGGGTCGTTCGGTGGGGGGACCGGTGCGGTACCCGTGGCCGTGGGCGCGGGCGCGACAGTGTGTGCGGGCGAGGGAACCGTTGAATCGATTCCGGCCACTTTCGGAGGGTGAGGGGCGTTCATGGTGTCCGGCTCTCGGACCGGTGCGTATTGCTCAAAAGCATCGCAAACCCCCATGTCATTCTGCACCGCTAGCAGTGTCTCCACATGTACACGCACTCGTGAGGGGATGTCCAGCATTGTCCTGCGGGGATTCCTGGTGTCCATGGGTAACCGGATCACTTGCCGTACGGGCCTTGCGCAAAGGCAAAGTTGGCTTAAAACTGCCTCGGGTAACGCGTTATTGCGGTCGACTGGCCTTGCTCCACGGAGCGTCACAGCGGTCGTGATGGGTACGTACTCGGAGAAGGCCAGGGGCGGTTGACAGCCGCCCGGAACCTGGTGGCGGACCCGGGCGTCTTAGCCACCGACGACCGCGCCCCATCCTCCCGTGCGGAGGCGAAGAGAAATACGCGGGACGGCAAAACGCCAGACTTCGCCACCCCACGCCACGCCCATGCTTTTGACAGACGCGGCATGGACGAGGCTGCGGCAGAGGCAGCCAAACGCTCGACCCATAGGGGTTCTCCTTGCCCACGGCAGGGGTGTGATGCGCCAAAAGGTACGCACAGTGCAGTGATCGACACATGGTGTGATGTGGCCCACGGTGTTGCCAGCGGTGCAACGGAAAGGAACGAGCGCTCATGCGCGAGATCCTCGGAAGGCGACGCAGGCTCCTGCGCGGTGACGGGAAGCCTGGGTTGATCAGCGCGGCCCTGACCTATGCGACGGAATGGCGGTGGCCCGTACTCCCGGGCGTGGCGGCGGACCCGCAGGAGAACTCCCGCTGCGGCTGCCCGGACCCGGAGTGCGCGGTGCCCGGCGCCCACCCCTTCGACCCCGGCCTGCTCGCGGCCACCACCGACGCCCGCATGGTGCGCTGGTGGTGGACCAACCGGCCGGCCGCCCCGATCGTCCTGGCCACCGGAGGCAAGGCGCCCTGCGCCGTCAGCCTCCCCGCCGTCCCGGCATCCCGCGCGCTCGTGGCGCTGGACCGCCAGGGCATGCGCCTCGGCCCGGTGATCGCCTCTCCGAACCGCTGGGCGATCCTGGTGAAGCCCTACTCCATGGAACAGCTGGGCGAACTGCTGTACGCCAAGGACTTCGTCCCCGGCTCCCTCCGCTTCCACGGCGAGGGCGGCTATCTCGCCCTGCCGCCGTCCGAGACCGGCCAGGGCGCCATCCGCTGGGAGCGCGCCCCGCTGCCCGGCTCGGCATCGCCCTGGGTGCCCGACGTGGAGGCCGTGGTGGACGCGGTCGTCGACGCCCTCACTCGTACGGGTGTGAGCGCGCCCGAGTTGTAGGGGTGTCGGGCGCGCGCGGGGCGGAACGCGCGGGCCGGCTGGCTATCTTCCGCCTATGAACCTCCGTCTGCCGGCCCTCGGCGCCGTGGCGGCCTGCGCGATCCTGGTGCCGCTGGCGGCGGCGTCCGCGGGGCGGGTGGGCGGCGGGAGTGACGCGAGCGACACGGCCGTACGGTCCGACCGTACGGCCGTTCGTGTGCCGCGGCCCGAGTCTCACAGGCTGCTGGACCCCGGTCTGGCCACCGCCGCCCGCTGCGGCCCCGAGCTGGCCTCCCCCGACGGTGTCGAGGCGCAGACCTGCGTCCTCACCCAGGGCGCGGACACCTGGGCGCGCACGTACTACCGCAACGCCACCGGACGCGCCCTGGACGCCGCGCTGAGCCTGATGGGGCCGGGCGGGCGCACGGTGCAGATGTGGTGCACGGTAAGCGCTCACGACGAGCCGGCGAGCTGTGAGACCCCACGGGAGCCGACACGGGGGGCGCCGGACCGGTACACCGCGGTGGCGGAGTTCGCGGACACCGCGCCCGACGCGCCCCTGCTGCTGCGCTCGGGGAGCAACTCCGGCTCGGACACGGGGAGTTGACGCCCGCCGCCGTTGTGTACACGCGGCCGGGCACGGAAAGACCCGGTTGCTGGCGACGGGGGATGCACCAGCAACCGGGCTACTGAAAAGGTAACAAGAGATCGGCCCCAAGCAAATTCGATCTCTCGTTTTCCGTCGGCTTTCCGGACACCCGCTGAGCGGCGCTTTCTGGCTCCGACTCGCCTTGCGCACACGGCAGTTGTGAGCGGAGTCACCTCCTCCGGCCGACCTGCCGGTGTCGGCCGGGCGTCAGCTGAGCGTGACCTGCCGGTTGGTGAGCCCGCCGCGCGCGCGGCGCTCGTCGGGGGTCAGCGGCGCGTCCGACGCCAGCGCGGCGGCCAGCCGCTCGGCGAACTCGGCGGCCGGCTTCTCGATGTCGTCCGCCGAGACCCCGGTCGGCAGGTCCCAGACCGGAACCGTCAGGCCGTGCGCCCGGAAGGAGCCCACCAGGCGGGTGCCCTCGCCGAGGCCGGACCGGCCCGCCGCGTGCCGCCGCGCCAGCGCGTCCAGAAGCTGCTCCTCGGGGTGCGGCATGACCCAGCGCAGGTGGTTCTTGTCCGAGGTCTCGCACCAGTACGCGGCGTCCACGCCGGACAGCTTCACTGTCGGGATCGCGGCCGCGTTGGCCCGCTCCAGGGAGGCGGCCACCTCCGGCGTCGCGTTCTCCGAGTCCGGCACCCAGAACTCGAAACCGCTGTGCACGACCGGCTCGAAAACGCCCTCCGGGTCCAGCAGGTCCTGCAGCCGCGGACCGTCGGCGGGCGCCCGGCGGGCCTGCACGGGGGTGCCCGGCTGTGCGGCGAGCGCGCGCTGCAGCGTGTCGGCGAGGTCGCGGCTGATGTCGCCGGACGACGTGTCGTTCTGCAGGCCGAGCAGGACCGAGCCGTCGTCGCGGCGCAGGGCCGGCCACGCCATCGGCAGCACGGTGGCGAGCGTGACCGACGGGACGCCCTCGGGCGGGCCGTCCTTCAGCGCCAGCTCGACCGTGGCCGCCGGGACCAGCTCACGCAGCGCCACCCAGTCGCACTCGCCCGGCAGCCCCTCGAACGGACGCTGCACCAGCTCGGTCACCGCGTGCGCGGCGGCCCGGCCGTGGCACGCCTTGTAGCGCCGGCCGCTGCCGCACGGGCAGGGCTCACGGGCACCGACGACCGGCACGTCTCCGTCAGCGCCTCCGGCGCTGGCCCCGCCGGTGATCTGCGGCCGCTGGGCCTTCGTCTGGGGTCGCTTCTTGGCCATCTGGGTGTCTCCCGGGTGCGGCTCGTCTGGTACGCCGGGAGCCTAGCCGCTCCTACGGAAAGTCACCGGACCCTGTGGACAACGCGGGGCGAGTGGTCGAACTAGTCGAGATCCTCGAACGCCTCTGCGAAGTCCAGCTCGGGTATCGACGCCACCGACGGGGCGGTGATCCGGGAGGCGAAGTCGTCGCGGCGGCAGACGGCGTCCGGGTCGTGCACATCGGCGTGGACGACGACCCACACCGTGACCTCGCCGTGGATGTCGTCCCGTACGCCCCAGTCGTCGGCCAGGGCCGTGATGATGTTCAGCCCGCGGCCGCCGTGCGCGGTGACGGACGGGGTGGCCGGGGCGGGGCGGGTCGGGCCGCCGCCGTCGGTCACCTCGACGACGAGTCGTCCGCCCGGGTCCACGCGCCATGCGGCCCGGACGTCGCCGTCCCCGGCCAGGGCGTCGCCCAGCGGCCGGCCGTGCTTGCAGGCATTGCTCAAGAGTTCGGACAGGATCAGTACGGCATCGTCGATGACCGCTTCCGACACCCCGCCGCTGCGCAGCTGTTCGCGCATGCGGTGTCTCGCTTCCCCCACGCCCGCAGGGCCATGGGGTACGGCCATGCTCGACGACGTGGGCACCTCCTGTGCCACCACCAACGCCACCCCCGAGACCTCCTTCGCCCCACGCCACGGTGTGGATGCCCCATTGGCCTGTACCGGAAACCGGCCAATCCATGTCCGGTGACGCATTCGCACCGATCGATTACGGATCGAACGCGCCGGAGCACTCCCCGTGAGGAAGCGGCTGGAATTCGATGATGTGGCCGAAAGCTGTGGATACGGAGAATGGTGGAGGGTTCGTGTGGGGGTCAAGGGGTGTGCGTGGGACTTGACGACGCTTTTGGGACTTCTGTGACGTGTGGGGACGGAGGGTGGAAGGTGGCGGACGGAGGGTGACGAGTCATGTGCGGAGCTGGCGCAGCACCGCGCGCGGGCGGTTGGTGATGATCGCGTCGACGCCGAGCTCGACGCACCGGGTGACGTCCTCCGGCTCGTTCACCGTCCAGACGTGCACCTGGTGACCGTTCCGCTTCAGGCGCTCCACGTACGTGGGGTGACTGCGCACGATCCGGATCGAGGGGCCCGCGATGTCGACCCCGGCCGGCAGTCGCCCGTCGCGCAGCCGCGGCGAGACGAACTGCATGAGATAGACCGTCGGCAGGGTCGGCGCGGCGGCCCGCACCCGGTGCAGCGAGCGCGCCGAGAAGCTCATGATCCGCACCGCCGACTCGGCCGGCGTGGCCGGCGCGTCCAGCCCGAACCGCTTCAGCAGCACCAGCAGCCGCTCCTCGACCTGCCCCGCCCAGCGCGTCGGGTGCTTGGTCTCGATCGCCAGCTCCACCCGACGCCCGGCGTCCGAGACCAGCTCCAGCAGCCGTTCCAGGGTCAGTACGGAGGTGTGCTCCTCGTCCTCCGGGCGGAACTCCCAGTCGGGCTCCTCGTCGCGCGTGCGGACCGCCTCCCGCGCCTTCCAGGAGCCGAAGTCCAGCGCGTTGAGGTCGGCGAGCTCCAGGGCGGAGACCGCGCCGCGGCCGTTGGAGGTGCGGTTGACGCGGCGGTCGTGCACACAGACGAGGTGTCCGTCCGCGGTCAGCCGCACATCGCACTCGAGGGCGTCCGCGCCGTCCTCGATCGCCTTGCGGTACGCGGCCAGGGTGTGCTCGGGGGCGTCCTCGGAGGCGCCTCGGTGAGCGACGACTTGGATGGGGTGCTGCTGCCGTGCGTGGGTCACCGCGTCATGGTGCCACTCGTGAGATGTTCCTAAGAAGCGGGCATAATGCGCTGAATGTCCGCCATAAAGACTGGCTTCACACCCACAGCCACCGCTTATGGTGCTCTGACGGCCCGTGGGAAAAGCTGAGGCGTACACCAGTACAAGCATGCACATGCACAGCTGCAGCGCGCCGGGTCGACGACAAGCGCGAACGGGCGTGATCCAGTGCGACCCAGTGCGACCGACGAAACAGCCGTGGATCGAGGAGAGAAGCTGTGAGCACCGAGAACGAGGGCACCGCGGTACCCCCCGCCCCGTCTGCACCCCCCGTGCCGGTGGAATCTCCCGCGGCTGCCGCGCAGACGGACCCCTCCGTGGCGACCCCGTCCGACACGACCGCGCACGAGCCTTCGGCTCCGACGACACCGCTTCCCACGGTGACGCAGGGTGCGGAGGCCGACGCGGCTTCCGACGCGGCGGTTCGGGACGGCGCGGCGGAGGGCGCTGAAGCTGCGGGTGGCGCGGGTTCGGCCACGTCGGCTGAGAGCGCGGCGGCCCCGGGCACGCCCGCCGCGAGCACCCCCGCGCCGGGCACCGCCGAGGCAGGCGCTCCCGGGCCGAGCGCCGCCGAGGCGGGCTGGCCCCCGCCGACCGCCGCGCAGGCGTCCACGGCGCCGCAGTACCCGGCGCCGGGCGCGGCTCCCGACCCCGCGAACGCCGCCGCCCATGCCGGCCAGGCGCCCCAGGGCGGCCCCGCTCCCCACTACGGCCCCCCCTCCGCCGCCGCTCCCCAGGACGGTCCGACCGCGCCCCACTACGGCTCGACCGCCCCCAACTACGGCACCCCGAACGGCCCCCACGGACCCCAGCCGGGCCCCACCCCCTACGGCGCAGCCGCCGACGGCGCCTGGCCGCCCCCGGCGCCGCACCCGGGCGCCCCGTCCTACGGCGACGGCAGCCCCGGCGCCCCGGTTGGCCCCGGTGCTCCGGGAGCCGGCTGGGGCGGCGGTGCCCCGTACCCCCAGCCGCCCGTGCCGAAGCGGAAGTCGGGCCGGGGCGGCCTGATCGCCGCTGTCCTGGTGGCCGCGCTGGTCGCGGGCGGCCTGGGCGGCGGCCTCGGCTACACGCTGGCCAAGAACGACGAGGGCACCAGCTCCACCACCGTCTCCGCCTCCGACTCCGGCGGCTCGGTCAAGTACGCCCCGGGCACGGTCGCCGCGGTCGCCGCGAAGGCGCTGCCCAGCACGGTCACCATCGAGGCCGAGTCCAGCGGCGGCGAGGGCGGCACCGGGACCGGCTTCGTCTTCGACACCGAGGGCCACATCGTCACCAACAACCACGTCGTCGCGGACGCGGTCGACGGCGGCAAGGTGACGGCGACGTTCGCCAACGGCAAGAAGTACGACGCGGAGGTCGTCGGCCACGCGCAGGGCTACGACGTCGCCGTCATCAAGCTGAAGAACGCCCCCTCGGACCTGAAGCCGCTCCCCCTGGGCGACTCCGACAAGGTGGCCGTGGGCGACTCCACGATCGCGATCGGCGCCCCCTTCGGCCTGTCCAACACGGTCACCACCGGCATCATCAGCGCCAAGAACCGCCCGGTGGCCTCCAGCGACGGCACCGGCAGCAACGCGTCCTACATGAGTGCGCTGCAGACGGACGCGTCGATCAACCCGGGCAACTCCGGCGGTCCGCTGCTGGACGCTCAGGGCAATGTCATCGGCATCAACTCCGCGATCCAGTCGACGGGCGGTGGCGGCTTCGGCGGCTCCGGCCAGTCCGGCTCGATCGGCCTGGGCTTTGCGATCCCGATCAACCAGGCGAAGTACGTCGCCCAGCAGCTGATCAAGACCGGCGAGCCGGTGTACGCCAAGATCGGCGCCTCCGTCTCCCTGGACGACTCCGCGGGCGGCGCGAAGATCACCGAGCAGGGCGCGGGCGGCTCCGCCGCGGTCGAGTCGGGCGGCCCCGCCGACCGGGCCGGCCTCAAGCCCGGCGACGTCATCACCAAGCTCGACGACACGGTGATCGACAGCGGCCCGACCCTCATCGGCGAGATCTGGACCCACAAGCCCGGCGACAAGGTCACGATCACCTACGAGCGCGACGGCAAGACCCACACGGTCGAGGTCACCCTGGCCTCCCGCACCGGCGACAGCTGACAACCGAGCCCACCTCCCGCGCCGCCTGCGATCCAGGCGATCGGCGGCGCGGGGTGGGTCGCCGGAGCGGCCCAAGGCACCTGTACCGGGCGTCGTAGCCCGTCCGGTAGAACACGGGGGGGCTTGCGGGGGTGCCGGGCGTCGCAGTCCGTCGCGGTGAACACGAACGCGCGGCCTGCGGCGAGAGCGCGTAGCGCGTGCTCGTACGCCTGCTCACTGTTGGCCCACGCATGCAGTTCCGCATCAGGGCGAGAATGTCCGGCCCGGCGGTGATGAGCGGCGTATCCCGGAAGAACCAGGCCCCGGGGTCCGGGGACAGCAGCCGGGCGCGGGCCGGCATGAAGCGTCCCGCCCGTGGCGGTGAAGTGCAACGGGCCCGGCCGACGGCGAGCGACACATCGATTACTTAGCGTGAGATCAATGTTACTCGCTGTATAAAGATGCAGGTGCCGCCCAAGTCGAAAGGGCGGCCTTGCAAGGGAGATCGCCGTGAAAGCACCCAAACGAGTCCTCGCCGCCGGCCTGTGCACTCTGACGGCCAGTGGCACGATGCTGGCCGCCCTCATCGCCGCGCCCGCGGCGAACGCCAACTCCGCCACCACCGCCACGGCCTCGGCCCGGGCCCCGTTCACCACGAAGCTGATGGTCAACCACAGCGGCAAGTGCCTCGATGTCAAGGACGCGAGCACCGCCGACCTGGCGTCCGTCCAGCAGTGGACCTGCTACAACGCGCCCGGCAACCAGACCTTCATCTTCACCGCTGTTGGCGACAGCCTCAACGACGGCTACTACACCATCCGCGCTTCCCACAGCGGCAAGTGTTTGGACGTCACACAAGGGAGCCAAGCCAACGGGGCGAGGGTTTACCAGTGGCACTGCAATGGCCAGCCGAACCAGGAATGGAAGCTCGTCCAGCGGCCCAACGGCTACTTCAGTCTGGTCGCCCGCCACAGCGGCAAGTGCATGGAGGTCGCGGGAGGGAGCCTGGCCAACGGGGCCGTCGTGGTCCAGCAGACGTGTGCCAGCGACCGGCCCTGGCAGGAATGGAAGCTCCTCTAGTTCCGTACTTCGCGGGTAGCTCGTTCAGAAGTCTTCTGCTTACCGATCAGCGGGCTTGTCTGGTCGAAAAGGGCTCCTGATCGGGTGATCGCGGCAGGGCGGTGCACGAAGGCCAGGGCCCCTTGGTAGTTCGGAGGTGTGATCCCGTCCGAGCGGTCCCAGGAGGCCCTGTCGCCGTCACGGACGTGTGACTGTCTCGTGCACCGGTTCGGGAACGCGGCGGACCGGCCGGACCGCATCCCGTGCAACGGCTCGGACATGACGGAGACTTCACGCCGTTGTCAGCCACGTAGCGCACAGCATCGATCTGCCGGTGGCAGTAGCCGCTCAGGCCGGCCGTCCCGCCCTTCCAGCCATGCTGGACCAGGCAGCGATTCCCGCCCCACCTGCCACTCTGCGGGCGAAACTGCAGGTGGACTTCCTGCCGCCGACCGGAGTTCATGCCCACCCAGCCCGAACCAAACGATCACGTTCGGAAAGCGGACGGCGTCTGAGGGCGGATGCCACTCAATCGTTCTCCGCGCCTCCGCCACCCCCTGGCCCGAGGCTCGCACCAGCCGGATCAGGCCGACAGCACATCAACGCCGCGGGTCGCTCCCGCGATCGGGGATCACGGTCCTGGCCCCCGCGAACCGCGCCGGGCCGGTACGCTGTACCCGCTCCGCCCCTGGTGGGCCGGGGCGAGGTGGGTTGCCCGAGCGGCCTAAGGGAACGGTCTTGAAAACCGTAGGGACGTGAAAGCGTCCCCGTGGGTTCGAATCCCACCGCCTCCGCAGGTCAGAGACGTTGCAGGTCAGAAGGGGTGTCCCTCAATGAGGGACACCCCTTCTACGTGGGGCCTGTCTCACCTTGATCCGGCCCTGTTGCGTTGTGGATCAGTGCGTGTGGACCAGGCGTGGACCACCATTCGGCTTGCCTGGAAGCCATTGTTGCTGACCATGCGACGGTTCGCGGTTCCCTCGCTGAGGGGAGCACCGGCTAGCCTGCCGGGTGACTGTTGAGGTGGCCAGAAGCTCGGAAGCACACGGCAGCCGAGGTGACATGGCCAGATGGAGGGGACTGCCCGTGGAGTTCGCTCGCACGTCGATTGGCCTGCTTGCTGCCTTATCCGTGCCAGCAGGTTTGGGCTGGTTCAAGAAAATGCCCGCATACGGAGTCGGGTTTACTGGCCTTTATGGGGCCGTTGTTTTACTGCCCCAGAGTCGTGATTTCGATGCATGGCTCGCATTGATTGGTCTCATTCTGCTGACCGCGTGTGTGGCCATATTCATGAGGCCGTGGAGTAGCTCCTCCGTGGATTGGAGCTGGATTCCGACGCCGACTATGACTCCGGTGAGATATCTGGCGACAGTCGGGGCTGCTGTGGCGTCGTTCCTTCTGCTGTATCTGGGGTGGCATGCGGCATTGGAACAGATGCGCACAATAGTGGAAGGTGATGATCGATTTTTGATTACCGTTTCTGGTTTGTTATTGGCCGTGTTCGGATTTCAGTTTCTGATCGGCTCAACCGTTGCTCCTCTCATCAGGGAGATTCGGGCAAAGATTGCCTCCGGAGATCTCCCAGGCAGTGTAGAGGAATTCATCAAGGTCGGGCCTCATATTGGATGGGTTGAGAGATTTCTCCTCTTCTCCTTTCTTGTTGTAGGGAGCCCCGAGGCTGCCGCGCTAGTGGTAACGGCAAAGTCATTTGCGCGCGCTCCCGGTGCCAGGGAAGGCGGAAAGCTGGTCGGGGACTATTACCTGATCGGAACACTGGTGAGCGTGGCGGCTGCCCTTGCGGCGTCCAGTATCACTAGGCTGGCGCTCGGTCTATCGCCTCTCTAGGAGGTCCACATGGTGCGCGAACATCCTTTCTTTCAGCAGCTCATGTCGTTGAGCCTTCCGGTAGAAGATTACGTGATCGCTGGAAGTGGGCCTATGTTCGCGCACGGTCTCAGGCGAGATATTGGAGACATCGACGTGGTGGCTGGAAGTGTGGCCTGGAGTAGGGCGCTAGAGTTGGGTCATCCAGAAGCCGCACCGCTGGGATATGCGCAACATGTGGTCTTGTCTGGCGGGGCAATCGAGATCTTGGATGGCTGGTTTGGCTATCCTGTAGACACTTTGATCACGGAAGCTGAAATTATCGAGGGTATCAGATTCATGCCTCTGAGGCGGGTGCTTGAATGGAAACTGAAATTTATGGACAACGGTGTGGGTCGCGAGAAAGATCGGCGCGACATTGAGCTGATACGGCAATATCTGTAATAGGGGCTGGCGTGAAACATTAACTGTCACGCAAGAGTGGGTGCTTCGTGCGAAGCGCCCCCTTTTTTTGGTAGACCGGATCAGAGGGAAGAAGGGTGTTGGTAGCTCAGTCCCCTTCTGTTGCTTCAAGGGCCCGCTCAATCTACCTGTTCGCACCCTGCTGGTTGCGGTGAATTGCCCTTGGCGTAGAAGCGGTAAAGGACCGCGATGCTGTGGCCCGCACGCCGAGCGACCTCGGCCGGGGAGAGGCCGGACTCAAGCCAGAGCGAGACGCCCGCGTGGCGCAGGGAGTACGGCACGTCAGCCAGTGGCGAGGCTGCTTCGGACTCGGTGAGCACAGTGTGCCGGGCGGCCTTCCATGCCTCCCCGTACTCCTTGGATAGAAGGTGGCCACCCTGGGCAGCACGGAACAGCCGGCCGTCCTCGGCGGTGCCGACTCCTTGATGTGTTCGCGGATCAGGCGCACCAGGACGGGCGGGATCGGAACCGGCCGTGTCGCCTTGCGGGCCCGCTTCTTCAGGCCGCGTGTATCGAACGACTCGCCTGTGTCGGTCCACCCGGAGCCGACGCGGGGCGTGCTCGTGGACAGCAGCACTTCTCCCCAGCCCTCTTCGGGCAAGGTGAAGTCTTCTTCCCGGAGATTGGCTCCGCGCTTCGCAATCGCTGAACTTCACAGCCGCAGGCAAGCCCATGTGCCAGGCATCCGCGTCGACAACGTCCAGGCCGTGACTAGAGCGAGGGCCGTGACGAATGGAAGAAGCGTGGCTGAGGCCGGCGGGGGGTTGCTGGAGACACACGTGACGGGTGCTCGTTCGGCGAACCCGCCGCCGTGGCTGACTTTCGGTGGTGCAGGTCAGAACTGGGATGCGTCCGACCGAGCTGCAACAGGGCTCCTCTCCAACTTCGCATTGGAATACGGGGGTTGCCCTCGCACCCGCGTTCGGGCACGCCGACCACCCCGGTACCATCGGCACCGGGGTCCTGACCAGGGATTCCCTGACCGGACCACCCCTGATCGCTGTCCAGGCTGAGGGGTGGTCCGGTCTCTTGTTGCGGGCGCCCGCCGATCGCGGCAAGGGCGGCGAGCGACGGGCGCCAGGGAAGCCGTACGCCCTCTCGGGGGAGCGAGGGCGGCACGGCGGGCTACTGCGGCAGGAGCTCGATTTCGATGGCGAGCGCGCCGAGCGCTTCCTTCTCCGCCGGGTAGATCTCGCGGATGTTGGCGAGCTGCTGCTCGCGGGAGGAGGCCGGGTTGACGTTCGCCGGACCCTCTCCGTCGAGCAGTTCCTCGAACGTCTTGTACTCCGTGACCCGCTTCACCAGGACGTCACAGGTCTCGTCCGTGCCCTTGATGCGGAAGCGGATGATGTCTTCGGCGGTCAGGTCTTCGAGGTGGGGATACTTCACCCGCACCTCGATCGTCTTCTGACCAGCGGCGACGAGGTCGAAGTACCGACGGTAGAGGTTCAGTTCGTGGACGCGCGCGGCGGCAGTTTCCGTCATCGGGCGGGAACGCTCCCAGCAGTTGCAGTGGACATGAGCCGGCCGAGTTCACCGGCCGAGTACGAGCGGAAGAAGTGGCGGGGGTCGGCGAGTAACACGTCCGTCAGACCGAGCAAGCGGTCGACGTACTCACCCAACGAGCCGGGCCACTCACGGGTGTCGAGCATCCACGGGGCCGCACCGTCCGGCAAGGGTGCGCGCCCCTCGCGGATCAGGGACTTGGACAGCTTCGCGCCCGTGTCCGTGACAACCTGGGGGCAGAACAGCCGGGCAGGCAGTTGCCCGCGGGTGAGGCCGACCGCCTGTAGGGCGCCGTCGACGAGGATGCATCCGGGCATCCAGTCGCTGCCCTTGACCATGACGTACAGCGTGCCGACCGCCCCGCTGATCATCAGCTCTTTGACGAGGTTCCGGTAGAGCGTGGCCAGGTCCAGGTAGCCGCCGTCCGCCGGTTCGATGACCACCTCGTACTCGCCATGGTGGAGGCACACGGCCGAGACCGTTGCCCGCTCGAAGCCGTCGTCGCGTACGCGTGTCCGCTCGGCGTATTTCTCGGCCCACCCGCAGCCGGGACGCGGGCAGGGGACGCGGACGTGCGGCACGCCGGACGACGGGGACAGGTACCAGCGGGCAGCGTCCATGCGAGGCAGCACCCGCAGCCAGGTACGCCGGAAGTGGTGGGCCGCTTGCTGCTGGGTGTACGTCTCGACCGAGAACGGCACCTTCAGCCGCTCGGATAGCGCGGTGAACAGCGGTCGGTAGAGCTTGTCGATCTGCTCGGCGATACCGGCCGCGCCGAGGGCGTGAGCATAGGCGCGCTGGTAGCGGTGACCGCTCTCGTCGTCGGTGACGATGGCGTACGGGGCGTTGTCCAGTGCGCCGAACTGCACCACGGCCGGGACGCCGAACCGGTCGCGGATGCGGGCCGCCGTGGCGAAGGTGAGCGATTGGACCAGGGACGTTCCGATGTGCGGGGCTCCGTTGATCTGCGTTCCCACCACGAACACGATCCGCTCGGGTTCCGCGTTGACGATGTGCGGCCTGAGCAGATCTTGCGCACTGGTGAGCGCGTTGGCGAGCACGGTGTTCGGCGATACGGGATAGGTGGTCACCGCGTCTTCCCCTCGGTAGATGGGCAGGACTGCGCCGCAGAGCGGCGGGTGTGCTTCAGCGGTCGAGTGGGGACCCGCCCCCGCGCTGGGGGGAACCAGGAAAAGCGCGGGGGCGGGAGTCATCGGAATGTGCGCCGCCCTCGTGGTCTTCGATGGCGACCAGTCCCCGCCGGGGAGGGGGGTGGGCACCGGGCGGGGACGGGAGCTTGCGGGGGCGCTGGTCGGCGGGTGGGCAGTGGATACACGCGGAGGGAGTACCGGGCGTCGAAGTCCGTCACGGTGAACATGAACGCCTGGCCCGTAGCGAGGGAGCGCAACGCGTGTTCGTAGGCGCGGTCGTCGTCTGCCCACGCACGCAGGTCTGCGTCAGGGCGAGGAACGTCCGGGCCAGCGGCCGTCAGGGGCGCTTCGCGAAGGAACAGAGCACCCGGGTCCGGGGACAGCAACCGGGCGAGGCGTTGAGCTTCCGCGCGGAGCCAGCGAGCGGCGAGCCGCGGGGAGCGGCCACGGTAGGTGGCGAGCAGAACCTCACGGGAGCCGCTGAGATCGTGGGCGGTCGCCTCACAGCGGAAAGCGATGGGCGACCGCATCGAGGCACGTGCAGAGGCCGGCGGGGCGAGCATCAGCACGGCCGGACTCACCGCGCATGCTCCCGTGCCGATTCCCTCGCGGCGATGAGCTGTGTGAACTGGATGGAGTACAGCTCAACTTGCGCCGGGGTGAGCACGAGCACCGTCTCGCAGGTGCCGCCGTCTTCGTAGTGGACGGTTACGGGCAGCGCGGCCTGCTGGGCGCGGTGGTCGTAGATGGCGTCTCGCCGCATCGGCGTGACGTGCGTGACCGGGACCGGCACGGGGCGCAGTGTGGTCCCGTCCGACTTGGCACGCCAGTCTTCTCCCCCGCCCGGCGGGCGCAGGTGGTACGACGCCGAGGTGTCGCTCGGCAAGGCGACGCATACGCCGATCTTTCCACCCTTGGCGAGGTCGAGCGCCAGGTCGCCGAGGCGGGGGTGGAACGGGGTGCCAGCGCTTAACTCGGCGCCATGGGCGGGAAGTTGCTTCGCGGTTCGTTCGGCCATGCCCCGAAGCTAGGAATATCTCCGGGGCCCAATATGAACCGCAGGAATACGCCCCTCAACCGTCGAGGTGGAAGCGGTCTGACATGCGGCGCAGCTTCTCCCGGGTGCTCGCGCGTTCGGCGTACACGATGCTGCGCAGGGTTGACCGGGCGATGGGGTGGTTCCGGACGAGCTGGGGGGCGATGCGCTCGGCCTTCTCCAGTTCCTTCAGCGCCTTGTCGCGGTTCCCATCCCACAACCACGCGCGGGCCAGGTCCATGTGGTGGTGTCCCTGACGGGAGTTGGGCAACGCCTCAACCAGCTCCTTGCTTGTGCGCCGGTTTATCGACAGGGCCTCACGTTGCTCATGCATCTCCAGAGCGACGCTGATCGCATGGATCTGCACGTTGCCCGGCGAGAAGGTCAAGCTGTGACGGTCGTAGACCGGAGGCCCGGCGGCGTCCGCGATCCTCTTGGCTGCACTCCGGGCGTGCTTGATCCGGTCCTTCGCTTCCGCCTTGCGACCGCCCCGCGCAGCCGAGACAGCCGCGCGCAGTTGCAGTGTTCCCCACGCCCGCACGGCCAGCGGATCACCCCGGTCGTACTCCTGCTGGACGCTGCGAATCGCCTTGTCCGAAAGGGCGATGGAGTCGTCCCAGTCCGCCGTGGCCCACATGTCCCAGACCCGCATCCAGTCGGCGACAGCAGGCATAACAGGGTCGCCGGACTGTCGGGCAGACCAGGCGGCCCTCTCACACGCCATAGCGATCAGCTCAGGGTGTCCAAGGGCGTGCGCGGCCGTGTGGGCGAACTTGCAGCACGCGGCGTAGATGGCGAACGCCTCTTCCCGCTCGTGCCCCGTGGAGACTTCGGCGAGGGCGCGTGCCTCACGGAACAGGTCGGGGAGAACTTCCATGATCGCCACGTTGGCGGCAGCGTCACGCAGGCGGTGAAGGCGGGTGGTTTCCTGCCAGAGCTGGCGCGCAGGTCGGGGCATGCCGTCGAAGACGGGAGCAAGGTCATAGCGGCGCAGTTCGCGCATGATGGCCGCGGCGGAGACCTGCCACTGATTCTCTGCCGGGGAGCTGTTGTACGGCCGCCCGATCAGGTCGTTCGGGTGCACGTGCAGCTCCGAGGCAAGCATGTTCAGCAGGCCGACGCGGTCCAGCTCGATGTGTCCGCGTTCCATCTTGGACACCCAGCCCTGCGTCTTGCCCAGGGCAGCAGCGAGGTCGGCTTGCGTCATACCGAGGCGAAGGCGGGCGCGGCGTACGCGACGGCCAATCTCTTCGGCTTCTTCCAACATCAGCGCGCCCCCCAGTAGGTGAGGCGCCGGCGGTCCAGCAGGCGGCGAGGCATCGTGCTCCATCCGTCGGGGCTTCTACCCTGACGGTACCCAGGCCCCTACCCGCATGTGCAGTACCACTGACAGTGCACTGGTGGAACTGGTGGTCAAAGCGTGCGCGGTCGGCGTGCACTGGCAGTTCCTGGCCAGGGGCTTTGATCGCGCCGCACCTTTCTACAGGTGGCCGCCGTTCAGTGCTACTAACGGACGCTGCCTAGGAGTTCCAGAAATGTATGCGAGATATGGTGCTTTGCTTATCTCTCGGAGCGTTCGATCGTGACGTCACAGAAACAGAGAGACAACTATGCATGTAGCCGAAACGGCGAATAGGGCAGACTTGTAAGGAGTTAGTACATGAAGTCGCTTTACGTTGGTGCGGTAGTTGATTACCCAGGTGTTAGTGTTCCATCCCCACCTTTTTATTGTGCGCGGCTCCTCGCTTTTATTCTTCCGCCTCCTGGGGATGTTGACGTCGTGGGCGTGCGGACTGACGTGCGCACTTGCGATTCGCACAAACAAAAGCGATGCTGCCCCCAGTGCTACTATGCTAGCAACAGCCATAATGATGACGAGAGCTGTCTGGGCTCTTACTGAGGCGATTACGAGCGTAGTGAAGGAGCCCACAACGGAGGTACAGAGCGCGGCTGCTGTAGCAATGGCGCTCGCTCCGAGGCCGGCCGTTACACTGGCAACATCTACCAAGTAATCTCTCTGCTCTTGATTTTGAGGCAGCCCGAGTTCATTGTCCGGATCTTTGTTAAACTCATCTCGCAAAAACGCCCGACTCATGGGCTCGCATTTGTTGCCGAGGGCTTCTGTCCCTAGGGCCTGAATCAGAGACGCACCGGCAAGGGCGGCTCCGACCAAATCGAAGCTCATATCACAGAGACGACGTCCATGCAGCGCCTAGTGTATCGCCTTGGGGGAGTCGCCATGGTCACTGGGTCATTTATAGAAAATGCCCAATCGGCAGTAGTGTGCACTCGGTGATCCCCGGCACCCTGATGCTTCTTGAGAGTAAATTGATCGCGGGCGAAGTCGTTGGGCTTGACCACGCTGTGAGTGACATAAGTTGACATTTGCGTTACATTGATCCCGCCTATGATATGTAGGCTTGATGTTGTGCAGGGGTCAATTCGGACCCGCATCTCTATGTCGAACAGGTACCGATCTCGGTAATTTACTAGCTCGACCCTGTGGTCGCCATTTATAGCGATCGGATTTGTCGCCTCGGTGAGCAGGTTGATGAGGTTCCGATAGTCACTCGTCACTGTGTGCACCTTCCATCCACAGCGCCATCAGCTCATGCGCTATCCAGCCAATTTCTGCTTGGTCTGCATTCGCCACGTAAAACTGCCCGTCCTCGAACAGATTGACTAGGGCCGTATTGCCCGAGTGCTCAAGGAGCATGCCCACGCATGCATAATCCCGGTCTGGTATGTCGGAGGGGTGATGCGGTACATGGAACTGTTGAACGGTTGAGTATTCTTTGTCTTCCATGCGCACGGAAGTTATTGCCTTGGTTGCGGCGTTTAGGGCGCCCATTGACAGATTAACGTGTATCGGTGAAATGGGCGGGTCGTTTTTGAATCGGTCATTAAGCTCGCTGTAAATGTCTTCTATGAAGCAGGACGTATCCACGGGGTGGGGAGAGGCGACGCCAATCACATGACGGATGTCGGTGTCGCGGCTGAATATCTCGTACATGGCGAGGAAATGAGCTTTCTCGTCGAAGCCGCGCTTATGCCACAGATGGTATTCTCTGTCAGGCGGGCTGGTGCGGAGAGTAAGCCACATATTTCCCCACGGGCGAGCATTCGGATCCTGTTTCAGCGACTTGACTGCATCGGATTCGCTAAGCTTCCAATCTCCGACTACCGCCTGCCAGCGTGTATGGACGTGCAGCATCGCATGACCTCATGATCGTCAGGCGTCAACGCCGCTCTGTATGGCATAGATAGATGCACTTCCAGGGTAAAACCGGTGCACTTGGCTGTCGCGGCGAGGTGGACGGGAGGCGTACCGCGACGGCTTGATCAGGTCGTGGCACTTGTTGACGGCAACGACGGCAAACAGAGACCGACGAGCACGAGCCTCAGCGATCACTTCGACTGAAGCGAGAGCCTCCACCCAACGAGCTGCCCGATCCTGCGGATCAGAAGGTGCACCCGCCGCCCGGGCTGCGCCACCACATGTGCGGGAGCCAGAGGCGACAGATGCGGCCGGCACGACAGTAGGCTTGCCCGACGGCGTGAGCCTTGGGCCAGAGGTCGATCCGGAGAGATCTCAGGGCCGAGTCAGATGCAGTGGACCCTGTGTGGACCAAGGGCCCCGCGCGTGGCCGGAGCCCGGTACGCTGTACCCGCTCCGCCCCTGGTGGGCCGGGGCGAGGTGGGTTGCCCGAGCGGCCTAAGGGAACGGTCTTGAAAACCGTCGTGGCAGCGATGTCACCGTGGGTTCAAATCCCACACCCACCGCTTGCAGGTCGGAAGGGGTGCCGCTCCGGAGAGCGGCACCCCTTCCGCGTGCACCTTGTCTATCGGCCCTCGACCGTACTGTTCCGGGCGCCCTGGCCGAGCACGAGCCGAGGGCTGAGCCGGGTCGGGGACAGGCGCGGTGGCTGACGCTCCGTTTCCAGTCCCCAACCCCACCGAGGCCCGGCTCAACAGCCTGTTCGAATCACGAGCCCACCGGTTCGGAGCGGTCGCCTCGCGAGGTCCGTGCCGGTCGCGCGCCCGGGGTGGTTACGCCCATCGCGCGGCGTGCGGTCATGGCTGATGGCTCAGAGGAGCTTCCACTCCTGGAAGGGACGGTCGGGGGTGCACGTGTACTGGATTGCGCCCGCCCCGTTGAAGAGGCTCCCTCCCGCGATCTCCAGGCACTTGCCGCTGTTGCGGGCGATCAGGCTGAAGTAGCCGTTGGTCCGCTGGACGAGCCGCCACTGCTGGTTGGTCCCGCCATGACACGTCCACTGCTGGACGGTCGCGCCGTTGGCGACGCTCCCGCCCTTGACGTCCAGGCACTTGCCGCTGTGGGAGGCGCGGACGTAGTAGTAGCCGTCGTTGAGGCTGTCGCCGACGGTGTCGAAGTGCCAGGTCTGGTTGCCGGGCGCGTTGTAGCAGCCCCACTGCTGGACCCATGCCCCGTTGGCGATGCTCGCGTACGCGACGTCCAGGCACTTGCCGCTGTGGTTGACCATCAGCTTCGTGGTGAACGGGGCGCGGGCCGAGGCCGTGGCGGTGCTGCTGTTGGCGTTCGCCGCGGGCGCGGCGATGAGGGCGGCCAGCATGGTCCCGCTGGCCGTCAGAGTGCATAGGCCGGCGGTGAGCACTCGTCTGGGTGCCTTCACGGCGATCTCCCTTTGTCAAGGCCGCCCTTCTGAAGTGGGCGGCACCTGCACCGTTTATACAAGGAGTAGTCACAATTTCACGCTAAGTAGCACTCGTGTCTCACGCGTGGCCGATGCGTCGGTGCCGCCCCGGCGGCGAGGGGAACAACGGCCGGTGGCCGGAGGCGAAGCGTTCCGCCACGGCGGTCGGCTCGGCGTTCGGGCGGGAGTAACAGGCCGGTGTCGTACGCATCGGTCGCCTCCAGTGGTCCCAGGCCGTCGGCGAGGACCCACAGGAAGTCGGACAGGTTCCGCGCGACGACGCCGGTCTTGCCCTCGGAGCCGAGGAACACGACCGGCTGGTCGACGAGTTCGGCGTCCGGCCGGACCGGCCGGACCGGCCGGAAGGCCGCGTAGCCGCCGGTACCGTCCCTCCCGAAGACCCGGAAGGCGTCCCCGCTCACCTCCTTGTCGCCGGTTCATGCCCGGAACCAGTCGGTGGCGTCCTCGGCGGACACGAAGGCGTCGAACGCCTCGAGTCGATCCCGTCCTCGTCGGGGGCGAACGGGCGGGCCAGAGCGGCGGTGAGCGCGGCGGGGAAACGCCGGTCATCGGTGGACGTCATGCCCGCAGGCCGGCCACGGGCGCCGACAGCGCCCTCGTCGTCCCCCTGCACGTCACCCGCCCCGCCCCCCAGTCATCCGCTCCGCCGAGGCCACCGTCGAGCGGGCCTCGTGGTGGGTGAGCCCCGTCTGGACGGCCGCGGCGATCAGGGGGGCCGCCAGGGTGGGGCCGAGCCCGTTCTCGTAGGCGCGGCATGCCGCCCAGAAGAGGCGGGTGTTGCGTTGGCCCTCGTGGGCGGCGAGGACGAAGTGGATGAGGCCGCGGCCGTGGGCGCCGCCGGGGTGTGTGGGGTGGTGGGGGCGGGGCGGGGGGAGCAGGAGGCGTAGGAGGGGGCGTGGGCAGGGCGCGGGGGTGAGGTGGGCCGTGCCGGGGGCGGTGGTGTAGATGCCGTGGGCGGTGCGGGAGCCGGGGCCGACGAGGTATCCGCCGGCGCCGCGGACGTCGATGCCGGGGGCGAGGCGGCCGGCCGAGTTGGGGACGACGGCCTCGGGGGGTCCGGTGAGCCAGAGGTGGCGGCCGCCGGAAGGGGTCAGGACGACGACCGTCGGCGGGATGGTGAACCGGTGGCGCCGGGCCAGTTCGCGCAGGGCGGCCGGGGCGTCCGTGCCGCTCTTGGTGTCGAGGTCGAGGCCGATCAGGTGGTGCGGGGGCAGCCCGCAGGCGATGCCGTAGCCGGTGGACCAGGGTGCGGCGGCGAACATCGCGCGGACGCGTGTGGGGTCGGTGCTGGCGTCGTACACGCCGTGGCCGAGGCGGCCGCACTCGCCGTGGCAGGGCGGGCCGGCCGACCGGGGGCCGGTGCGGTGGGGGGAGCGCAGGGCCGGGAGTTTGGTCCGGGACAGGGGGATGACCGCCAGACCGCGCTCGGCGGCCGACAGCGCGTGGGCCAGGGCCAGTGTGGTGGCCTGCCGGGGGTACCGGGGGTGCCGGTCGGTGGTGGCCATGGGGCTATTTTCGTACGTACGTTCGATCCAGGGAAGGGGGCCTGGGTGTGACGTGCCGAGGTGCGGGAGATTGGCCGGAAATATGCCGGAACGGTTCACGCCTCGGCCGTGCCTGGCGATCACCGTCTCCCGCTGGCGGTCGCCCTCTTGTCCGGCGTCGCGGTGGCGGGCGACGGCGCCTTCGTGGACGAGGGATCGAACGCTGGCTGGTCGAGGTGGGCTGAAGCCTTGACTGGCCCCCGTATCTGACGGACAGTCAGAAACATTGAGCAGCCGACTGGGAGGAGCGCAGCCGTGCACGACGACCTGGCCGTGCGGCTGAAGGCGTACGAGGGGCAGCCGGCCGCCGTCACGGCCCCCGGCCGGGACCCCGTCGACGCGGCGATGATCCGCCACTGGTGCGAGGTCATGGGCGACACGAACCCCGCCCACACCGGCCCGGACGCCGTCGCCCCGCCCGCCATGCTCCAGGTGTGGATCATGGGCGGCTTCTCCGGCCCTCAGGCCCGCACCCCGGCGTGGGCGCAGCTCCTCGCCCTCCTCGACGAGGCCGGCTGCACCGCCGTAGTGGCCACCGACTGCGAGCAGGAGTACCTCAGACCCCTGCGCCCCGGCGACGAGATCACCTTCGACTCGGTCATCGAGTCGGTCTCCGACCGCAAGACCACCAGGCTCGGCACCGGCTACTTCCTCACCACCCGCACCGACATCCGCGTCGGCCCCGACCTGGCGGGCACCCACCGCTTCCGCGTCCTCAAGTACGCACCCGCGCACCCTGGGCCGAAGGAGCGCCGCCCCCGCCCGGTCGTCAACCGCGACAACGCCGGCTTCTGGGAGGGCGTCCGCGACCACCGCCTCCTCGTCCAGCGCTGCACCGCCTGCCGCACCCTCCGCTTCCCCTGGCTGCCCGGCTGCGCCTCCTGCGGCGCCCCCGACTGGGACACGGTCGAGGCGTGCGGCGAGGGCACGGTCCACTCGTACGTCGTCGTCCACCACCCGCCCTTCCCGGCCTTCACGGCATCCGACCATGCCGCTGACGCGGCGGGTCCTTACGCCGTCGCCCTGGTGGAGCTGGCGGAGGGCGTGCGCATGGTCAGCAACGTGGTCGACGTGCCGTACGACAAGGTTCGGATCGGCATGCCGGTGCGGCTCGAATTCCGGGCCTACGACGAGGAGTTGACGCTCCCTGTGTTCAAGGAGGCGCCCGATGGGAGCCGGTGAACCGAGAGCCGGTGACGCACTGCCCCCGCTCCAGATCCCCGTCACCCGCACCCTGATCGTCGCCGGTGCCATCGCCTCCCGCGACTACCAGGACGTGCACCACGACCCCGAGGCCGCCCGGCGCAAGGGCTCCCCCGACATCTTCATGAACATCCTCACCACCAACGGCCTGGTCGGCCGCTACCTCACCGACCACTTCGGCCCTACCGCGGTCCTGCGCCGCCTGTCCGTCCGCCTGGGCGCCCCCAACCACCCCGGGGACACCCTGACCCTCACCGGCACCGTCGAGGAGACCGACGGTGACACCGCGGTCGTACGGGTCGTCGGGGACAACGGCCTCGGCCGCCATGTGACCGCGACGGCCACGCTGTCCCTGGGGGCGGAGCGATGAGCACCCTCGCCGGCCGGGCCGCGATCGTCGGCATCGGAGCCACCGACTTCTCCAAGGACTCCGGCCGCAGCGAACTCCGCCTCGCCGCCGAGGCCGTCCGCGCCGCCCTCGCCGACGCCGGGCTGCGGCCCGCCGATGTCGACGGCATGGTCACCTTCACCATGGACACCAGCCCGGAGATCACCGTCGCCCAGGCGTGCGGGATCGGCGAACTGACCTTCTTCTCCCGGGTCCACTACGGCGGCGGCGCGGCCTGCGCGACCGTGCAGCAGGCGGCGCTGGCGATCGCGGCGGGCGTGGCCGAGGTGGTGGTCTGCTACCGGGCGTTCAACGAGCGCTCGGGCCGCCGCTTCGGCTCCGGCGTCACCCGCCGCGAGCCCTCGGCGGAGGGCACGGCCCTCGGCTGGACCCTCCCCTACGGGCTGCTCACCCCGGCCTCCTGGGTGGCCATGGCCGCCCAGCGCTATCTGCACGTCCACGGTCTCACCCCGGAGGCGTTCGGGCATGTGGCGGTCGTGGACCGCGCGTACGCGGCCACCAACCCGGCCGCGTACTTCCACGGCCGCCCGATCACCCTCGCCGACCACGCGGCCTCCCGCTGGATCGTCGAACCGCTGCGGCTGCTGGACTGCTGCCAGGAGACCGACGGCGGCCAGGCCCTCGTCGTCACCTCCCTGGAGCGGGCCCGCGACCTGCCGAACCCGCCCGCCGTGATCACCGCGGCCGCCCAGGGCGCGGGCCGGGCGCAGGAGCAGATGACCGGCTTCTACCGGCACGACCTCACCGGACTGCCGGAGGTGGAGGTGGTGGCCCGAGGGCTGTGGCGCACCTCGGGCCTGACGCCCACCGACATCGACGTAGCGATCCTCTACGACCACTTCACCCCCTTCGTGCTGATGCAGCTGGAGGCGTTCGGCTTCTGCGCCCCCGGTGAGGCCGCCGACTTCGTGGCGGCGCGCCGGCTGCCGCTGAACACCCACGGGGGCCAGCTCGGGGAGGCATACCTGCACGGCATGAACGGCATGGCGGAGGCGGTACGACAGCTGCGCGGCACCGCCGTGAACCAGATCCCCGGAGCCGCCCGCACCCTGGTGACGGCCGGCACCGGAGTCCCCACGTCGGGCCTGATCCTCACGGCGGAGGGATCCGAGAGATCCAAGGGGTGACCCCCAGGGGTAATCCCGCAGTACCCCCGAGCCCGCCGTCCACCTCCAGGAGGTGTAGCCGGCACCACCCCTACAACCTGAGGCGGACCCCTCTTCGGCACCTCCGGCCGATCCGCCGCAGAGGGGTCCGCTCCTAGCGTGGAGCCATGACCACACCCGTCCGCACCAGCGCTTCGTACGCATCGAACGCAGCGAGCGCGTCGAGTGCTTCGAGCGCTTCGCACGCGACGGCCGCGGTGACGCTGTCCCCGGCGTACCCGTCCTTCGCGTCGTACGTCCGGGCCCGCCAGCCGGTGCTGCTGCGTACCGCCCGGTCGCTGACCGCGAACCCGAGCGACGCGGAGGACCTGCTGCAGACCGCGCTCACGAAGACGTACGTCGCGTGGGAGCGGATCGAGGACCACCGGGCGCTCGACGGCTATGTCCGCCGGGCCCTGCTGAACACGCGCACCTCGCAGTGGCGCAAACGCAAGGTCGACGAGTTCGCCGTCGACGAACTGCCCGAGCCGGAGCCCGCGCCCGGCCTGGACGACGACCCGGCCGAGCGGCAGGCGCTGCGCGACGCGATGTGGCGCGCGATCATGAAGCTGCCGGCACGGCAGCGCGCGATGGTCGTCCTGCGCTACTACGAGGATCTGAGCGAGGCCCAGACGGCGGAGGTGCTGGGCGTGTCCATCGGCACGGTCAAGTCGGCCGTCTCCCGCGCCCTCGGCAAGCTCCGCGAGGACCCTGAACTGATGTCGGCGGCCTGAGCCATTTTCGCGACCTGAACTGATCGATCGTCCCTTCCTAGTGACATACCGCGCGGTATGTGCGCAGAATCAGCGCAACCGCAACCGTTACCACCGCGTAGGCAATGTCGCCGTTCGCCCGGGAGGACGCCGTGCTGAGCACCATGCAGGACGTACCGCTGCTGATCTCGAGGATCCTGACCCACGGGTCGACGATCCACGGCACATCGCAGGTCATCACCTGGACCGGCGAGGGCGACCCGCAGCGCCGCTCCTACGCGGAGATCGGCACCCGCTCCGCCCAGCTGGCGCACGCCCTGCACGACGACCTCGGCGTCCGCGACGACGACCGGGTCGCCACGCTCGCCTGGAACAACGCCGAGCACGTCGAGGCGTACTTCGCCATCCCCTCCATGGGCGCGGTCCTGCACACCCTCAACCTGCGCCTGCCTCCCGAGCAGCTGGCCTGGATCGTCAACCACGCCGCCGACAAGGTCGTCATCGCCAACGGTTCCCTGCTTCCCCTCCTGGCCCCCCTCCTCCCGCACCTGAAGACGGTCGAGCACGTGGTCGTGACGGGCCCGGGCGACCGTTCCCTCCTCGCGGACGCGACCGCCCAGGTGCACGAGTACGAGGACCTGATCGCCGGCAAGCCGACCGCCTACGACTGGCCCGAGCTGGACGAACGCCGGGCCGCCGCCATGTGCTACACCTCCGGCACGACGGGTGACCCCAAGGGGGTCGTCTACAGCCACCGCTCCATCTATCTCCACTCCATGCAGGTCAACATGGCCCAGTCGATGGGCCTGACGGACGCGGACACCTCCCTCGTCGTCGTACCCCAGTTCCATGTGAACGCCTGGGGCCTGCCGCACGCCACCTTCATGACCGGCGTCAACATGCTGATGCCGGACCGCTTCCTCCAGCCGGCCCCCCTCGCCGAGATGATCGAGCGCGAGCAGCCGACGCACGCCGCCGCCGTCCCCACCATCTGGCAGGGCCTGCTGGCCGAGCTGACCGCCCACCCGCGCGACGTCTCCTCCCTCACCCAGGTGACCATCGGCGGCTCCGCCTGCCCGCCCTCCCTCATGGCGGCGTTCGACAAGCTGGGCATGCGGGTCTGCCACGCCTGGGGCATGACGGAGACCTCCCCGCTCGGCACGATCGCCCGCCCGCCGGCCCATGTCGTCGGCACCGACGAGGAGTTCGCCTACCGCCTCACCCAGGGCCGCTTCCCGGCCGGCGTCGAGGGCCGCCTCACCGGCCCGGCCGGCGAGCGCATCCCCTGGGACGGCAAGTCGGCGGGCGAGCTGGAGGTCCGCGGCCCCTGGATCGCCGGCGCCTACTACAACGGCCCCCACGGCGAACCCCTCCGCCCCGCCGACAAGTTCAGCGAGGACGGCTGGCTGAAGACCGGCGACGTCGGCACGATCTCCCCCGACGGCTACCTCACCCTCACCGACCGCGCCAAGGACGTCATCAAGTCCGGCGGCGAATGGATCTCCTCGGTGGAGCTGGAGAACGCCCTGATGTCCCACCCGGAGGTCGCCGAGGCCGCCGTGGTCGCCGTCCCCGACGACAAGTGGGGCGAGCGCCCGCTGGCCACGGTCGTCCTGAAGGAGGGCGCCACCGCCGACTTCGAGTCCCTCCGTGCCTTCCTCGCCGACGAGGCCAGGATCGCCAAGTGGCAGCTCCCGGAGCGCTGGACCATCGTCGAGTCGGTCCCGAAGACCAGCGTGGGCAAATTCGACAAGAAGGTCCTGCGCAGGCGCTACGCGGACGGTGAGCTGGAGGTCACTCGGCTCTGAGAGTGATGTGAAGCGAACGCCTCACCGAAAGGTCCGGTTCACGGACCTTTCGGTGAGTTTTTTTCTCGGGGTTCAGTTGGTCCCGATCCGGGACAGCAGGTCCACGATCCGGCTCTGGACCTCCGGGCTCGTCGAGCGCTCGGCCAGGAAGAGCACCGTTTCCCCTGACGCCAGCCGGGGGAGGTCGGCCTGGTCCACGGCGGCCGTGTAGACGACCAGCGGGGTGCGGTTGAGCTGGCCGTTCGCCCGCAGCCAGTCCACGATGCCGGAGCGGTGCCGGTGCACCTGCATCAGGTCCATCACCACGAGGTTCGGCCGGAGCTGCCCCGCGAGCGTCACCGCGTCCACGTCGCTCGCCGCCCGCGCCACCTGCATCCCGCGCCGCTCCAGCGTCGCGGTCAGCGCCAGCGCGATCTCCGCGTGCTCCTCGATCAGCAGCACGCGCGGCGGGTGCTGCTCGCTGTCCCGGGGCGCCAGCGCCTTCAGCAGTACGGCGGGATCGGCACCGTACGCCGCCTCCCGCGTCGCCTGCCCCAGCCCGGCCGTCACCATGACCGGCACCTCGGCCGCGACCGCCGCCTGCCGAAGTGACTGCAGCGCGGTGCGGGTGATCGGCCCGGTGAGCGGGTCGACGAACAGCGCGGCGGGGAAGGCCGCGATCTGGGCGTCGACCTCCTCACGCGAGTGCACGATGACCGGCCGGTACCCGCGGTCGCTGAGCGCCTGCTGCGTACCGACGTCCGGGGCCGGCCAGACCAGCAGTCGGCGCGGGTTGTCCAGCGGCTCCGGCGGCAGCTCGTCGTCCATCGGCTGCGGCCGCGGCGGATCGGCCACCTCGACCGCCCCGCCGGGCCCGTCCAGCGGCTCGGGCCCCTCGGCGGCGTTCTCGTCCGGCGCCCCTATGGCGTACGACCGCCCGGCCCCCTCGGTCCCCGGCGCGAGCCGGGACTGACCGGCGAGGGAGGGGTGCGCAGGCTGCGGCGCCGGTACGGGGGTCTGCTCGCCCGTCGGGTGCTGGCGCGCGGCGGGGTCGGGCGGCGTACCCAGCTTGCGGCGCCGGCCGGAACCACCCGGTCCGTGCGGCGCGGGCGTCGAGCCCTGCGGGAGCGGCTGCCCGGCCTGCTGCACCTGCACGGCCTGACGCGTGAACGGCACCCCCTGCCCCAGCGTCCGCACACTGATCGCCCGACCCTGCGTGGAGTTCGGGTCCACCGGCGCGGCGGCCTCGGCGGGCAGCGGCTGCGCGGGCCGCACCTGAGCAGCGGGCCTGGCCTCGGGCGGCAGCGGAGTACCGGGCGCGGGCGTGCCCTGCCCCGCAGTGGGCCCGGCGGGAACCGCCTCGGCCGGCAGGGGCTGGGCGGGGGTCGCGTGGGCGGGGATGGGGGCGGTGGGGCCGACGGGGGCGTTTTGCGGGCTCGGGGCAGGGGCGGGGGCCGCCTGTCCCGGTACGGCGGCCGCCGGTGGCTGGACTGCCTGTCCGGGTACGGCTGCCGTGGGCGGCTGGACCTGCGGGGGAACCGGGGCGGGGGTCGCCTGTCCCGGTACGGCGGCTGCGGCGGGCACGGGTGCTACGGCGGGCTGCGCCCCCGGCACCGAACCGCTCCCGCCGCCTTGCGCGGGGACGACGCCCCCCGGCTGAGCCGGAACGGGGACGGGGCCCTGCGCCGCTGCGCCGACCGCCTCGGCGGGCGCGGCAACCGCCCGCCGTCGACGCCCGGTGGGCGCGCTGGTCGGGTGGGGCTGCGGCGGCGTGTGGTCCCCGGACTGGTCATGCGGGACGGCGTCATGACGCCCGTGGTCGGTGGCGGCGCCGTCGGAGGCGGCCGGGGCGGGGACGGCGGCCGGGGCGGGGACAGCGGCCGGGGCGGGGACAGCGGGCTGCATTGGGAGCGCGGGCTGGCCTGGGGCGGCGGGCTGGCCGGGGACGGGGGGCTGGGCCTGCGGGGGAACCGGGACAGCGGGCTGGCCCGGGAGGGCAGGCTGTACGGGGGCGGCGGCCTGATCTGCGACGGCGTTCTGCCCCGGAGCTGCGGGCTGCCCAGGGACGGCTGGCTGGCCGGGAACGGCGGGTTGGCCCGGGAGGGCTGGCTGGCCGGGGACGGCGGGTTGGCCCGGGAGGGCAGTCTGGCCGGGAACGGCAAGCTGGCCAGGAACGGCGGGTTGGCCAGGAACGGCAGGCTGCATGGAGAGGGCTGGCTGGCCGGGGACGGCGGGTTGGCCCGGGAGGGCAGTCTGGCCGGGAACGGCAAGCTGGCCAGGAACGGCGGGTTGGCCAGGAACGG
>NZ_JBIRZZ010000002.1:0-151131 GCF_044391385.1 Streptomyces sp. NPDC018693 | reverse complement strand
CGGCAGGCTGCATGGAGAGGGCTGGCTGGCCGGGGACGGCTGAATGGCCCGGAACTCCCGGCTGCTCAGGGACGGCGGGCTGGCCCGGGAGAGCGGTCTGCCCGGGAACGGCTGGCTGCCCCGGAACGCCGGGCTGCCCCGGAACGCCGGGCTGCCCAGGGATGACGGGCTGCATCGGAATGGCCGATTGCCCCGGGATGCTGGGCTGCCCGGGGACGGCCACCTGTGCCGGAATGCCGGGCTGCCCCGGGATGCCGGGCTGCCCCGGAACGCCGGGCTGACCGGCGACCTGCCCTGGACCGGCGACCTGTCCCGGAACGCCGGGCTGTCCAGGAACGGCGACCTCCCCCGGAACGCCGGGCTGACCGGCGACCTGCCCCGGAACGGTCACCTGCTCCAACCCCGCCCCCGGCACCGGCTGTCCGGCAGTCGGCAGGGCGACCGCCTGGGCCCCCGCGCCGCTGCCGTCGACACTGCCGCTGCTGCCCTCGCCGTCGGTTCGGTCAGCCTCGGCCGGTGGCAGGGCGAACACCTGACGGGGACCGGCCGCCTCCTGCGCGTCGGCCCGCTCCTGGGCGGCGGCCAGCGCACGCCTCCGACGTCCGGTCGGCTGCGCCGCCCCGTCCTCCTGACCCTGAGCTCCGCTCTCGCCACCCGCGACCGCAGGCAGAGCGGGCGGCAACGCGTGCTGCTCCTGAGGCTGTCCCTGCTGCCCCTGCTGCTGTCCTTGATCGATGGCCCGCCGGGCCCGCCGCCCGGTCGGCACGGGTACGCCCTGCGGCGGAACGGTGCCACCGAGCCCCGTACCGGAGGCGGCGGCCCCCGCCGCGTGCTCGGCGGCGGTGACGACGGCGCCCTCGGCGACACCCGCGCCCTGACCGCCCGCGTCCTCGGCAGGCCGCCCACGCCGCCGCCCGGTACCACCGGAGGCGGGCACGACAGCGGAACCGGCGGAAGCGGCGTCCGCCTCACCGGCACCACCCGCCGCAGCCTCCTCGGCGGCGATGGCCCGCCGACGCCGCCGCCCGGTAGGCGCGGCACCCTCGGCCTCCCCGCCGCCGGCCGGTTCCCCGTCACCGCTGTCCAGGAAAGCGTCCGTGGAGGCCCGCCGAGCCCGCCGACGCCCCCCATGCGTGCCGTTCTCACCAACCACGCCCGCCCCATCGGCAGGAGTCCCGGCAGGAAGCTCGGCCGGTGTCTCGCCCTCAGCGCCCCCCGCGGGCACGGAAGCCGAAACGGCCCCCGCCCCACCCCCGAGCGGCACCTCCAGCACAAACGCACTGCCGCTCATGCCGGGCACTTCATGCGTCTGCAGCACACCACCGTGCGCCCGCACGATCCCCCGCACGATCGGCTCATGCACCGGGTCACCCCCGGCGTACGGCCCCCGCACCTCGATCCGTACGACCTCACCCCGCTGCGCCGCGGCGACCACGACCGTGTTGTCCATGTAACCGCCCGCCGACACAGGCGCGTTACCCGTCGCGTCGACCCCCGCCACATCCGCGACGAGATGCGCGAGGGCGGTGGCGAGCAGCCGCGCGTCGACCTCGGCCTCGATGGGCGGCGCGTGCACGGCGAACTGCACCCGCCCCGGCCCGATGAGCTCGACGGCCCCGTCGACACCCGAGGCGACGACCGCGTCGAGCATCACCTTCGTACGGGAGATCTCCTGGTCGCCGGAGTCCAGCCGCTGGTAGCCGAGGACGTTGTCGATGAGGGTGGTGATCCGCGAGTACCCGGCGGACAGGTGGTGCAGCACCTGGTTGGCCTCGGGCCACAGCTGCCCCGCGTCATCGGCGGCCAGGGCGGCCAGCTCGCGGCGCAGTTCGTCGAGGGGCCCGCGCAGGGACTGCCCGAGCAGGATCACGAGCTGCTCGTGCCGGCCGGCGAGGGCCTCGTACCGGTCCTTCTCCCGCTCGGCGAGGGCGGCGTAACGCTCCTCCCCGGCGGCCAGCTCCTCCGCGTGCCGCTCGCGCAGCTCCTCGGTCTCGGTGACGTGCTGCTGGCGCAGCGCGGTCAGGTCGGATGCGTGCTCCTCGGAGAGCCGCTCCAACTCCTCCGCGTGCGCCTTCTCGAGGGCGGCCTTCTCCTCCGCGAGGGTGTCGTAGGGCCGCCGGTCGGTGAAGGTCATGACGGCGCCGACGAGCTGGTCCCCGTCCCGCACCGGCGCGGTCGTCAGGTCGACGGGCACCTTGTCCCCGGCCTTGGACCACAGCACCTGCCCGCGCACCCGGTGCTTGCGCCCCGAGCGAAGAGTGTCGGCGAGCGGCGACTCGTCGTACGGGAAGGGCGAGCCGTCGGCGCGTGAGTGCAGGACGAGGGTGTGCAGCTCCTTGCCGCCGAGGTCGCTGGCCCGGTACCCCAGTATCTGAGCGGCGGCCGGGTTGACGAGCACGATCCGTCCGTCGGTGTCGGTCCCGACCACACCCTCGGCCGCTGCCCGAAGAATCATCTCGGTCTGCCGCTGCGAGCGCGCCAGCTCGGCCTCGGTGTCGACGGTCCCGGAGAGGTCCCGCACGACCAGCATCAGCAGCTCGTCGGAGGTGTATCCATAGCCGTCGTAAGCCTGCTGCCCGTTCTCCAGGTTGGCGCTGGTGACCTCGACGGGGAACTCGGACCCGTCGGTCCGCCGCGCGATCATGCGGGTCGGCTTCGTCCGCGCCCGCGGATCGATGTGGTCCGGCCGCCGCATCGACCCCGGGATCAGCTTGGAGTCGAACTGCGGCAGCAGATCGAGCAGCCCCCGCCCGACGAGCGCCGTGCCCGGCGTCTCGAACGCCTCCAGCGCGATGGTGTTCGCGTTGACGACCGTCCCATTGGCGTTGACCAGCAGCAACGCGTCGGGAAGCGCGTCCAGTATGGCTGCGAGGCGAGCAGCGCCTCGGGATGGCCTGCTGCTCACGAGACGCTTCCTCCCTGTTACCGCATCTTGCCGACCGCTCGGGCCGCTCGGGCCATACTGCCAACCGGCCCGCGGGGTGTCACGCGAGGGAGTCTAAGGGCTGGGGTTGCGCCGGGGACGCCGGATGAGAGCGACCTCGCACGACGAAGTGACCCAGAACATGTGAGCGTGCGCGACCGCCCCGCAGCCCTTCGCAGAGATGAGCGAGGGAAGGCTCGGGGAAGTCCTTTGCCCTGCGGCCCGCCTGCCTAGTACCGTGGAGGCCGATTGGTGACACGACGCTCGACTGTGTCATCATCTGCACGCACCACTCGCACACACGCGAGCGGCTGTGCTGGAGGCGTCGCCTAGTCCGGTCTATGGCGCCGCACTGCTAATGCGGTTTGGGCCTTAAAGCCCATCGAGGGTTCAAATCCCTCCGCCTCCGCCGATCAAGAAGCCCCGGTCCACGGACCGGGGCTTCGTCGTTCCGCCTCTCACGACGTTTCCGCAGGTCACAAGCGGTATGCCAAACGGATTTCACATGTCGGCGGCAGTCATGTAATGTTCTTCCTGTCGCCGCGAGCGGGCCGGAAGGACCGAGAGCGAAGACAAAAACAAAACAAGCACTCGTAGCTTAATGGATAGAGCATCTGACTACGGATCAGAAGGTTGCAGGTTCGAGTCCTGCCGAGTGCACACAGGTCAAAGGCCCCCTGGGATCATCTCAGGGGGCCTTTGACATCAACGGCTGACATCAACGCGGCCAGAGATGCCGATCACTCGCCGTCGGTCGGTTCCTGCCCGCCGTCTGATTCCTCCTCCGGCTCGTCTAGTCCAAGAGCGTCGTCCATCCGGTCGGCGGCGGCCTTGAGCGTCGTACTCATCACGTGCGCGTAGGTGTCGAGCGTCATCGTGATCGTGCTGTGCCCAAGCGTTTCCATGATCGTGCGAGCGTCCACGCCTTGAGCGAGCAGGAGTGAGGCGCATGTGTGCCTCAGGTCGTGCACTCGCACCCGTCGCACGCCAGCATCCCGACACAGGATGGTGAGCATCCTGTTCAGGCTGCGAGGATCCGTGACGCGACCGGTCGTCGTGGTGAAGATCAGTCCGTCCGGCTGCCCCGGTGCAGGCTGCCATTTCTTCCCAGCGACCTTGCGTTCCCGCTCCTGCTGGGCCCGGTGCTCTGTGAGTGCTCGAATGCAGTGCTTCGGCAGGGACACCGTACGAATGGAACGCATGGTCTTCGGGCTGCCGAAGATCAGCTCTCGTCGGATGCGCTGCACGTTCCGGCGAACCCGGAGCTGACCGTTCGTGAGGTCGACGTCCGTCCAGGTGAGGGCGAGCGCCTCGCCCCGCCGCAGACCCGTCGACACGAGCAACAGCCACAGGGCGTAGAGGCGGTGGGATCGGGCGGTCTTGAGCATGAGGCGAGCCTCTGTGGCGTCGAGCGGACGCACCTCCTTGCGGGTGACGGTGGGGGTCTCCACGATCCGGGCGACGTTCCGGGCGATCAGTTCCTCTCGGATCGCCTGCTGGAGGGAGGACCGGAGGACCGCATGGATGTACTGGACGGTCCGGGCGGACGGGCGCCGCGCGCAGCAACGGCCAACGGCGCAGCACGAGCGCTTCTCCTCGGGGCGCTCCCGGTCCGCACCGCGCAGGCAGCACAGGCAGGAGTCCTTGAACTCCGCCAGGAACCGGCGCACGTCCGCCGGTGACAAGCGGTTCAGCCGCTTCTTGCCGAGGGCGGGGCGGATGTAGAGGCGGGTCAGACCCTCGTAGCTGTTCAGGGTGGACGGCTTGAGTCGCTGCGGCGCGATGGTGGCGAGCCAGTAGGTGAGGTAGTCACCGAACGCCATGGTGGACTCTGCGGCCGGGATGCCCTGACGGGTCTTCTCCTGCAACTCCGTGAGCTTGTCGGCGACTTCCTTGCGGGTCTTGCCGTAGACGAACTTCCGGGTGCGGGTCCCGTCGGGGCGGTAGACGTAGGCGGCGGCGTGGTACCGGCCATCCGCACGCTTGCTGATCGTTCCTTCGCCGTTGGCGCGCTTCGCCATCAGTCGTTCTCCTCGATGCGGTTCCGCATGTACTGGCGTACGGAGTCGACCGGGATGCGGCGGGCGCGTCCGGCCGTGAAGCTTTCGAGCTGTTTCGAGCGGATGAGGTCGTAGACCTTGCTGCGGCTGAGGCGCAGGGCGGTCATGACTTCGGGGACCTTGAGCGCTTCGGCGCTTGGGGGCATGGCAGTGGTCACGCGGTGACTCCTCTGGGGTCCTTGCGCAGGCAGCGGATGCGCGTGTGTGTCCGAGGTGCGGATTTCTGCGTCACCGCGTCACCTGCGTCATTCAGGGCTTCTGAGCTGCGGGTTTTGGGTGACGCAGAGGGTTGGGGGTGCGTCACCGGTGACGCAGGCTGTCCGTCTCTGGTGACGCGGGTGACGCGGCGTGACGCAGAACGGGGCCGTCTGCGTCACGGCCGTATGCCCAGGTCATCCGCCGTTTCCTGGGGGCCCGTGACGCAGGTGACGCAGCGTTTCCCACTTAGGAAAAAAGGGGGGGTCTGTGGTGGTGCAGTGTGGCTCAGGGCGTGAAGAAGGAGCCGCTTCGCGGCGCGTCCATCGCAGGGCGGCGCCGCCGCCGAACAGCAAGAGGAGCACGTCGCCGGGCCGGTGGTGCTCCTCTTGCTTGTGCGGTCGGGGTCGGTGGTGGTCAGAACGTCTGCTGTTCGTGCGGGGGCGGTGCGGGCGAGCGGGTCATCTCGATGTAGCGGCCCTCCCTGGTGCGGCCGGAGTCGATGAGGACGCCCCGGGCGGCGAGGGTCGGCTGTAGGCGCTTGAGACGGTCGGAGAGGACTTTGCCGGTGGTCGGCCACCCTTTCGGCAGGGGGCGGAAGTCCTCGCCGGTGTAGAGGCGGGTGAGGCAGTGCAGCCACTCCGTGGAGGTCATCCGCTGCTCGGTGCCCGGTTCGATGTCTGCGGCGTGCCTGAGGACGGTCTGCGCCAGCAAGTCACCCTCAATGACGTCGTCGTTGAGGTCGTCCAGACTGGCCCGGTAAGCGGCGAGCGCGCCTAGCCCGGTTGCCGCGTCGAGCTGCGCGCACAGGTGGGCGAAGTCCGCCATCCGCAGGTCGGTGGGAGTCTCTGCCTCAACCGCGCGGACCTTGACCGTGAGGTCCAGGAGAGAGCCGAGGACGACGGGCAGAACCTCCGCGTACTCCGCCCACAGTTCTGCTTCGGTGCGCCGGACCCGGGGGCGTTCCAAGCGCAGCGGCAGGAGCCGTTCGGCGAGGTCGGGACGGATGACGCCTACGTCGATGCCGGTCAGAAGCAGGGGGCGGCGGTAGCGGGCGCGGAACACGTCCCCGTCTGTGAACAGGGCGCGTTTGACGTTCTCGGCGCCGGTGACGATGCAGCACATCGCGTCCGACAGGTCCGGGGTCATGTGGGAGAGGTTGTCCAGGGCGGTGACCCATCCGGCCGCCACTGCTGCGATCAGGTTCTCCTCGTCCTTGGGCGCGCGGCGTAGGTCGCCGCTCATGCCCTCGATGACCCGCACGAGCATCCGCCCGCCGGTGGACTTGCCCGCGCCCTGCGGGCCGGTGAGGAACGGCGCGGGGACGGGCACGGACGGACCGAGACAGCCGATCAGCCACGCGATAGCCAGGCACTCGGTCTCGGCGTTGGCGAAGTTGCACAGCCTCAGCAGCAGGTCGATGCCCTTGCCGTCGGTGTCCTTGGCCGGCAGGGGCAGTTCCCCAGTGAGCTGGGTCCGCCGCCAGCACACCTCACGCGGGTCCGGGATTGCGATGTCCCAGCCGGTGGGGTGGATACGGACGGACTGCCCGTCGGCGCGGCCCAGGTCCAGCCACGTCGCCCCGTCGAATCCGGGAGCGACGCGGATGTGTACAGGCTGCACGTCCTCCGTCAGTGCGAGCGCTTCGATCAAGTCCAGTGCCTCCTTGAGCGCGGTCCCGTTAAACACGCCCAGTCCGTCCCTGAACAGGCCGACCATGAGTTCCTGGCGGTGGCTGCCCGTCGTGCCCTGCGAGCGGATCGGACGGGCCACGGGGTGGCCGTTCCGCTGCGCGTACACGGTGCCGTCGGCGGTGCGGAAGTACCGGAAGTGCGCTTGCGCGTAGTCGGTGATGACCTCGCGGGCGGGGTTCTTCTCGTCGTCGGACATGGTCACAGTCCCAACGTGGTCAGGGCGTTGGTCCACGCATCGGTGCAGTGCCGGGGCGATTCGCCCTTGGCCTGCGCGGCGGTGAACAGTCGCGCGACGTGGGCGTCGGTGAGACAGCCGCACCGACCGTGCGTGGACAGCACGGCGAGGAACGTCCGGTAGACCGTGGCGTGCACCGCGCTCCGGGCGTCGGTGATGCGCTGCTCGGCCATGGCGATGCCACGGTCTAGGTACGTTGTGGTGCGGTGTGGGCACTCGCCCTGTCCGCCTCTCAGGGGCGCTGTGAGCGTCTGTGGCGCCCTGCGAGCGGTGGGCGGTTCCTTTACTGCCAGCGCTCGCACAGCGTCCGGGAGAGCGGCCGTGGCGCCGATGCCGGGACCGAGCCAACGGGCGTATGCCATAAGGGATTTGATGTCAACGCCGGGGCGGACGGCGTTCACGGACCGCATGGAGCCCTGGTAGATCCAGTGCTCTCCGCGCGTGGTGGGCACGGTCTGGGTGGCGGGCAGAGTGGCGCGGGCCCAGTCGACGGCGGCGGCGTTGTCGAGGTCGACCACGGTCACGCCGGCGCCGCCGGGGTGGTAGGCGACGGCGGCGGCCGTGCGCCACGCGGACGCCCACGGCGGGGAGGTGAGGACACACGGGTTGGTGGTGGCGGCGGCCCAGCCGTGGCACGGGCGCGGGCAGGCGCAGGGGCCGGGGGTCTTCATGTTCGGTCGGCCGCCGCACGCGTTGTCGGCGCAGTCGAAGCAGTTGCCGAACGGTACTTTCCCTGCCCGCAGGGGCAGCACGGGGACGCCGTGCGCGGCGAGGGCGAGCGCTCGCCGGATGTGGGTCGGTTGCGTCATGCTGGGAGACCTCCAACAGGTCTGTTGAGGACTGGTTGGCAAGGGCGGCCCCACGGTTCTTGGCGGAATGGGGGCCGCCCTTGGCGTAGCTAGAAGGGGGGTTCGTCGCTGTAGCCGTCGGGGCCCCACGGGTCGCGGCCGGTGTCGCGGCGGCGCAGCCACCGGGGGCGGCGCGGCAGGGGGAGTAGGACGATGCGCCATTCCGTCCAGCAGGGGCAGGGCTCCCACTCGGTGCCGGCGTATTCGCCGGTGTGGTCGCCGTAGTCGTGCGGGATGCCGCCCACGCCGTCGCAGTCGCCGCAGTCGGGCCGGGGCGTGTCGGTGAGGATCAGGGCGTTGCGGGGCAGCGCGGTGCGCTGGATACGCAGTCGCATCACAGGATGAATCTCCTTGTCAGCCGTGGAAGTGGTTGCGCTTGAAGATGGCCTTGCGGATGTTGACCGTGGTCCCGCTCTCGCCGTGGCCGCGTGCGCTGAAGACCTGGACGGCGATCCATCCGCCGAAGATGACGGCGGCGAGGGTGATGAGCTGAGTGATGAGTGCCGTGAGGGCCGTGATGAACGTGGTGAGCAGGAGCAGTCCGCCGCACACGGCGAGGAACCCGACGCCCCCGAGGGCGACGTTCACGGCCGCGCGGGAGACGGCTGGCTTGGCCGTGACCGGTTCGGGCTGTGCGGGGGTGATGGCGTAGCCGGTGACGACGCGGCCGTCGGGGAGGACCACGCTCGCCACCGCTGGCACGCCGTTCGGCTGCACGGGCACGAGCGGGGCCGCCTGGACGACGACCGAGGGCGTGACCGGGGTGGGCTGGTGCACTTCCACGGCCCCTTGGGCGGGGGCGTGCTGGGAGTGGTTGGGGTACATGCGGAATCCCTTCCGGTGTCGGTTCAGGGAGGCGGAGACACCCCCTGCCGGGGGCGCTGTGGAGGGATGTTTCAGGGGTCTGACCTGCGTGCCTCCCTGACTCCCTGAACGATCATTCACGCAGGTCAGGGCCAGGGAGGCGGGTCAGGGAGGCGTTCAGGGAGTTCTCCCTGCCTCCCTGACCGTTCGGGGGTCGGCTCCCTGCCTTCAGTCGGCGGAAGCGGAACCCTCGGTGTTGCGGTTGGCGAGGGCGCGGCCGACGCGGTCACGGGCGACGACCATGACGCCGTCGGACTTGTACGGCTCCGCGCCGGCGTCGTCCAGGACGCGCTTGAGGTCGATGAACGACCAGCCGCCGTAGGCGTCCGGGTTCCGTGTGGCGAGCCGGTTCAGCACGTCCTTGGTCCGCACGCGGGGCGCGTCGCCGATGACGGCGGCGATGTCGGCGAGCGGATCGTGTTCCTCGCCTCGTTCGATGGCGTGCAGGGTGGTGACGCCGTCGCGCAGGGCCTTGGCCCGGTCGGTGATGGCTTCGGCCGCGGCGTCGTCGATGTAGTGCGTGCGCACCGTGATGGACGACTGTCCGGCCGGGATGGTGATGCCGTCGGAGGCGACGACCAGGGTTCCCCGGTCCAGCCCCGGACGCAGCAGGTTCGGAGCGGCGCCGCCGTCGACGGCCTTGTCCCCGAGTGCCATGCGGGCCTGCGACTCGGTGCCCAGGGCGAGGGAGGCGCGGGTGTGGGCGCCCTCGCGGACCAGCTTGGGAAGGTTCTCGTTGGTCGGGTCCTGGGTGCCCTGCCACATCAGCACGTTCACGGCCCGCCCCTGATTGTGGATCTTCCGGACGGCCATGAAGTACCGGGAGTTGGCCTTGGAGCCGCCGTAGGGGCGCTTGTCGGCGTCCTTGGCCGGGCACATGAACGCCACCTGCGCTTCGTCGACCAGCACGATCAGCGGCGGGAACACGGTGCCGGGCGGCGCCTGGATACGGCGGTTCATCTCGTCGACGGCGCCCTCGACCATCTCGGTCACCTGGATCACATGCTCATCCGTCGGACCCTGGATCAGGGTCGTGGCAAGGCCGTCGAACATGGCCCAGTCGCCCACGCCCTTGAGGTCGCCCATGAGGAACTGCACCGACTTGTCCAGCGACAGCCACAGGGCCAGGGAGCGCAGGGCAACGGTCTTGCCCTGGTTCGACAGACCCGTGATGAGCAGATGGCGCTGGTACAGGCTCAAGCTCGCGGCGTCGCCGCGCAGGTCCTGACCCCACGGGGCTTTGCCCTTGGCGTAGTCGGCGGTCATCGTGTCGTCGGTGACCAGCGGGGACGGGCCGATCGGCTCGTCCAGCGCGCCGGAGTCGGCGATCCACAGCCGCACCGTGCGCGCGGCGGTCGGGATGGTGATGAACACCTCGTGTTCGTGCCGAGTGAGGTTCTCGGCAAGCTTGCGGCGCTTGTTCTGCACCTCGTTGGTCGACACCCCGGAAGGCAGGGTCACGTCGACCTCGACACCGCATCCGGCGATGGTGATCGGTCCGAGCATGGACGCGCCGGCGTCGCCCATCTCCTTGATGGCACGCGCCAGAGCGGGCACGCCCAGGTCGCGCAGGGCCTTGACCACGATGGACGGCGTGATCGGCTCACCCTCACCCGACCGCACGTTCGCGGGCAGTGCCCAGGCGGGGGCAGCCTGCTGCTTACGGCCGACCGACCACAGGGCGAGCAGGGCCAGGAACGGGCCGATCGTCAGCGCCGGACCCCAGACCACCTGCACGATCCGGATCACCAGGGCGATGAAGTCGACCGTCGCCGACAGCGGGGTGATGACGTCACCGACCTGTCCCGTGTTGAGGGCCATGACGACTCCGAGGGCGACCAGGACACCGATGCTCATCCCGGCGCCGACGGCCACCCCCTTCGCGGCCTCCACCGGTGAGTGCAGCAGGTCCATGCGGCGGTGGTGGCGGGCGGCGCGGAAGCGCTGCAGCCGCTCCTCCCACTCCTCGGCCGCTTCCAGGTTCCCCGCCGCTTCCGCCGCCCGGATCATCCGCTCGTACCGGGACCCGGTACGGCCGTCCCAAGTTCGGCGGGCCACGATCCGTCCGCCGTTGAAGGTGTAGGACGCGTGCCGGGCCGCAGCCCGGACCGTCGCCCGGGTCGTCTCGTGCGTGGCGGCCTTCTTCACCGCGCGGCCGGAGCGGACCCACAGCGGCACGGGCGGCGTCGGCGGGGCGTCGGGCACGACGGTGAGCACGGTGGGGGTCGTGTCGGGGGTCGGGGGGTCGGTGGGCTTGTGGAGGTGGACGACGTTCTCAGACATGCTGGAAGTGCTCCTGACTGCCCCGATACGGGGCGGGAGTTGAGGAGACATGCCGGGGTGGCCGTGTCCGTGGCAGGGGCGGCCACCCCGGTAGCGGCTGGTCAGAACCAGCGGGAAGACTTCTTGTCGGCCTTGGCGCGGGCGGCCTCGGTGATCAGACGCTGACGCTCGCCGTGCAGGGCCGTCAGCTCCGCACTCAGCCTCATCTCGGCAGCAGAACCGATGGAGTCCATACGGTCTTCCGCGCCGGTCGTGCTGCGGCCCTTGTAGACGCTGCGGGCGCCACCGGCCATCGCGCGCGTCATCGCGAGGCGTTCACGGCTGGTCAGCGGCCACCACTCACCCCGCCGCACGGCTTCCAGCTTCTTCGTGGTCGCCTGGATCGCGCGGTCGAGGCGGCGTATCTCGGAGTTGCCCATGTCAGTGACTCCGTTCGGACCCGTCCGGGTCGGGATAGGCGCACGGCACGCAGGTGCCGAGCGAGGCGGGGATGACGTATCCGGCGTCGCGCCGGCAGGCGGGGCAGAGGCGGCGGGCGGCGTTCGCCTTGGCCAGCGCCGCCCACCGGCCCGGCGTCATCGGCCGGACCGGCAGGGCGAGGTCGACGCGGTAGAGGTAGGCGACCAGCGGCCCCCGGCGGCGGCGCGGCCGTTCGAGCTGCGCGGCCACGCACTGACCACCAGGCCGCAACCCTTGCGCCCTCAGTTGGCGGCGGGTGGCGTAGCCGTCCGGGGCCAGGCGCCACCGGAACACCGGCAGCGCCGCCATCACACGACCTCAGCCGATGCGGCGCGTTCGGCAAGGATCGTGTCCCGCAGCGACCGGGCGTTCGCCGGTGACGTGTGGATGGCGCGGCGGATGCCCTCGCCGGTCACCTTCGCATCCGGCCAATCGGCCGTCACCTTGCGTGCTTCGGCGAGCAACTGATCCGGCGTGCGCTTCGGACGGGTCGACTTCGCCACCGCCGGCACGCGGCCGGTGGCGCGGCGCGGTCGGGCCGACTCCGCCGCGACCGCGCGCCGCTCGATCGGGGCGACCGGAGCGAGGTCGACCGGGGGGAGCGGCTTGGTCGGGAGGGTCGACTTCAGGAAGCCGACGGCCACCGGTCGGGGCAGCCGCGCCGTGTTCGGCGTGGTCGGCGCCGGGGTCGATACCGCGAGGTCAGCCGTAGACCGTTTCCTCATGGTCTCGGTGGATTCCTCCGCATTCGCGCTCGCGGTCGGAATCGGGGCGGGCCGGTGGTGCAGCACCTTGGCGACCAGATCGGAACCGAAGTAGATCGACCCGACCGGCAGCGATGTCGCGAGCAGGACCAGGGCCCAGTTCGCCGGGTCCCAGTCGGCCAGTCGACCCCAGCCGACCGTGCGGCCGTGCAACTCCGGGACCAGCCCGTGCACGTAGTTCAGCACGAGTGAGGCGACCGTGTAGGCGCCCAGGACCCGCAGCGCGAACGTGCGGTCGCGGTCGGCCAGTACGAGGGTGGCGATCAGGGCGAGCGCCATCAATCCGTCGACCACGAACGGGTAGAGCATCGCGGCCGTGTCGTCCGCGCCGACGGCGCCAGCGATGTCCCGCAGCGCGTTCCACGACACGCGGAACGCCATGCCGACGACGGCGACCAGGGCGAGCACCAGGGCGGCGCGACCCTTGCGGTGAAGGTTCATGCCGCACCGCCCACCGGCCGGACGTCGACGGACGCCAGCAGCTCCACCCGGTCCATGGCGCCGTTGGGGATCTCCTGCCACTCCCACTCGGCACCGTCCGGGACGGCGTAGCCGAGCAGAACCAGCACCTCCGCCCGCTCCTGCATGGTGGGCACCGGCCCGGTCCGCTCGAAGAAGCGTTCGGGCCATTCCCAGCTTGGGCCGTCGGTGACGACGTACAGCTCCCACTCACCGGCGAAGCTGTTGGTCAAGCGAGCGCTGCACGTCACGCCGCACCCCCGGGCAGGCTCGCGGCGGCCGTACGGTTGACCAGGTCCCGCCGCGCCGCCAGCACCCGGTTGCGGGCCCGGCGGATGCGGCGGGCGTCCACCTCGTTCACGGGGCGGTCCATGGCCTTGATCTGCGCGTCCAACAGGTCGACCTCCGCCAGGATGACGGGGGACTCCTGCTCGATCGCGTCCAGCTCCGCATCCGTCGGCTCCATGAAGTCGGCGAACGCGGTAACAGCGTCCTGAACAGTGACGATGTGGCTCATAGGGTCGTGTGTCCTCTCACAGGTGAACGGCCCGAACCGCGCCCCCGGTGTTCCAGCACCGGGGGCGCTTGCCGTTGAAGTCGGAACTTCCGGCTCCCCTCAGCGCTGCACGTACGAGACGTGCAGCGGAGGCAACCGGCCGCAGCGGTGCTGCGGAGATTGAGTGCGCTGTACCTCACACGGGAGGAGATCCCGTGCGGCCGCCTACTTGGCCGAGGAGAGGCGGCGTGATCCCCATTCAGTTGTCAATGAACCTGCGCTTCCTTCGTACTCACCCCCGCCTGAGCTGGGGCTTTCCTCCGGGCGCACATGTACAGCAGAGCCGTACGGGACACCCCGTCTAGCTTGTCTGGAGGAGTGCCTTGGCAAGAGATTGCACGAGTCGCGCTTGGAGAGTCAAGCCCCCTGGTCTAACTTGTACGGAGGAGTTGGAGTAGAGGGGAAGTGTCATTGGTGCGTCGCGGCATGACGAAGGCTCAGGAAATCGCCCATGACCTGCGCGAACAGATCCTGTCCGGGAGGCTGGCAGGGGGTGAGGCGCTCCCCAGCGAATCCAAGATGATGAGCCAGTACGGCTACAGTCGCGAGACCATCCGCGCCGGCGTCCGCCTCCTGATTGAGGAAGGGTTGGTCGTCACGGGCCAGGGCCAGGGGAAGTACGTTCGCGAGGACTACCCGCCTGTCGTGTGGAACTGGACGACGCTGGAGAGTCGTAGCCGCCACGCCACGGCGGTTGAAGGCAGAACCGCTGGTGACCAGTGGGCAAGCGTGATTGCGGAGAACGGGAACGCTCCCCGGCAAGACATCACTGTGTCGATCGTGGAGCCTCCATCCCACGTTCGCGAACGCCTCGAACTCCCCGAAAACGGCTTGGCCGTGGCGCGTAAGCGCGTCCGGTTCATAGACAACCGGCCCTACGCGCTGGCTGACTCGTACTTCCCTCAGGAACTTGTGACTGGCACGCCCCTGATGGAGCCGCGAGATGTCTCCGCGCCCGGCGGCATCTTGGCGTCCGTGGGACTCGTCCAGGCCAAATATGTGGACGAAATCTCGGTGCGGATGCCGACTCGCCCTGAGGCCGAACAACTTGCTCTACCTGCGGCAACACCTGTCGCTGAGCACACCCGAACGGGCTATGACGCGGATGGTCGACCACTCCGCTGCATGGTCACCATCCTTCCCGGAGACAGGCACAAGATCCTCTATGAAGTCAGCACGGACTGAGTACCTTCGCCCCGCAGCGGCGGAGGACGTACCCGCCCTCTTGGCTCTCCGAGCAGAGGCGGAACGGTGGCTGCGCACCAAGGGAACCGACCAGTGGAGCGATGCGGAGACCGGCGAGCGCGCCATTGCGAAATGGCGCGCCAGCATAGATGAGGGGCGGGCCTGGGTCGTTGTCGGTGAGGGCGACAAGGTGCTAGCCACCGTCAGCCGTGGGCCCGTTGACCGGGACTTCTGGACGGACACCGACCACCCCGAATCAGCCCTGTACCTGTACAAGTTGATGGTCGCGCGCGAAGCATCCGGTCGGCACCTCGGAACACGGGTCATCGACTGGGTATCGCGCCTTGCTGCGCTGGAAGGGCGAACCTGGGTGCGAATCGACACATGGCGGTCAAACACTGAACTACACGCCTATTACGAACGGTTGGGGTTCAAGCACGTGCGCACTGAGGCGCCGTCTCACAGGCGTTCAGGATGGCTCGCTCAACGCCCGGCGGGTGAGGTGACCTTGCCGCATGCTCCCTTGTCTGTCGGGCCCTACCAGGGTTGGCGCGAAGACGCGACAACCCTCGTCGATGTGCCGCACCAGAAGGGCTGACGTGCTGGCCCTTTGGCGCCTGACCTGCGGAAAGGGAACGGCGCCCTGACATCAACGCCTGACATCAACAGCCACGTACACCGACACACAACGACGGACCGACACCGATCCGCGACCGTGGATTGACGGCGTTGAATGGCTGGTCGGCGCCCCGTGCATCCAGGGTTGACGCGCCTACGGATCAGAAGGTTGCAGGTTCGAGTCCTGCCGAGTGCACAGCAGACCAGAGGCCCTGTGGAGTGATCCACAGGGCCTCTGGCTTTTGCCTTGACGGCAGTGTTTGACAGCAACCGCCTCAGAGGGCGGGTGCGGGACCGATCAGACGGCTACGCGGACACCGGCCGCGCCGTCGTCATCATCCCGGCCCGTTGCCGTCACCCCTCAATGCGTCCCCGACGCGATCGAAAGCGGATCGCTGAGAGTCGAGCCGTACGAAGGTGTAGATGTCCCTGGTCACGCGGATGGAGCCGTGGCCCAGGACTTCCATGATCATGCGGGCGTCGGCGCCCTGTTCGTGGAGGAGCGAAGCGCAGGTGTGACGCAGGTCGTGAAAGCGGACCTTGCGGACGCCGGCGCGGGCACACAGGGCCTCGAAGGAGCGGTTCAGGTTGAAGGTCTACGTCCGACCAGCGCAGCCCCAGCAGCTCACCGCGCCGAAGGCCGATGCGGACCGCCAGTTCGTACGCGGCCCACAGCCCCTGATCGCCCTGGGCACCGAGGCCGCGATGAAGGGCTACCGCGTCTGCTACACGCTTGCCACCAAGCTGGTGAATGAGCTGGTCGAGGCGGCCGACGAGAAGCAGCTGAACAAGACCATCGCCCGCTACGGCCGCGTCGACCTCCTCTGCATCGACGAGCTGGGATATATGGAACTGGACCGGCACGGCGCCGAGCCGCTGTTCCAGGTTCTGACCGAGCGCGAGGAGAAGAACAGCGTCGCCATCGCCTCCAACGAGTCGTTCGGTGGCTGGACCAAGACCTTCACCGACCCACGTCTCTGCGCGGCCATCGTCGACCGCCTGACCTTCAACGGCACCATCATCGAGACCGGCACCGACTCCTACCGCCTCGTCAGCACCCGGGCACGAGCCGAGGAGCCGGCGAAGGCCGGCTGAGCTCAGGGTGACCAGACATACGGTGTCGTCGTGGTGACCGCGTGCAGGCCAAGCCGGGTGAGGATCGGGGCGCTGTCGGCTGAGGCGTCGACGTAGACGTAGGGGACATCGCGGGCAGCAGCGAGTTGGGCTCGGTGGGCGACCATGGCCCGGTAGATGCCCTGTCCGCGCCATTCCTTGAGCGTTGAGCCGCCCCAGAGGCCGCCGAAGTCGACGCCGTCGTTGAACACCAGCCAGGCGGCGCAGACGACTTCGGAGTGTGCCTCGGCGACGAGGACGATGGTGTTCTCTGGGGCGTTCTCGACCCGGGCGGCCAGGTCGTCGGCGAGCCAACTCCAGTCCTCGCCCCAGACGGTGCTCTCCAGAGCGGCGATGCGCTGGAGGTCTGATCTGGCGGTGACACGGCGGAGGGTCACGCCGTCGGGCAGGACGGGGTCGGCGGCAAGGTCTGCGGCCTGCCCGATGAGCACCGTCTCGCTGTCCTCGGCGACGAAGCCGGCCGCGGTGAGCCGGTCGGTGAGGTCGGTGGGGAGATCATGGGCGCGAGTCTTCCATTCGACCGCCTCACCACGGGCAGCGTAGAAGTCACGCTGCCGCGCTATGAGCGTGTCGAGTTCTGCCCCGTACACACCGAGGTCGCGTGGGCCCGTGACGAAGCCACGGTGCCAACCGACGACACGGGTCAACGGGCCGTCCTTCTCGACGCGGGCGCTGCCGCCAGGCGGGGTGACACCACGGAGTTGGGCGTCATACACGGTGCGGAGTTCGTCGATCAGAGTGTCCTTCACTCAAACACCGTACGGACCGGGTCAAGTGAATAATCGCCGGTCGAAAGCGCGCGAACATCAGGGCTGCACTGCCTCACCCGGCCACCGGAGATCAGAACAGGTACTGACCTCTGCCGCTACCTGCCTCGACGGCCAGCCGCCCTTCGAGCGGCCGGCCGTCGACACGTTCGCATCCACGCAGCGCCGTCATTTCTCATCCACACTCCAGAGCTGGTTGATCACCAGCTGCCTCCGGAAACCGTCGACAAACGCTGTTCTTGGAGATCAACGAAGCCAGTTCCATGCTCAGCTCCACGTTCCGTGCCACGTTGCGCGGCAGTTCGTCTTCACGTACGGCGTGCTGGAGAGCGGCACGCAGGATCACCAGCAGGAAGCGCACGGTCCGGTCAGACGGAAGCTTCTTGCAACACTTCCGGAGGGCGCAGCAGCGTCGCTTGTGCTCCGGCCGCTGAGCCACTCGTTTGACAGTCCCCTCGTACACGGGCGACGAGCGGCGAGCGCCGAGGAAGCCGCGCTGTCCCCCTCGGGGAAGAGGGGGCCACGGCTTGCCCGACCTTCGGAGGTGGTGCTGTGCGGCCCCTGTAGATCCATTGGGCTACCCTCCGCGCCATGAAGCTGAAGAGAGTGGCTACGCCGGTTCTCGTCGGCACCGGCGGCATAGCCATCATCGCGGCAACGGGCGTGTGGGCACTGTCGGGTGGGCTCTACGGGTGTACCAGAGCTGATCAAGAACTCGCCCCCACCCTGGCGTCCCTGTCCATCCTCGACGCGCACCCGGGCCAGACGCGGCCCAAGGACGATCGGTACTCCGGATGCGACGAGGACGACGGGTTCGCCTACGCCGGGCAGTACTACCAATACACGACATCCCGGACCGACGTGCTGTCCTTCTACCGCCAGGCCGCCGCCGAAGACGGCTGGCGACTCGAGAGCGCCAATCCTTCGCCGTCCCCGGCACCTGGCAGCCTCGCGGTCGACACATCAGCGCTCTGTTTCGAGAAGCCCGTCGCTGGCACTACCGCCCACCTCGCTGTGTGGTTCCCCAGCGACCTCGGCGACAGCGCCGGCGACTACGGCCTGGACATCACGGCCAGCCATGATGGATTTGCCTGGTGCTAGTTCAGGTGGGTCAGGCGGCGGCCGCGGCTTTCTGCGATGCGGAGGGCGTCTTGGAGGGCCTCGGTCAGGCGCTCGGCCAGGAAGCGGAGTTCGCCGGGTGGGGTGTCGGGGAGCATTCCGTGGGCGTGGTCGAGGAGCTTACGGCCCATGTCGAGCTGGGTCGTCTCCGTGAGGTCGGCCAGCCGGGAGATCGGTCCGCCGTTGCTGTCGGTGATCAGGTAGCAGGGCTTCCCTTCGGTGCCGGACCAAGGGAGCAGGCGCGGCTCGCGTGGCATCAGGCCGCCTCCAGGGCCGGGGCGGCGAGGCGTTGTTCGTGGACGATCACGTATGGGCGGACAGGGCTGGTTGCAGTTGTGTCGAGTGGTGTGTCGGCCGGGACGTACGGGCTGCGGTGGGCGGGGAGGGGTGTGGGGCCCGGCCAGGGTGGGGTGAACGCCGGGTGGGGGTCGGCGCTGTGCTCCTTCAGTGGTGTGACCGCCCAGGTGACGAGTCGGCGGATAAGGTCGGTCATGTCATCAGCTCCGATCAGCTGGTGGCCGTGCCCCGGGGCGGCTCCAACCGTCGCCGGGGCTCTTCATGACCAGAGTAGCTTGCGTGTGCTAGGCATGCTAGGGATCTCAGGGATGCCATGAATCGCACAGAAGTCTAGGCATGGGCATGCTGGAGCGGTGATTGAGTTCGTTCCCGACATTCCCCGCTGGCGCCAGGTGGCCGAGGTAGTACGCGGCCGGATCGCCGATGGCACGTATCCACCGCGCACCCGAGTGCCTTCCGTTGTCCAACTCACCGAGGAGTTCGGGATCGCCAACGCGACCGCGCACAAGGTGCTCCGCGCGCTGCGGGCGGAGGGACTCACCTACACCGAGCCCGGCCTCGGGTCGTTCGTCGCCGAGCGGCACAAGGAGGCTGCCGCTGGGGAAGAGGCGTAGGGCTACTTCGGGACTTGGTCCGCGAGGGCGAGGACCGTGGTGATGTAGCCGCAGGTGCCGAGCACCATGGTGAGCCAGCCGGCGATGGTGTGGAGCAGCAGGGGGCTGCGGTTGGGGGTCAGGCCCAGGTGTACGCGGGCCGCTCTGCTCACGCGGGCCTTGTGGAGAGGGGCGCTCCAGGGCGCGGCGCAGGGCGGCGCGGCTGGTGGTGGTTTTCAGGCCCAGGCGCGTGCCGTTGGCGTCGCGGATGAGGAGCACTCGTTCCGAGATGCCGGAGCGGGAGAAGTAGGTGATCAGGTGGACGGTGCTGAGCGCGGAGAGGTCGACCGTGCGTTCGCCGGTCAGGGCCCGTGCGGTGAGGCGGGGTCCGCTGGTGCGGGCAGGGGGCCGTTCCTCGCACATCTCGCTGAGGGTGAGGACAGCGGTGGGTATGGCGAGCAGTGCCAGGATGATGGCCGCCTCGGACGGGCCCCAGCCGGCCGCCGCCGCGGTGAGTGTCGCGAAGGGTGACAGCAGGGCCGCGCCGGCGAGAGCGGTCCAGCGGTGGGCACGCCGGCGTACGGCCGCTGGAGACGCCGCGGGGACGAAGGACTTCCGCGCCCTGATCATTCCCGTCCCCCCTTGGTTGCTTCATCGGCGAGCCTGACGGAAAGCCGCGTCAGGATCATCCGGCCCGGCAGGCAGAGAAAGGGTGACAGCCGCTGCCAGGAACAGGAAGGAAGCGGGTTCAAGGGGGCAGGAGTGGGCCCAGGGGGCCCAGGTCGATGTTGAGGTCTTCCAGGGTGAGGTCGTAGCGGGCGCAGAGGTCGGTCATGGCGGTGTGCAGGGTCATCAGGGTCATGCCGAGGCGTTCTTCCTGGTCCTCGGTCAGGTCGCCCTGGTCGACCCGGTGCAGGGCCTGGCGTTCCATCAGCTGGCGCAGGAGCTCGACGATGGTGAGGACCAGTTTGACCAGGTCGCGTTCCACGGTCTCGGGGTCGGTGCGCAGGCGGCGTGCCGTGCCCCGGCCGGCGAGGTCGTCCGGGCGGGCGGGCAGCAGGGAGAACGCGCGGGTCGCGGCGTCGGACAGCTCCTGGAGCCGGTCAGGGGGGTTCGGGTTCGGCATGGTTGCCGCCGTCGTGTCGCGGGGGTGGGGGGAGGAGGGGAGACCATGCGGTGTCGGCTTGTTCGCGGATGGAGACCACCAGCGCGCGCAGCGAGATCCGCACCAGGTCGATGTCGGCGATCGACAGGACGAGATCGCCGGTCAGGACGACGCCGCCGCTCAGGAGCCGGTCGAGGAGGTCGATCAGTGCCACCTGGCGTTGGCTGATCGGGCGGTCGTCGCCGTAGTCGTAGGCGTCGTACTCGTCGTACTCGTCGTACATGTCGTCCTGCATGCCGTGGTGCGTGTCGTGGTGCGTGTCGTCGTGCGTGTCGTGCCCTGTCACCGTTGCGGGGCTTCCGGCGGTGGGGGAAGGCCGGCGAAGGAGTACGGGGCCCAGGGGCCGGTGACCTCGATCCGTACGCCCGGCAAATCGTCGGCGGCGTGGCTCATCCGGTCGCGGAACTCCTCGGCGAGGCGGCGGGGGACGAGATAGGCGTCGTTGGCGATGTTCTCGCCGGGCGCCGGGGCCGCCAGGGTGCCCTGCTGTGGGCGGTGGCGGGTGCGTTCGACCGCCAGGTTTTGGGCCTGTAGTTCGGTGCGCCGGACAGCCTCTTCGGCGGCGCGCCGGGTGTCCTCGTGCGCCTGGCGTTGATGTCTGCGGTGCCGGAGGTACGCGCGTCCGGGGTTGGGGTCGTCGGCGGGTCCGCTCGGTGGTGGGGGTGGGGCGGAGGAGGGCGGGATGTCGGCGTACACCTTCACGCCCCACTCCACGTGGTCGGCGAGCCGGTCCAGGGACGCGGTGAACGCGGCCTCATGGGCCTGCAGCATCTCCCGGACCCGGTTGTCGTCGAGGTACACGGTGGCCAGTCGCAGGGGGAGGACCGAGGTGTGGGCCGCGAGGGTCTCGATGACGAGGTGGTGGGCCCTGGCGGTCGACTCCAGCCACCGGAGGTCTTCCAGGTGCGCCTTCAGGGCGGTCTGCGAGAACTCGTCGGCGGGTACGGCGCTGACCGCCGCGGCCACACTGCCCGCGTCGACCAGTGTGACGGGTGCCTGCGCCACGCCGCGGACCGCTGCCAGTGCCGTCGGCGGCGGCTCGGCGGCGCGAAGCACCGCGTAGGCGTAGCTCAGCTGCCGGTTCACGGTTCTCGGTCCTGGTCGTCGTCTCTGGGTCTGGGTCTGGGTCTACCGCGTCGGGGCTCGGCGTCGGGGTCGCGTTTCGGCGGGCGGGCGCGGCGGCCGGTCGACTCCCGTTCGGGCAGTTCGGCGGGGGACCGCGCGGCCCGCTCGCGCAGTTCCCTCACCTCGGCGCGCAGCCGCCGGTTCTGTTCTTCGAGGGTGCGGTGGCTGTCCGCGGCGCGGGAGGACAGGGCGGGGTCGTGTTCCCACCAGTCGATGCCGATCTCCCTGGCCTTGTCGACCGAGGCCACCAGGAGACGGAGTTTGATCGTGAGGAGCTCGATGTCCAGCAGGTTGATCTTGATGTCACCGACGATGACGATGCCTTTATCGAGCACGCGTTCGAGTATGTCGGCGAGGTTGGCGCTGGATTCTCCTTGAGCGTACGGGGAGAAGGTCCGCCTGGGGCCGACGGGATCGGACTCGGTCACGGCACACTCGACCTCGTTTCGGTGGCTCCGGTTCCCACGGGATCAGCGGCTGTGGTGGTCCTCGTCCTCCTCCCAGTCGGAGTCCTCCTCGTCGTACGCCGCGTCGTCGTACCGGTCCTCGGGCTCCTCCTCTTCCGACTCCTCCTCCTCTTCGTCGTCGTAGGCGTCCTCGTCCTCGTCCTCGGGTTCCTCGGATTCCTCGGCTTCCTTGGGCTCCTCGGCTCCCTCAGGTTCCTCGGACTCGCGGACCACCTCGCCGTCGCGGATCTCGCCGCGCCAGCCGCCGGTGGCCTCCCCGCGCATCATCACGAAGGTGCGGTAGAGCTTGAGGTCGAGGCGGGCGCGGCGGCCCTGGGCGCGGACCAGGCTGCCGGTGCGCTCGACGACGCCCTTGGGGTAGTAGCGCAGGACGAGCAGCACCTTGGTGAGGTTCTCCCCGAGCGGGTGGAAGGTGACCACGCCCTTGGTGGTGGCGTGGTCGCCCTCGGACGTCCAGGCGATCCGCTCGTCGGGGACCTGCTCCGTGATGACGCCCTGCCAGTGGCGGCTCGCCTTGCCGATCTTGACGTGCCACTTGGTCGTGGTGTCGTCCTCCTGCTCGACCCCGACCACGCCCTTGCTGAAACGGGCGAAGTCCTGGAACTGCGTCCACTGGTCGTACGCCTCGCGGACCGGGACGCCCACGTCGATGTCCTCGATGATGGTCAGGCCCTTGCCCGCGGCGTCCGGGGCCTTGTCGGTGCCGCCCTTCTCGCGTCGTTTCCCGGTGACGTCCTTGGCCTTGTGGAGCACCGTGTCCTTGGCGTGGAAGGCGGTGTCCTTCGCGTGGGCGGCGGTGTCCTTGGCGCGGGTGGCGGTCGAGGTCAGTGCGTCGGCGCCGGACGGCAGGTGCTCACGGAGTCTCCTGCCGCGCTCCGCCACGGCGGTGGCCATGCCCTGCGGTCCGGGGACGTGGGCCTCGCCCAGCCGGCGTGCGCTGTCGCCCATGCGGCGGCCCACGCCGTCCAGCATCAGCTGGAGCCGCGCCTCGATGTAGTGCTCCAGCTCCTCCCGCAGACGGTCGGTGCCCGCCCCGGCGGGGGCCGTTGCCTTGCGCTCAGCCATCGTCGGGCCTCCTCGAACGTGCGGTGGTGCTCCGCGAGCGGGCGGCGGTGGACGCCTTCCGCTTGGGCGGTGGCGGCTGCTCGTCGTCCTGCCCGGACCCGGCGGCCGTGGACGTCTTCCGCCTGGACGGCGCCGGCTGCTCGTCGTCGTCGTCCTGTCCGGACGCGCCGCGCCGCGACTTACGGCGTCCCTGGCCGCCGGTTTCCTCGGCCTGGCCGCCGGTTTCCTCGGCCTTGTCGGCTTCCTCGGCCTGGCCGGTTTCCCGGTCGTCCTCCGCGGGTTCGCGTTCGCTCTCGGCGGGTTCCTGCTCCTGGTCGCTCTCCTCGGGTTCCCGTTCACTGTCGGCGGCTTCACCGTCGCCGCCTGGCTGTGCCTTCTCCTGCATGCGGACGGTGCGTTCGTGCAGCGCGTCCGCCAGGCTGCCGGCCTTCGCCGTCATCACGGACGTCGCCGCCGCCTTGCCGGCGCCCGTCAGCTCGGAGCGCACCTGATGGGTGATGGTGTTCAGGAAGGGAGACCGCTGCACGACCTTGCCGAGCTCCCCCGGCCTGACCCGCGACCCGGCCAGCAGGGCGCCGAGGCTCAGCGCGAACTTGGCCTTCTTGGTGCGGCCCAGCACATATCCACCGAGCAGTGCTGCGCCGATCTTGGTGTTGTTCATGGCACGTCTTCTCTCCTCGCCTGCGGTGTCACAGCCCGCGCTCTCCACCTCGGCGCAGCTGATAGGCGCTGATCTCCTCCAAGCGGTGCAGCAACGCCTCCTCACGCCGGGCGAATTCGTCGTCGTCGACGCGGCCCTCGTCCCGCGCCCTTTGCAGCTCCACGAGCTCTTCCTGTACGGGTCCGGGGTCGTAGTACTCCTCCTCGGCCGCCCGGACCACCTTGTCGAGGACCCAGCCGATGCCCCGCACGGGAGCGAGCGGCAGCGCCAGGACCTCGACGATCAGTCCAGCCACTGTGCTTCCTCCTCACGCACACCGTTCAAGCGAAGCTGTAGGGCGGCAGTGGACCCCGCAGACGGAGTTCCACCCCTTCGCCGTACTGCTCGGCCAGGTCCTGGCCCACGCGCGTGAACTCCTCGGACCGGTCGTCGTCCACCAGGAACGACGCGTTCACGGCGTACGACTGGGACGGCGGCGCCACCTGCTCCGCGAGCGCCAGCGGACGCAGCGCCGCCAGGACCGCCTCGGCGAGGACCTCCTGCCGGCGCTGCACCTCCTCGGCCACCAACTGGCCCAGGGCCAGCTGATCCTCGTACGTCCCGCCGCCCTCGCGGGTCCGCTCGTTCAGCTCCCGGGCCTCGGGGCTGTCGTCGAGGATCGCGCGCAGCAGCGTGTCCTCGTCGGGGATCGCCTTGACGTTGAACTCCACCCGGCCGGACAGCTCGTCGAGGCGGAGCGCGAACGCCTCGGCCCGCTCGTCGAGGACGGCGCGTACGTCGTCCTCGCTGCCGGCGACGAAACCGAAGCTCAGCGGCAGGACGGGGCCGTCGGCCCACAGCCGTTCCTGCACCTGGTGATGTGCCTCCAGGTCGTCGCGTGCGACGGAGAGGTCCGTGGGGCTGTCACTGACGACGGCACACAGGGAGCCGCTGCGCACGGCGCGCAGCGTGCCGTCCGGGTTCCCGACGCTCCGCAGGCCGTCCAGGCGCAGCGGATGCGACGCCTTGGTGATGGCGTACACGTAGAGGGACATCGGGTCGCTCACTCCTCCCGGTGCCTCGAGGAGCGGCGGCCGGAGTCGCCGTCGGAGCTGCCGTCGACATGCTCGGCCTGCCGCTCGCGCCGCGGCTTCCGCTCATGGTCGGTGTCCTCGTCGCGGCCCTTCCCGAGCGACTCCGTGACCGCCTCGACCGCGCCGGCCAGCGCGCCTTTGGTCTTGCCCCGGGAGCCGCTCTTGGAGGCGTCCTCCACGATGTCGGACAGCTGCGCGGGGGCCTTGCGGCCCGCTTCCAGATCCAGTCGGTTGCACGCCTCGGCGAAGCGCAGGTACGTGTCGACGCTGGCGACGACCACGCGGGCGTCGATCTTCACCAGCTCGATGCCCACCAGGGAGACGCGTGCGAACGCGTCGATGACCAGGCCCCGGTCGAGGACGAGTTCCAGTACGTCGTAGAGGTTTCCCGAACCACCCGCGGGTGCGGGAACACCACCACCGTTGCCTTGCGGCACGACAGTCACGGGATCCTTCCCTCCGCTGAAGGGGCAGCCGCCCTAGCGGCTGTCCGGTCTGTCGGTCTGCGCGCGGGTGTACCGGCGCCCGCGCTCGTATGCCAGCAACTTTCCCTGCGGGTCCAGGACGACCTGGTAGCTCGCCATGACGCTGGTCGTCTCCGGGACCCGTTCGAGTTCCACGACCTCGACGTCGGCTTCCCAGCCCTGGTCCGTCGGCTTCAGCGAGGAGACGGACTCCGGAACCGTCCCGAGCAGCTCGCTCAGCTGCTCCAGGGCGGCGCGCATGGCCTTGGCGGCGGACACTCGGGTCTCGGCGGGCGTCTGTCGGGAAGAGCGGGGTGCCTTGCGCGGCTCACGATCACTCGTGGGGAATCACCTTCTTCTTCCTGAACTCAATCATCGGCCTTTGTCACGGTTCGTGCCAGATCGTCCGTCAACGACGCAGTTTCACCTTGGCGATCGCGGACACGCCGAGCGCCGCCAGGGCGATCTGGATGAGCCACTCGATCCAGTCGACGCCCTTGGTGTCGGCCACGTCCAGGCCGGACGCCACAGCGGTTCCGATCAGGGCGGCGACGATGCCGATCAGGATCGTCCACAGGACGCCGATGCGCTGGCGGCCCGGAAGGACGAGTCGACCGAGGACACCGATGACGGTGCCGATCACGATTGCACTGAGGACACCTGAGATTTCCATGGGCGGTATGCCATCCCTCGCTCGTTGGTGGCGTGCGAGTACCCGTTCGATTCACTGCCACTCTGCTCAGGGCCACTCTGCTCAAGGTCACTCTGCTCAGGCTCACCCTGCTCAGGGCCACTCTGCTCGGGCGGGTGCCGGGGCGGCCGTAGGGTGCCGTGCGTGGACAGCAAGCTGTATCTGCCGACGGAAGACGACTTGGAGCTGGTCGGGCTCGCCCAGCGGATCGTGGAGGAGAACGGTGACGGAGAGGTGCACACGGTGGGCGCCGCCGTGCGGGACGCGCGGGGGCGGATGTTCGGCGGGATCAACGTGTACCACTTCACCGGCGGCCCCTGTGCGGAGCTGGTGGCGCTCGGGAACGCCCGTGCCGCCGGGGCGCGTGAGCTGACGACCGTCGTCGCGGTCGGGGACCGGGCGCGCGGTGTGCTCGCGCCGTGCGGCCGTGACCGGCAGGTCCTCCTCGACCAGCACCCGGGCATCCGGGTGCTGGTGCCGACGGCCGAGGGAATACGGAGCATCGCCGTGACCGGCCTGCTGCCGCACGGCTATGTGTGGGCGGACCAGGACGACTGAGGTGCCTGAGGTGCCGTGCCGTCTCACTCGGTCGACGGCGGGATGTTCTGGTTGGCCCGGAAGAAGTTGTGGGGGTCGTAGGAGCGTTTGGCGGTGGCGAGGCGGTCGTAGTTGGTGCGGTAGGTGGAGCGGACGCGTTCCGGGCCCTCCGCCTCGCCGAGGAAGTTGACGTAGGAGCCGCCCATGGAGTGGGGGTGGAGGTCGGTCCAGTAGTCGACGCACCACTGGCGGATGAGGGCGGCGTTGTCGGGCTCGGGGTCTATGCCGGCGATGACGCCGGACCAGACGGCGTCCCGGTAGGCGAAGGCCGTGTCGCCGGAGCCGACCTGGTGGGCGGCGCCGTCCACGGGGTAGAGGTGCATCGTCGAGCCGTCGGTGGGAATGCCGTCGCCGTAGCGCTCGTGGACCGCGATCGCCTCGTCGGAGACGGCGTCGAAGAAGTCGCCGCGCCAGTACCACTGCAGGCCCTTGGGGATCAGCTCGTCGAACATGGTCTGGAGGGCCGGGTAGGGCATGGGGGTGGCGAAGTGGAAGGCCGGGGGTGCCGGGTCGTTGACGACCGAGAGGGACTCCTCCAGACGGCCCTCCTCCAGGTCGCCGGTGTAGCACCAGACGACGCCGCACATCTTCTGCCCCTGGATCGGCTCCGGGAAGGGCGGACCGGGCGGGACGACGAGGACCGCGAAGAAGCCGTAGAGGTCGTGCGGGGCGGCGGGGAGGAAGTCGCGGTACCAGCGCAGCACCTCTCCCGTGCGGTCGACCGGCCACACGGTCACCGCGACGCCGACCGTGTGCACCGGGTGCAGCTGGTAGGTGAAGGAGGTGACCACGCCGAAGTTGCCGCCGCCGCCCCGCAGCGCCCAGAACAGGTCGGGGTGTTCCTTCTCGGAGGCGGTGACGAAGGTCCCGTCGGCCAGTACGACGTCGGCGGAGAGCAGGTTGTCGATCGTCAGGCCGTACTTACGGGTGAGGTAGCCGTGGCCGCCGCCCAGGGTGAGGCCCCCCACCCCGGTCGTCGACATGATCCCGGCCGGGAGGCCGAGGCCGAAGCCGTGGGTCGCGTGGTCCAGGTCGCCCAGCTGGCTGCCGCCGCCGACCTGCACGGTTCTCGCCTCGGGGTCGACTCGCGTCCAGCGCATCGGGGACAGGTCGAGGGTGAGTCCGTCGTCGATCAGGCAGAGCCCCGGGCCGCTGTGTCCGCCGCCGCGTACGGCGAGATCGACCCCGGTCTCCTGGGCGAAGGCGAGGGTGTTCCGTACGTCCGTCGCGTCCACGCACTGGGCGATGGCGGCCGGACGCCGGTCGATCATGGCGTTGTAGATGCTGCGGGTGTCGTCGTAGTCCGCGTCCTGGGGTGTGACGACACGGCCTCGCAGTCCCGTGCGCAGGGTCTCGACAGCGGTTGCGTCTATGCCGGTCATGGTGGATGCCCCTCGGTCGGCCCCCCTCTCTGTCCAGTGTGACCCGAGCCACATGGGCCCGCGAGGGGGCGCTGTGCCTCGCGGCAGGCGTCGGCCTCGAACTCGGCGACAGGGGCGGCGGTGGCCCTGGGCTCGCTCGCGGCGAGGTCCTCGTAGTGGACCGTTCCCGGGGTGAGAGTGTCCCGGGTCGACAGGGTGAAGGAGACGTGGGTCGAGGACCACGAGTTGTCCTTGGTCCAGCCGTGGAGGACGTAGGTCGTGCCGGGGGTGAGGGTGCCGGGAGCGTCCGTCGTCGGTCACGGAGACGCCGGTGACGGCGCCGCTGGGCACCCCGCAGCCGGTGGTGGTCGCGGCCAGGGCGGCGGTCGCCGCGACGGCGCGTGCGAGGCGTCGTCGCGGCATCGGCGGCCGGCGGCCGGCGGCCGGAGGCCGGAGGCCCTGAGTCCGAGCAGGGCCTCCCGGTGTGGGCAATGGGTCAGAAGACGCCCTGGCCCGGGGTCAGGAGGCCGCGTGGGTCGTACGTCTGCTTCGCCGCGGCGAAGTGGGACCAGGACGGGCCGAAGTGGGTGCGCCAGTCGGAGGGGGTGAAGGGGATGCTGCCCACGGGGTACTGGGTGCCGCCGGCCGCGGCGGTGGTGTCGTAGGCGGCGCGGTTGGCGGCCAGGACGCGGTTGATCGTGGTCGTGTCGTCCGGCGGGATCGCGCCGAGGACGTCGAAGAGGTACGGGAACGGGTCGTCCGGGGTGCGGAACAGCGGGGTCGTGAGGCGGTCGCGCCGGATCGGGTACAGCTGGATGACGCCGGGGCCGAAGTCGGCCGGGGTGAGCGCGTCCAGCACCGGGCCGCTGAGGTCGGCGGCGCGGTCGCCGGGGAGGAGGAGGTTGAGCCAGGGATGGGCGTGGGTCCACACGCCGGCCTGCTTCAGGGCCTCGATGATGGGGGCGATCCGGTCGAGGAAGGCGAAGTAGGGGAGGTCGCCGGCCTCGACGCCGGAGGGGAGGTGGCGCAGGCCGCGCAGCAGGGTCGTGTCGTCGGGGACGGGGCCGACCGGTGGGCCGTACGCGGCCAGCTCCAGGACGTAGACGCGGAAGGCTCCCTCGGCGTCGGCCTGCACCTGGCCCGCGACATAGTCGAAGCGGCCGTCCTCGACGAGGGTGCGCTGGTCCTCGACGAACGTGTGCAGGTTGTCGTACGTCAGCGTGTAGTGGCGTACGGTCTCGGGGGCGCGGACCAGGCGCAGGGTGGCCTCGACGATGATCCCGCACTGGCCGAGGCCGGCCAGCACCGCGCGGAAGAGGTCGGCGCGCTGGGTCGGGGAGCAGCGGATCAGTTCGCCGGCGCCGGTGACGACGCGCAGCGCGGTGACGTTGTCGACCTGGGCGCCGTAGCGGTGGGCCTGGCCGCCGAGGCCGCCCACGGACAGGGTGCCGCCGACGGAGAGTTCGATGTAGTCGGTGAAGACGGGCGGGGTGAGGCCGTGGGCGATCGTGGCCCTGGCCACCTCGCTCCACTTGGCGCCGGCGCCGACGGTGACGGTGGTGCTGTCCGGGCCCAGAGGGCCGATCGCCGCGAGGGGCGTGGTCTCGATGATCAGGCCGCCCTCGACCTGGCCCTGGCCGAACGTGGCGTGTCCCTGGCCGCGCGGTGCGAACGGCACGCAGTGGTCGTTGCAGAAGCGGACCATGGCGACGATGTCGCGCACGGAACCCGGGCGCAGGACGGCGGCGGGGCGGCGGTGGACCAGGTGGCCGTAGTCGTCGGCCGCGGCGGCGAGTGACGCCTCGTCCATCAGCAAGGTGCCGTCCAGCCGGGGGATTCCGGCCATGCGTGCCTCGGAAGCGGACTCCGGGCCTGTCGTGGCCCAGCTTCGGGTCGCCGTGTCGAAACCGATCACGGCCGCCGCCCCGGTGACCGTGATTCCGCGCAGAAGACTGCGTCTGGAAGGTGTGCCTGTGCGGGACATGGGTGCTGCTCCCCCCTCGGAAGCGATCTGAAGTGGTCAAATCCGCGCCAGCCTAGGACAGTTCCCGCTGCTGTGTGAGGGTTTCCGGAGGGCCGTGTGAACGATTCCGGTTGACGGACCGTCAGGGTGTCGGCGCCTCCGCTCCCGCGTCGCCGTCCTCTAGCCGCGGTTCCTTGCGCCGCAGCTCCTCCCGGTACTCGTTCGCCAGGGTCGTCGCTCGGGTGAACCAGTCCGTCAGTACGGCGATCTCGTCCGGCGAGTAGTCGGCGAACAGGGCGTTGAGGCGCTCGTAGTAGGGCGCGTACAGGGCGAACGCGCGGGCGACCGCCTCCGGTTCGGCGGCCACGCGGACCCGGCGGCGGTCGGCGGGGTCGGGGCGGCGGGTGATCCAGCCGGCGCGTTCGAGGCGGTTCAGGATGCCGGTCACCGCGCCCGTCGTGACGTGGACCCTGGTGGCCAGGTCGCCCGCGGTGAGGAGGTTCTCGCCGGCCTGGATGACGTAGGCGAAGGTCGTGAGGTCGGTGACGTTCAGGCCGAGGCGCTGGGCCATCTCCTGCTGGCCGACCATGCTCGCCGCGATGAGGTCGTCCATCGCCGACAGCGCTTGTGCGGGGGTGGCGGTCGGGCGGGGCTTGGCTGTCATCGCGGTCCGTTCTCGGGCTGGCTCCTCGGTTCTTCGGGGTCCTTGTTATCTGCTTTCCCATTGTCTTACCTTGTAAGAGATTTAGGATATGAACCTCTTAGAAGGTGAGGGATTGATGACCGGGTACGACGAAGGGCACACCGTCGCCGGGTGGACCGGGTTCGGGATCGTGACCGTGGGAGCGACGGTGATGGGCGTCGGCGTCTGTGCCGTGTCCGCGCCGCTGCTGGTGGTCGGGTTCGCCGTGGTCATGGTCGGCGCGCTGGTCACCTGGGCGCTGCACTTGACCGGCTGGGGGAAGCCGCCCGGAGTGCGACCGCCCGCGGAATGGGGGATGCGGGTGCGGGACCGACGGGCGCGTGCCGGGCATCCGGGGTGCCTGGGGTGCCGCCTCGCCGGGCGGGGGCGGCCCGGCGAGGGCCCGTTGTCAGTGGTGGCCTCTACGGTGGTCAGCGATGGCACAGGCATGGAAGTGCGAGGGGCTGCGCTGGTCGGGGAGCGGGCCCGTGCTGGTGTGGGACCGGGGGAGCGGTAGCCCGCTGGCCCGGGGGAAGCGGGTGGCCTTCGCGGTCGCCGAGGGGGAGGTCAGACGGTGTGTGGGAGCGCGGGGGCATCCCTGCCCGGACCGGGCGGCCGTGGCGGCGAGGGGGACGGGGGGCCGGTGCGAGGAGTGTGTGCGGCTGGACCGGGCGCACTCCGTCGCGGCCGACGGCATCGCCGACGACCCGCGGCCCTACCGCGTGTATCTCGCCTGGTTCGGGCCCGGCATGGTCAAGGTCGGGATCACGGCCGAGGAGCGGGGCTCCGCGCGCCTGCTCGAACAGGGCGCGGTCTGCTTCAGCTGGCTCGGCGTCGGCCCCCTCATGGCCGCCCGGCGCGCCGAGGAGCTGCTGCGGGCCGCCCTGCGCGTGCCCGACCGGATTCCGTACGGCGCCAAGCGGGCGGTACGGGCGGCGCTCCCGCGCTCGGCCGATGAGCGGGCGGCCGAGGTCGTGGACCTGCACGCGCGGGCCGTCGCGCTCGACGGCTGGCCCGAGTCCCTGACCAGCGAACCCTGCCGCCCCGTCGACCACATCGACGTGTTCGGCCTCAGCGGCCTGCCGGCGGCATTCGGGGCGGTGAGCGAACTCGTCGCGGGCGGTGCGGTGAGCGGACGGCTGGTGGCGGCCGCGGGGCCGGACCTGCATCTGACGACGGGGAGGGGCGTGGTCGTACTGGACACGCGGTTGATGACGGGGTGGGCGCTGGTCCCCGCCGAGGGCGATGAACTCACCCTGCCGGTGAAGGAGTTCAGGGGAGATGCGGGGGTCCAGGACGGGCTGTTCTGACCAACTGGCGGCGAAGGGTAAAGAGTTGGATCCCTGCGGGATCCCTTTCGGTAAGGAGTCTGGACGTCGTGCCGCGTCGGCGCCGATCGTGGGGACATGAGTGATCGACGTATCGCACATGTCGCCGCCTACGAACCTCCCTACTACGCCGTCGTGTTCACCTCCCTGCGCACCGAGGAGGACGACGGATACGGCGAGACGGCCGAGCGGCTGGGGGAGTTGGTGAAGGAGGTGCCCGGATTCCTGGGCGAGGACTCGGCCCGCACCCCCGGCGGACTCTCGGTCACCGTCGCCTACTTCCGGGACCTCGCCGGTATCGAGCAGTGGCGGGCCCACGCCGAGCACCGGGCGGCCAAGCGGTACGGGCGGGCCCACTGGTACGAGCGGTACTCGCTGCACATCGCCAAGGTCGAGCACAGCCACGGGTTCGAGAGGAGTTCCCAGGGGATGCCTGAGGCATCCCCAGCGGCTTCCTGAGCCGTCCCCAGCAGCTCCCTGAGTTCCTCCTGTGTGTTTCTCAGAGAAATCACAGGTTTCCGAAAGTCTCCTCTCAGAGCGTCCCGACATCGTGGCGGGTATGACCACGACCTCGCCCCAGGGGCGCACCGAACTGCTGAGGCCGGACGGGAGCCCCGTCCGAGTGCTGGTGGTGGACGACGAGCTGTCGATCACCGAACTGCTGTCCATGGCCCTGCGCTACGAGGGATGGCAGATCCGGAGTGCGGGCGACGGCCAGGGCGCCGTGCAGACCGCGCGTGAGTTCCGGCCCGACGCCGTCGTCCTGGACATGATGCTGCCGGACATGGACGGGCTGGCCGTCCTCGGGCGGCTGCGGCGGGAGCTGCCGGACGTGCCCGTCCTCTTCCTGACCGCGAAGGACGCCGTCGAGGACCGTATCGCGGGCCTGACGGCCGGCGGCGACGACTACGTCACCAAACCCTTCAGCCTCGAAGAGGTCGTCGCGCGGCTGCGCGGGCTCATCCGGCGCTCCGGCGCCGCCGACCACCGCTCCGACTCCGTCCTGGTCGTCGGCGACCTCACCCTCGACGAGGACAGCCACGAGGTGTCCCGGGCCGGCCAGTCCATCCACCTCACCGCCACCGAGTTCGAGCTGCTGCGCTTCCTGATGCGCAATCCGCGCCGTGTGCTCAGCAAGGCGCAGATCCTCGACCGGGTGTGGTCGTACGACTTCGGTGGGCAGGCCAACGTGGTCGAGCTCTACATCTCGTACCTGCGCAGGAAGATCGACGCCGGCCGCGAGCCGATGATCCACACCCGGCGCGGCGCCGGCTACCTGATCAAGCCCGCCGCGTCATGAGCACACGACGACGGCCGCGGCAGAAGAAGCGGGCATGGCCGGCGGGGCGCGCAGGCAAGCCGCGCACCCTGCGCACGCGGCTCGTCGTCGCGTCGGTGGTGCTGATCGCCGTGGTCTGCGCGGTGATCGGCACGGTGACCACGCTCGCCCTCCGGTCCCATCTGTACGAACAGCTCGACGGGCAGGTCGACGAGGCCGGCAAGCGGCTCTCGGGGCCCCCGCCCGGGAAGCTGGACCAGGAGCTCGCCTCGACGGGGCAGGACCGGCTCGACGGCTTCCTCACCACAGGGCCTACCCAGGCGAAGACCGTGGCCGCGCAGGTCGGCACGGACGGCACGATCACCAGGGCGGTCGTCGCCGAGCCGGAGTCCGACGGCTTCAAGCGGAACGAGGTCGTGGAGCTCAGCGCGGCCCAACGGGCCGTGTTCTCGGGCGTGTCCAGGACCGGCCACCACACCGTGACCATCCCCGGCCTCGGTGACTACCTGGTGCAGTACGTCGAGGGCAACGACGGCAGCAACTACTACGTCGCCCTGCCGACCGAGACGGTCGACAGCACCATCAACACTCTGATCATCGTCGAGGCCAGCGTCACCGCCGCCGGACTCGGCGCCGCCGTCATCGCCGGATACGTCCTCGTCGGCGTCGCCACCCGCCCCCTGCGCAGGGTCGCCGCCACCGCCACCCGGGTCTCCGAGCTGCCCCTGCACACCGGCGAGGTCAACCTCAGCGAACGCGTCCCCGATGCGGAGTGCGACCCGCACACCGAGGTCGGCAAGGTCGGTGCCGCCCTCAACCGCATGCTCGACCACGTCCACGGCGCCCTGCACGCCCGCCAGCAGAGCGAGACACGGGTACGGCAGTTCGTCGCCGACGCCAGCCACGAGCTGCGCACCCCCCTCGCCTCCATCCGGGGCTACGCCGAGCTGACCCGCCGCGGCAGGGAGGAGATCGGGCCCGACACCCGGCACGCCCTCGGCCGGATCGAGTCCGAGGCGGGCCGGATGACACTGCTGGTGGAGGACCTGCTGCTGCTCGCCCGGCTGGACGCCGGACGCCCCCTGCAGTTCGAGCAGACCGACCTCGCCCCGCTCGTCGTCGACACCGTCAGCGACGCCCGCGCGGCCGGCCCGGACCACCTCTGGCGCCTGGACCTGCCGGACGAGCCCGCCCTGGTCTGCGCCGACGCGGCCCGGCTGCAACAGGTCCTGGTCAACCTCCTCGCCAACGCCCGCACCCACACCCCGCCCGGTACGACGGTCACCGCCCGCGTCGCCCGGCGCGGCCCCTGGCTGTGCGTGGACGTCGAGGACAACGGCCAGGGCATCCCGGCGGAGTTGCTGCCGCGCGTCTTCGAACGGTTCGCGCGCGGCGACTCCGGCCGCTCCCGCGCCACCGGCTCGACCGGCCTCGGCCTCGCCATCGTGCAGGCCGTGGCGACCGCGCACGGCGGCGCGGTGACCGTCGACAGCGTGCCCGGCCGGACCGTCTTCACGGTGAGTCTGCCCGCGCTCGCACCTCAGCCGAGTACGGAAATGGGCCGGCAACAGCACTCACAGGCACAGCACAGCGTCACCACATGGGCAGAACAGCGCGCCTGACGAGAGTCGACCCCATGCGAACCGACTTCTCTCCCGGCACCCTGCCGGCGCGGGAGCACCTCCCGGCCGCGCCCGTGGGCACGCCGGTCCTGGACGTAGTGATCCCCGTCTACAACGAGGAGCAGGACCTCCGGCCGTGCGTCGAGCGACTGCACGAGCACCTCGTCCGCACCTTCCCGTACCCGTTCCGCATCACCATCGCGGACAACGCCTCCACGGACACCACCCCCGAGGTGGCGCGCCTGCTGGCCGCGAGGATCCCGGAGGTCACGTCCGTCCGCCTCGACCAGAAGGGCCGCGGCCGGGCGCTGCGCAGCGTCTGGTCGGCCTCGGACGCCCCGATCCTCGCCTACATGGACGTGGACCTGTCCACGGACCTCAACGCGCTGCTGCCGCTGGTCGCGCCGCTGATCTCGGGCCACTCCGACCTGGCGATCGGCTCCCGGCTGGCCCGCAGCGCCCGGGTCGTACGCGGCCCGAAGCGGGAGTTCATCTCCCGCTCCTACAACCTCATCCTGCGCGGCTCGCTCCAGGCCCGCTTCTCCGACGCCCAGTGCGGCTTCAAGGCGATCCGCCGGGACGTGGCGCGAGTTCTGCTCCCCCTGGTGGAAGACACGGGCTGGTTCTTCGACACTGAGATGCTTGTGCTCGCCGAACGCGCCGGCCTCCGTATCCACGAGGTGCCGGTCGACTGGGTCGACGACCCGGACTCCACGGTGCACATCGTGAGGACGGCTACCGAGGACCTGAAGGGGGTGTGGCGCGTAGGGAAGGCACTGGCCACCGGTTCGCTTCCGCTGGACCGGCTGACCAGGCCGTTCGGCGACGACCCCCGCGACCGCGAGATCATGGACGTACCCAAGGGCCTGGCCCGCCAGCTTCTCGGCTTCTGTGTCGTCGGTGGCCTGTCCACCCTCTTCTACCTGCTGCTCTACAGCGGCTTCCGCCTCTTCAGCGGCTCGCAGGTCGCCAACGCGCTCGCGCTTCTCATCTCCGCGATCGCCAACACGGCCGCCAACCGCCGGCTCACCTTCGGGGTGCGCGGCGCGGGCGGCGTGCTCAAGCACCAGGCGCAGGGCCTGGTGGTCTTCGGCATCGGGCTGACGCTGACCAGCGGCTCCCTCGTCGCCCTCAACGCGGCGACCGACCACCCCTCGCGCCTCACCGAGCTGGCGGTCCTGGTCGTCGCCAACCTCGCCGCGACGGTCATGCGCTTCCTGCTCTTCCGGGTGTGGGTGTTCGGGGACCGGCGGGAGACCGGCGCGCCGACACCGCCGACACCGCCGTCATCCCCGACACCGCCGACATCAGTGAGTCCGCGCCCGACGCGCCCCCACGACTACGACACCGAGCCGGGGGACGCCCGATGACCACGCAGACCCAGACCGTCCCGGGCACACCGACCCCCCTGCCCGCCGCGCCCCCCGAGTCCGGTGAGCCCCGGCAGCCCTTCGTGCGACGCCTGTGGCGCGGCCGCCCCGACGACCCCCGCTGGGCCCGCCCGGCCTTCTTCGCACTGCTGCTGGCGACCGGCCTGCTCTACCTCTACAACCTGAGCGCCTCCGGCTACGCCAACTCCTTCTACTCCGCCGCCGTCCAGGCCGGCAGCCAGAGCTGGAAGGCGTTCTTCTTCGGCTCGCTGGACGCGGGCAACGCCATCACCGTCGACAAGCCCCCGGCCTCGCTGTGGCCGATGGCCCTGTCCGTGCGGCTCTTCGGCCTGAACACCTGGGCGATCCTCGTCCCCGAGGTGCTGATGGGCGTCGCCACCGTCGCGGTGGTCCACGCCGCCGTACGCCGCCGCTTCAGCCCGGTGGCCGGACTGGTCGCGGGCGCCGTGCTGGCGCTCACCCCGGTCGCGGCGCTGATGTTCCGCTTCAACAACCCGGACGCGATGCTCGCCCTGCTGATGGCGGTGGCCTGCCACCTCGTCGTACGGGGCCTGGAGGACGGCCGTACGAAGTGGCTGGTGTGGGCCGGTGTCGCGATCGGCTTCGCCTTCCTCGCCAAGACGCTCCAGGCGTTCCTGATCCTGCCGGCGCTGGCCGCCGTCTACGCGGTCTGCGCGCCGGTGTCGCTGAGGAAGCGGTTCGGTCAGCTGGCCGCCGCGACCGCCGCGCTGGTCGTCTCCGGCGGCTGGTGGGTGGCGATCGTCGAACTGTGGCCGGCGTCCTCCCGCCCGTACATCGGCGGCTCGCAGAACAACTCCTTCCTGGAGCTGACCTTCGGCTACAACGGCCTCGGCCGGCTCAACGGCGAGGAGACCGGAAGCGTCGGCGGCGGTGGCGGCGGCAATGGCGGCGGCCGGTGGGGGGAGACCGGCTGGGACCGGATGTTCAACTCCTCGATCGGCGGCCAGATCTCCTGGCTGCTGCCGGCCGCGCTGATCCTGCTGGTGGCCGGACTGGTGGCGACCCGGAAGGCGCGTCGTACGTCCGTCACCCGCGCCTCCTTCCTGGTCTGGGGCGGCTCGCTGCTGATGACCATGGTCGTCTTCAGCTTCATGGCGGGCATCTTCCACGAGTACTACACCGTCGCCCTCGCCCCCTACCTGGCGGCCGTGACCGGCATGGGTGCCGGGCTGCTCTGGGAGAAGCGGAAGGAGACCTGGGCGTCGCTCGCCCTCGCCGCCTCGGTCGTCGCGGCGGCCACCTGGTCGTACGTCCTGCTCAACCGCACCCCCGACTACCTGCCCTGGCTGAGGTGGCTGGTCCTCGTCGGCGGCCTGACCGCCGCGCTGGGCCTGGTCTTCGCGGGCCGGATCAACCGGCGGCTGGCTCTCGCGGCGGCGTCCGTGGGGCTGGTGGCGTCGCTGGCCGGGCCGGCCGCGTACACCGTCAGCACCTTGCAGGAGGGCCACACCGGGTCCATCGTGACGGCGGGCCCGTCGGGCGCGTCGGCGATGGGCGGCCGGGGCGGCGGTCCCGGGACGGCTCCCGGCGGGACTCCTGGTGGTGGGGGCATGCGGGGCGGCTTCCCAGGGGGTGGGATGCCCGGCCAGAACCAGCAGGGCCAGCAGAACGGCGGCGGGACCGCGCAGGGCAACGGCCTCCCCGGCGGCGGTATGCCGGGCCAGAACCAGCAGGGCGGCACCGGCACCGACACCGGCACCGACACCGGCACCGGCGGTCGCACGGGCGGCGGCGGTGGCATGGGCGGTCTGCTCAACGGCGCCAGCGTCTCCGCCGAGGCCAAGGAGCTGCTGGAGACGGACGCCGACCAGTACACCTGGGCCGCGGCGGCCATCGGCGCCCAGAACGCCGCGAGCTACCAACTGGCCACGGGCGAGGCGGTGATGGCGATCGGCGGCTTCAACGGCACCGACCCGTCGCCGACGCTGGAGCAGTTCCAGCAGTACGTGGCGGACGGAAGGATCCACTACTTCATCGCGGGCGGCGGCATGGGCGGCGGTGCGGGCGGTGCCGGCAACGGTACGTCGTCCCAGATCAGCGAGTGGGTCCAGGCCAACTTCGAGCAGGTGACGGTCGGTTCGGCCACGTTCTACGACCTGACCCGGAAGGCGAGCGGCTGACGCTCCAGGGAACGGTTCGCCGAGTCGAGGGCGGTGGCAGCCAGGCACTACGGGCGGCCACCGCCCTCTCCTGCTGATCGCGGGCATCGAGACGATGGTCGAAAGCGGCTGACCCGTCGCCTCGTCAGCCGGCTCAGTCAGCCGACGCGAGCCGCGCCGGGAAGCCGCCCGTGGCCACCGGACCCCAGCGCTCCGGCGTGATCCGGATGATCGACTTGCCCTGCCTGACCATCGCCTCCCGATACTCGTCCCAGTCCGGGTGTTCGCCCGCGATGTTGCGGTAGTACTCGACGAGCGGCTCCACCGAGTCGGGGGCGTCGATGACCTCGGCCGTGCCGTCGATCTGGACCCAGGGGCCGTTCCAGTCGTCGCTGAGGACGATCAGGCTGACCCGCTCGTCGCGCTTGGCGTTGCGCGTCTTGGCGCGCTCGGGGTACGTCGACACCACGATCCGGCCCGAGTCGTCGACCCCGCAGGTCAGCGGCGACCCCTGGGGCCCGCCGTCGGCCCGGCGGGTGAGGAGGACGGCGCGGTGGCGGGGGCGTACGAAGTCCAGCAACTCGTCCAGCGATACGCGGGTGTTGGTCGCGATGTTCGGTGCCATGGGGGTCAGCCTAGGGGGAGCGCCTCGCCCCGGACCGCCTGGATGTCCTGCTCGACCCCGAGTGTCGTACCGATGGCCGCGATGCCCGCCCCAGGGATAGGCGCCGGTGCCGAGGTGGGTGACCGTGCCGACGCCGCCCAGCCGGGCCCCACCCGGACCCGTGGGCGAGTTCGAGGTCGGTGAAGGCGTACGCCCGTCCGGACCGTGCCCGTGGACGCCTGCGGCTGGAACCCGTCGGCGGCGGCGATCAGCACGTACGGGCCCGCGCCCGGCGCGTAGGCACCGTCGGCCTGGGCGACCGAGCGGCCCAGTCGGCGGCCGGAGAGGGCGCCGGTGGTCCGCGGCCGCCTGCGACTGCGGGTCGAGGGTGGTGACGGTGTCCTTCGCGTAGTGGGTGATCCGCGTCGACATCACCGACCCGAGCGCGGAGACGCCCATCGCGCCGCCGAGGGAGCGGAAGAAGGTGACCACCGAGCCGGCGGCGCCGAGCTCGTGCGGGGCGACGGAGGGTGGCGGCAGCAAAAAGTTGGCAGAGGCAAGTATTGCCGACGACCAGCACGAGCCCCGTGGTTCGCCCCCCGCTTGGGGACTCGGCCGCCTCTTCGCTAGTGTCTCGGCACATGGCTAACACGCAGGGCCCGCAGGGCAACTACGACCCCGCCGGCAGCACCCAGATGTTCCGCGCGTTCGTCGACGAGGGCGCCCCCGAGGCTTCCCGCCAGTCATCCGCGCCGGCCGGCCCGCGCATCGGGCTGATCGTCGGCATCGTGGCGGCGGTGGCCATCGTGGCGGCGGTGGCTTGGCTGGCGCTCAAGTAGCAGGGCCTGACTGGACGTCGGGTCGTAGGGAGTGCGCGCGGGCGGCGCCTTCAAGTGACCGTCGGGCCGCCCGCTTCTCGGCTCGCTCCCGCACGGGTGAGTCGCCTACCTCCAGGTGACCGAGACGTCCCGGGTCTCGATGTGCATGCCCAGGGGGACCCGCCAGGCGTCCACGCATACCGTCCAGGTCTGGCGCTTCTTCGCGCCAGGGGCGATCGGGGTCGGGAGGTCGTGGGTCGACTCGATCGTCACCCAGTCGATGCCGATCGAGTCGATGATGTGCGTGCCGAGGGCTACGGCACCTGAAGTCACCGCCGTACCACCCGAGTTGCGGAAGACCAGCGTCACGTTCTCGCAGTGACGGCGGTCGGTGGGGGTTCGGACAGCGGCTTCGGTGGTGAGGAGCGGCGGTCCGGGGGTGGGCGTGGGAGTGGCGGTGGGGGTGCTGGGCGCCGGGACCGGTGCGGGCCTCTGAGGGGGCGTGCTGCCGGGGGACGGCGTATGCGGGTGTGGTGGTCCGGCCGGGGAGTCGGGAGAGCTGCCCGGTGTCCGGGCAGGGGCCTGCGGGCGTGCGGGAGTTGCCGTCGCCGGGTCGGCCGACGGCGCCGAAGGTGGCGCAGCCGCAGCTGACTTGGAAGGCGGGGCCAGCGGTATCAGGCGTACCTCGCCCGTCGGGCGGCCCGGGCCCGGTGACGGTCCGCCCGCGGTGCCCGTCGCGGTGTAACCCTGTCCGGGCGGGCCGTCGTTGAGGGCGTGTGCCGTGAGCAGGGTGGCTGTGCAGAGGGTCGCCGAGGCGGCCAGTGCGGCGGTGCCTCGGCGACCCCGTGTCCAGGTGCGGGTCCGCCGTCGCATCGTGGCAGTGTCGCTGACGATGCGTCAGGAAGGAAGCTCTCGGCCGAGGTTCAGTCGTTGATCAGGCCCTCGCGGAGTTGGGCGAGGGTGCGGGTCAGGAGGCGGGAGACGTGCATCTGGGAGATGCCGACCTCCTCGCCGATCTGGGACTGGGTCATGTTGGCGAAGAAGCGGAGCATGATGATGCGACGCTCGCGGGGCGGCAGCTTCGCGAGGAGGGGCTTCAGGGACTCGCGGTACTCGACGCCCTCCAGGGCGCTGTCCTCGTAGCCCAGGCGGTCGGCCAGGGAGCCCTCGCCGCCGTCGTCCTCGGGGGCCGGGGAGTCGAGGGACGAGGCCGTGTAGGCGTTGCCCACGGCCAGGCCGTCGACCACGTCCTCCTCGGAGACGCCCAGGACCGCCGCCAGTTCCGTCACCGTGGGGGAGCGGTCCAGCTTCTGGGAGAGTTCGTCGCTCGCCTTGGTCAGGGCCAGGCGGAGCTCCTGGAGGCGGCGCGGGACGCGGACCGACCAGGACGTGTCGCGGAAGAAGCGCTTGATCTCGCCCACGACCGTCGGCATCGCGAACGTCGGGAACTCCACGCCGCGTTCGCAGTCGAAGCGGTCGATCGCCTTGATCAGGCCGATGGTGCCGACCTGGACGATGTCCTCCATCGGCTCGTTGCGGGAGCGGAAGCGGGCGGCGGCGTAGCGGACGAGGGGCAGGTTCAGCTCGATGAGCGTGTCGCGGACGTACGCGCGCTCGGGGCTGTCCTCGTCGAGGGCGGCGAGCCGCAGGAACAGGGAGCGGGACAGGGTGCGGGTGTCGATCGCCCCTGTGGTCGGGAGGGCCGGGGCCGGCGCGGCCTCAAGGGCCGTGACGTCGTCGAGCGCGTCGGGCTCGACCGGCGCTACGGGCTCGGTCTCGCTCTTCGTGAGCGTGAGCACCTTCGAGCTGCCCTGGTCTGCGGACATGCCACCCCCTCTGGGTCGCGGGACGGTCGCGGCGAACGCTCCCGTGGAGGAACGCCAGCCTTCACCTGAATACCGGAGCCTGAGCCCCGGCAAACGCGCTTCCGGCAGAATGTCACATGTCGGCAACACGCTGTAGTGACATGTCGACATGTGAGTCACGAAACGGCCCTGGAAACAGGGGGTGTGACGGCTTTTCAGCGCGATTCTGTCGGGAACCGACCTGGTGAGCGATTCGTTCGAGTCGGTGATCGGTCGAGCGTTTGTACGGTGCCTGGTTGTCCCTCGTACGGTGACCGCTCGAACTGTCTTGCGGGCAGTGGCCGTGCCGGGGCTACGCGTCGATGCGGTTCGCCGAGCGCAGGCGCTGGAAGCTGCGGGCCAGGAGGCGTGAGACGTGCATCTGGGAGACGCCCAGCTCCGCGCTGATCTGGGACTGGGTGAGGTTGCTGTAGTAGCGCAGCAGGAGGATTCGCTGTTCGCGTTCCGGTAGTTGGACCAGGAGGTGGCGGACCAGGTCGCGGTGTTCCACGCCGTCCAGTGCCGGATCCTCGTAGCCGAGGCGGTCCAGCAGGCCGGGCAGGCCGTCGCCCTCCTGGGCCGCCTCCAGGGAGGTCGCGTGGTAGGAGCGGCCCGCCTCGATGCACGACAGGACCTCGTCCTCGCCGATCCGCAGACGCTCGGCGATCTCGGCGGTCGTGGGGGTGCGTCCGTAGGCCGTGGTGAGATCCTCCGTGGCGCTGTTGACCTGGACCCACAGCTCGTGGAGGCGGCGCGGTACGTGGACCGTGCGGACGTTGTCGCGGAAGTACCGCTTGATCTCGCCGACCACCGTCGGCATCGCGAACGTCGGGAACTGCACGCCCCGGTCCGGGTCGAACCGGTCGATGGCGTTGATCAGGCCGATCGTGCCGACCTGGATGACGTCCTCCATCGGTTCGTTGCGGGAGCGGAAGCGGGCGGCCGCGTAGCGCACGAGCGGGAGGTTCGCCTCGATGAGCGCCCCACGTACCCGGTGGTGCTCCGGCGTGCCCGGCTGGAGCTCCTTGAGCTGGGCGAAGAGCACCTGGGTCAGAGCCCGGGTGTCGGCCCCGCGGCGCTTGGCCGGGACCTCCGTGGCGGCAGCCTCGGGGGCCTCCGCCTGTGGCGGCGCAGTACTGGCCGACATGGTCAACGCCACCTCTTCATCGGTCCGACTCGGCACTTCATCCGTCAAAAGCGGTCATAGCATCACAAGACATGTGCACTGTGTGCAAGCACCCCATAACGCCGTGTTGATGGACAAGTTGAGGCGTACGACGCACGGGAGCCCCCCGCCGTCGTGGCGGGGGGCTCCCGGAGGACCGGGTTCTCAGAACTCGTAGTCGGCGACCACCCAGGTGGCGAACTGCCGCCACAGCGCCACACCCTCCTGGTGGGCGGGGTGTTCCAGGTACCGCTTCAGGGCGTCCGCGTCCTCGACGGCCGAGTTGATCGCGAAGTCGTAGGCGATGGGCCGCTCGCTGATGTTCCAGCCCAGCTCCCAGTGGCGCAGTTCCTCGATCTGGTCGCCGAGCGCCCGGAAGGCCGCCTCGCCCTCCACGACCCGGGGGTCGTCGCGCTCGACGCCCTCGTTGAGCTTGAAGAGGACCAGATGGCGGATCATGGGCACTCCCAGTGTGGTGCGGAGGGTGCGGGCTAACTGGCCCCGTTGGCCAGCCAGGTGAAGAAGTCGCCGATCGCCTTCGCCGCGTCCGATATGCCCTCGAACCCTATCTGGACGTAGTCCGCGGCCTTTTCCGGGTCCGTGATGATCACGTACAGCACGAAGACCACGAGCACGTAGACGGCGATCTTCTTGGCGTTCACCGCCACCGCGGCCTCCCCTGTGACTGATGTGCCTCTCGGGCCCCCTGTTGCCGGCCGTGAGTGTAACTTTCACGGCCCACTGCACATCGTATTGAAGGACCTTCGGCTTACGGGTCGGGCCGTTCGGCGCGCCGCCACCGCGTCCCGGTGGCGCAGGATGGGGATGTGGCCGAGCGGGTCTGGCAGGAGTCCGCCGGCCACCGGACCAGCCCCACTGCGGGGTGCGCGCCGCCGCTTTCCCCCGTAACGGGCGCGCACTTGAGGGCCCGGTCCACAGAGAGGGCCCCGTCGATCCGACGGGGCCCTTCTCAGTGAGCGGTAGCGGAGGGATTTGAACCCTCGGTGACTTGCGCCACACTCGCTTTCGAGGCGAGCTCCTTCGGCCGCTCGGACACGCTACCGAGGGAGACCTTACAGCACGGGCCGACCAGGGTGGAAATCGGTATTCACCGGTCCCGGAAGAAGTCCGTCAGGAGCTGGGCGCAGTCGTCGGCGAGGACGCCTTCGACGACCTCGGGGCGGTGGTTGAGGCGACGGTCGCGTACGACGTCCCAGAGGGAGCCGGCGGCGCCCGCCTTGTCGTCGCGGGCGCCGTAGACCACGCGGTCCACCCGGGACTGCACGATCGCGCCCGCGCACATCGTGCACGGTTCCAGGGTGACGACGAGGGTGCAGTCGGTCAGCCGCCACGCGCCGAGGCGTTCGGCGGCCCGCCGGATGGCGAGCACCTCCGCGTGGGCGGTGGGGTCGCCGGTGGCCTCCCGCTCGTTGTGCCCGGTCGCCAGGACCGTCGTACCGTCGGCGGACAGCACGACGGCGCCGACGGGGACGTCCCCGCCCCGGACGGCCAGCCGTGCCTCGTCCAGGGCGAGCCGCATCGCGGCCCGCCAGCGGTCGCGTACAGGGTCGGGAACCCGGCCCTCTTCGATGGGCGCGGTCAGCGGACGGTCTCCAGCACCTCCGAGGCGCCCAGGGCCTCGGCGATCTCCCCGACGGCGTCCTCCGACAGCGACTTCAGCTCCTTCTCGCTGACGCCGAGGTCGTCGAGGATGCCGGCGTCGCCGACCGGGCCGTGCGGCACGGCCTCGCCGGAGCTGTCGGCCGCGTCGTCGTCCTCGTCGTCGCCGTCCTCGGTGCCGTCGAGGTCGAGGGCGTCCAGGTCGTCGTCACCCGGATCCCGGCCGAGCAGTTCGTCGGTGAGCAGGATCTCGCCGTACGAGCTGCGGGCGGCGGCAGCGGCGTCCGAGACGTAGATACGCGGGTCGTCCTCGCCGTCGACGCGGACCACGCCGAACCACGAGTTCTCCTGCTCGATCAGCACGAGCACCGTGTCCTCGTCGGGGGACGCCTCCCGGGCGAGGTCGGCCAGATCGGACAGGGTCTCCACATCGTCGAGCTCTGTGTCGCTCGCTTCCCACCCGTCTTCGGTGCGCGCGAGCAGTGCGGCGAAGTACACCGTGACTCTCCCACTGGTCATAGGTGTGCCGGTTGGAGGTCCCCCCGGCGGAGGTCGCGGGCGGAGAGAGCTCAGGCTCCGAGCCCCACCCACTCGGAATCGTGGCAGAAACAAGGCGTTCAGGGGACGTCTTCGGCTCCCTGTGTCCGGTGGTTTTGATCGCATGTCCGCGCGCACCCCCGGGCACCCGGGTGACGCGTGCACAAGCGACCCCACCAGCACACTCGTTGCCGCCAAGAGCGGATCGTACGCGGCTTTCCGGCGCGTCCACGCACGCCCACCCGCACAACGTCCATGACATCGCTGATCTTCCCGGTGAGCCGACCGGGTGCGGACTACCAGCGGAACGTACGCATGCGCATGGCGTGGCGCAGCCGGGCGGCCTTGGCGCGGCGCGGCTGGACCCGGTCGCGCAGGGCGCGGGCCTCGGCGAGTTCGCGCAGGAACTGGGCGCGGCGGCGCCGGCGCTCGGCGTCGGTCTCCCGCGCGGGCGCGTCGGCCGTGGAATTACTGTCGGACGGATCAGGCAGGTCAGGCATAGGCGCACCACCACCCCGTCGGCGCGGGTTCAGCACCCGGGTCCGTTCCTCCCACTTTCCCCCGGTCGGTGGGTTTGATGCCAGCGAACGGACCAATCAGAGGCCCGGGCCTTGCGCTCGGTGAGGACGCCGGGGGCATGCGGCCCGTTACTGTTGTGGACATGCGTCTCCACGTCGTCGACCACCCTCTGGTCGCCCACAAGCTCACCACGCTGCGCGACCAGCGCACGGACTCCGCGACCTTCCGCCGTCTCGCCGACGAGCTGGTCACCCTGCTCGCCTACGAGGCCACGCGCGACGTGCGCACCGAGCAGGTCGACATCACCACGCCGGTCGCCGACACCACCGGTGTGAAGCTGTCCGCCCCGCGTCCGCTGATCGTGCCGATCCTGCGGGCCGGCCTCGGCATGCTGGAGGGCATGGTCCGGCTGCTGCCGACCGCCGAGGTGGGCTTCATGGGCATGATCCGCAACGAGGAGACCCTGCAGGCCAGCACCTACGCCACCCGCATGCCGGAGGACCTGTCCGGCCGCCAGGTGTACGTCCTGGACCCGATGCTGGCCACCGGCGGCACCCTGGTCGCGGCGATCCAGGAGCTGATCAAGCGCGGCGCGGACGACGTCACCGCCGTGGTGCTGCTGGCCGCCCCCGAGGGCGTGGAGATCATGGAACGCGAGCTGGCCGGGACGCCGGTGACCGTCGTGACGGCAGCCGTGGACGACCACCTCAACGAGCACGGCTACATCGTGCCGGGGCTGGGGGATGCCGGGGATCGTCTGTACGGGGCTGCCGAGTAGCGCCCCGAAAGGGGCGCGGGGAACTGCGCGACCAGCCACATACGGCCCGCAGCCGCGACAAAACCGCGCCCCTACGGCGATACGCGCCCCTCAGCAGCCCTTCTTCGCCGTCGGCGTGGGCTTCGGCGCCGTCAGAGCCGTCAGCGCCCGGTCCGCATCCGCCGGCGCGGCCAAGGCCGTGAACCCGTCGCCGATGATCAGATCGACGGCGGTGCCCTTCCGAGCCGCGTCGGTACGACGTTCCGCGCCGGCCAGTTGGGTGGCGAGGACCGGCAGCGAGGTGTTCAGCGCGGAGGCCGGGCCGAGCAGCAGCCCGGGGCCGCGGACCTTCTTGTCGTACTCCTCGCTCGCGTTGCCGACCTGCCCGATGACGAAGCCGCGCTTCTTCAGCTCGTCCGCGGTGGTCTTGGCGAGCCCCGCGCGGGTCGTGGCGTTGAGGACGTTCACGGTGATCTGACCGGGCCGGGGCAGTACCGCCGCCGGGCTCGCACTGGCCGTCGGGGTGCCACCGGCGGTCGGGGTGCCCTTCTTGGCTGCGCAGTCCGCCCCCGAACCGGCCGCCGAGGCGGTCCCGCCACCGCCGGTGAAGAGGTCGATGAGCTGCAGGGTTCCCCAGCCGGCCACGCCCAGTACGGCACCGCAGGCGAGGGCGACGACCACCATCCGGCCACGCCGCCGGGGCCGGCGCATCCGTGGGTACTTGTCCCCCGTGATCCGGTACTGGCCGCCCATGCCGGGGGGAGTCAGCATGCTCATGGGCGCAGCGTAGTGCGCCGGGGCGGCCGTGCCTACTAGATGATCATTCGACACCGCTCAGGTGAACCCGAAAGGGCCAACCCGCCGACGGTGGGTGTCTCAGTCCAGTTCGAGGACGCGCGCGTGGAGCACCTGGCGCTGCTGCAGCGCCGCCCGCACCGCGCGGTGCAGCCCGTCCTCCAGATACAGGTCGCCCTGCCACTTCACGACATGCGCGAAGAGGTCGCCGTAGAACGTGGAGTCCTCGGCGAGCAGGGTTTCCAGATCGAGCTGACCCTTGGTCGTCACGAGCTGATCGAGGCGGACCGGGCGCGGCGCGACGTCCGCCCACTGCCGGGTGCTTTCCCGGCCGTGGTCGGGGTACGGCCGGCCGTTTCCGATGCGCTTGAAGATCACACGGAAAGCCTACCGGTCCAGACGTTCCGGGCGCAGCCATGGCGGCGGAGTGCGACGCCGGAAATACCGCAGGGAACTGACACGAACCGGGACGGAGGCGGTAGCCGACCGCCTCCGTCGGCTGCTTCAGCGGTCCCCCGTCTTGGTGGCAGGGGGTTGTTCGGGCTCGGGGGGCTTCACTTCCCGTTTCGGCGCGTTGCGAGCGGCTTCGGCGCGCACCAGGGCGCGGAGCAGGGCGTATGGGTCTTTCGGCATGAGTCGGTCTTCCTTCCGTGCTGATGACGAGACGGTGGGCGGGCTCTGTCAGCAGCGCAGGACGACCGTGCGCAGGATGTGGGGGGTCTGCGGGGGGTTGTCGTCGGTGGGGTGGGTGGGGGCCCAGGGCGGGCTCGGCGCGGGGGCCGGCGGGGGTGCGGGGAGCAGGGGTGCGGCGGGGCGGTGGGCCGTCGGGCGTAGTGCCTGGTCGCCGGCGTCGTACTCGATGGCGATGCCCGCCGGCTCCGCCGGGACGGCGTACGTGTGTCCGCCGGGGGCGAGGAGCGCGAGCAGCAGCACGAGTACGCGTAGCCAGGGGAGGCTGTTCGGGCGGCGTCGTGTGGTGCTCACGGTGGTGGTTTCCCCGGGGCGCGCTGGGGGTTCATCGCATTGGCCCGGAAATTCACTCCGGCGGACCAGGGGGATTCCCGTTTCGTTGCCGGGTGCGGGCGGTGGGGGGCTGGTCGCGCCCACGCGGCGGAGCCGTGTGTCGATACAGCCCCGCGCCCCTGGGGAGTTGCCCTGCACGCCGATCACAGCGCCCGCGGAATCCTGCCCGCCCCACTCCTGATGCGGACCGCCGTGAGGATCTCCACCGCGCCCACCGCGATCAGCCAGATGCCGGTGACCAGGGTCAGGACCGCTACCGACTCGAAGGGGGAGACGATCAGTACGGCGCCGGCGGCGAAGGTGACGGCACCGAGGGAGATCTGCCAGCCGAGTGAGGGCATGGCCGGGTCGGAGACGGCGGCCAGGGTCTGGGTGATGCCGCGGATCAGCCAGCCGATGCCGATCCACAGGGCGAGCAGCAGGATCGACTGCATGGGGCCGCGGAAGCAGAACAGGCCCAGCAGGACCGACAGGGCGCCGCTGACGAAGGCGAGGACGCGCAGGGAGGTCGCGCGGTGGGTGCCGAACGCGGCGATCAGTTGGAGGACCCCGCTGATGAGCAGGTAGAGGCCGAAGAGGACGCCGGCGGCGAGGAGGGAGGCGCCGGGCCAGGCGAGGACGAGGACGCCGAGGATCAGCGAGGCGACGCCGGTGAGCAGGACGATCTGCCAGGCCGCGCGGGAGAGGGCGTGCAGGGGGCCCTCGAAGGCCGGTTCCGGTTCGCGGGGTGTCGTGCCCGGCGGATGGTGGCCGGCGTGGACCTTGCGGTCGTCGTACTCCGGGCCCCAGGGGGAGCCGCTCGGTGCGTCGGTCATGATCCATGCTTCGGACGGCCGAGCCGGGACCGCCACCGGGGAGCGGCCGCCCGGATGACGTACTCCCGCGTCCGTTACTCCTGATTCCGCTACTCCTGATTCCGTTACTTACGTTTCGCCGCCGCCTTCATCTCCTGCTTGTGCGCGCGCACCTTGGCCAGTGACTCGGGTCCGGTGATGTCGGCGACGGAGCGGAAGGACTTCGGCTCGCCGTAGGGGCCGGCCGCCTCCCGCCAGCCCGTGGGGGTGACGCCGAGCTGTTTGCCGAGCAGGGCGAGGAAGATCTGGGCCTTCTGCTTGCCGAAGCCGGGCAGGTCCTCCAGGCGGCGCAGCAGCTCGCGGCCGTCGCCGACGCCCTTCCAGACGAGCTCGGCATTGCCGTCGTAGTGCTGGACGAGGTAGGCGCAGAGCTGCTGGATGCGCTTGGCCATGGAGCCGGGGTAGCGGTGCACGGCTGGTTTCTCGGAGAGGAGGGCGGCGAATGCCTCCGGGTCCTGGGCGCTGATCTCGTGCGCGTCGAGGTCGTCGGTGCCGAGCCGGTCGGCGATGGTCCGCGGCCCCTTGAACGCCCACTCCATCGGGACCTGCTGGTCGAGCAGCATCCCGACCAGCGCGGCGAGCGGCGAGCGGCCGAGGAGCGCGTCGGCCTCGGGGTCCTGGGCGAGGTGCAGGGTGACGTCCATGCACCGATGATCGCCCGTGCCGGCTCAGTCCGCGCGCCAGTAGCCCAGTGCGTGCAGGCGGTCCTTGGGCAGGCCCAGTTCCTTGCGGACGTACGAGGACAGGGTGCGGGTCGTCCGGGTGTCGCAGGCGATCCAGACGTACGGGTCCGGGGTGGCCCTCAGCAGGGCGGGGAGCTCGGCACGCACCTGCTCGACCAGGTCGCCGCGCCTGACGTGGCGCAGGTCGTGGCGGCCGGGGAGGGGCAGGTCGTCGGTGCCGCCCTCGAACCAGACGGTCGCCGGGGCGCAGTCCAGCGCGCCGAGCAGAGAGTTGAGGGCGGGGAGGGAGGCCGGGTCGCCCATCGCGAGGAGGCGCGTGGGGGCCGGGTCGGGCTCGGTGAAGCCGGTGCCCTGGACGGTGGCCTCGATGGTGTCGCCGGGCTTCGCGGCCCGCGCCCAGTCGCTGGCGGCGCCCTCGTGCAGGGCGAACTCCAGGGCGAAGGTGCCCTGCGCGGGGTCAGGGTCGACCAGGGTGTACGCCCGCTGGTGGGGCCTGGCCGTGTCGGGGATCCACAGCCGGACCCACATGGTCGGGTGGACACCGGTCGCGGCGAGCAGCCCGCCGTCGGTGAGGTACAGCCTGCGGTAGTCCGGGGTGACGTCCTCGGCGCCGGTGACGGTGAGGGTGAAGTCCTTCGCCCGCATCAGCCTGAGGACCGTGCCCTCCCAGCCCCGCCCCTGTGCCATGCCTTCTCCACCCCTCACGTACGATTCCTCCGATTACTTAGGTGAGGCTAACCTAAAGCACGGTGGGGGTGCAGCGTGGATACAGAGAGGCCGCAGGTGACGTCCGAGATCTACCGGGATGCGTGGGGCATCCCGCATCTGCGCGCCGCCGACGCGCTCTCCCTCGCCCACGCGCAGGGGCTGGTCACCGCGCGCGACCGGGCCTGGCAGCTGGAGGTCGAACGCCACCGCGCGCAGGGCACCTCCGCGTCCTTCCTCGGCCCGGAGGCGGTCGCCTGGGACGTCTTCGCCCGCCGGGCCCGCCTCGACGACACGGCCCGGCGATGCCACGAGGCGCTGACGCGGGACGATCCGGAGACCGCCGACTGGGTACGGGCCTACGTCGACGGCGTGAACGCCGGGCTGCAACCGGCCCCCGAGTTCGGCCGGGTCGGTCTCACGCCCGGGCGCTGGGAGCCCTGGACCCCGCTCGCCGTCTGGCTCTCCACCCACATCCTCTTCGCGGGCTTCCCCGCCAAGCTCTGGCGCGACCAGGCCGTACGGCACCTCGGGCCCGAGGCGGTCGGCCTGTTCGCCACCGACGGGCCCGGCACCGCAGGCAGCAACGGCTGGCTGGTGACCGGCGAGCGCACCGTCACCGGGCACGCCGTGATCGCCGGCGACCCGCACCGCTTCATCGAGGACCCCGGCGTCTACCAGCAGATCCGCCTCGCCTGCGACGACCCCGACGACCCCTTCGACGTCATCGGCCTCGCCGTCCCCGGCATCCCCGGCATCGCCCACTTCGGCCACACCGGCACGGTCGCCTGGTCCATCACCAACGCCATGGCCGACTACCAGGACCTCTACCACGAACGCCTCCGCCGCACCGGCGCCGGCATCGAGTCCCTCGCCCCCGACGGCGCCTGGCACCGAGCCGTCCGCCACACGGAACTCGTCCAGGTGGCCGGCGAGGAGCCCCTGGAGATCGAGCTGATCGAAACCGAGCGGGGGCCGGTCATCGCCGGGGGGCCGGAGGGCCTGGAGGACGTGGGCGACGGCAGCCCAGGGCTTGTTGATGCTCTTGGGGATGGTGTGCGTGCCCTCGACGGCGGCGCCGCCCCGCATGCCCCCGGCGCCGACACCCCCCACCCCCTCGACATCCCTCTCGCCCTCAGCCTCCGCTACCCGCCCCGAGTAACCGCCGACCTCGGATTCAGCGCGCTTCTGCCACTGCTGCGGGCCCGCACGGTCGTCGATGTCGACCGGGCGCTGGACGCCTGGGTCGAGCCGGTCAATGTCGTGCAGGCGGCCGACACGGACGGCGGGGTGCTGCACCGGGTCGCGGGGCGGGTGCCGGTGCGGGACGGGGAGAACCGGGTGCGGCCGGTGCCGGCCTGGCGGGCGGGGCACGAGTGGACCGGGTGGTACGAGATGCCCCGGGCCGGCGTGACCGACGGTGTCGCCGTGATGGCGAACCAGCGCGGCCCGGCGGCGGAGCTGGGCGTGGAGTTCGCCCCGCCGCACCGCGCCGACCGTATCCGCGCGCTGCTGGACGGACGCAGGGAGTGGTCCGCGGCCGACATGGCCGAGATCCACACGGACACCCACCTCGCCTCCGCCGCCCCCCTGCTGGACCGCATCGCCGACCTGCCCGGCCTGACCCCCGCGGCAGCGGACCTGCGCGACCGCCTCCTGCGCTGGGACCGCCGTATGGACGCCGACAGCCGGGACGCCGCCGCCTTCGCGGCCGTACGAAGCGCGGTGGTCCGGCGCCTCGCCGCCCACCCGGCGTTCGCCGCGCTCACCACCCCGCCCGCCTACCCCGAGGTCCTCCTCCCTTGGCTGGCGCTGATCCCCCGGATCGGCTACGCCCTCGAACACCTGCTGCGCGCCGAGGAGTTGTACGGCATCGACCGGGACCGGGCGATACACGAGGCCGTCGAGGAGGTCGCCGTACAGCCGCCCGCCCGCTGGGGCGACACCCACCGGCTGGCCCCCTGGCGGGCGCTGCCCGACCCGTCGTACGAGGCGCCCGCGCTCTCCGGCGACCACGACTGCGTGCTGTGCACCTCGGCCGTCCCCGGCTGGACCGACCTCGCGGCGCGCGGCCCGGCCGCCCGCTACGTCTGGGACCTGGCCCGCCGCGAGGACAGCCGCTGGGTGGTCCCGCACGGCGCGCACGGCACCCCCGGCCACCCCCACCACCACGATCAGCTCCCGCTGTGGCTGAAGGGCGAACTCGCCCCGGTCGTCACGGACTGGGACTCCCTGCAGAAGGAGAGCGATGTACGTCCATGAGCGGAAGCTCGACGGCTTCGGCACCTTCCGGCTGCGCCCCCTCGACGCCGAGGCCGACGCCGGAACCGTGCACGGCTGGGTGAGCCAGGAACGAGCCGTGTTCTGGGGCATGAACGGGCTGACGATCCACCAGGTCACCCAGATCTACGCCCACATGGCGACCCTCGACACCCACCACGCCTTCCTCGCCGAGCTGGACGGCACCCCGGTCGCCCTCCTCCAGACGTACGAGCCGTCCGAGGACCGCGTCAGCGAGTGCTACACCGCCGAGCCCGGCGACATCGGCGTACACGTCCTGCTCGCCCCGGCCGACGGCGGCGGAGCCCGGCCGGGCTGGTCGGCGGCCCTGCTCGGTGCCTTCGCCGAGTACGTCCTGGTCGGCCTGGACCGGCGCCGGGTCGTGGTCGACCCGGACGTGCGCAACGACAAGGCGATCGCCCGCTTCCAGCGGATGGGCTTCGAGGCCGGACCGGTCGTCACGCTCCCCGAGATCGACCTCCCGGACGTGTACCTGCCGGAGAAGAGGGCCCAATTGGCCTTCCTCCGCCGGGAGGTAGCCTTCCCGAGGTGACCCCGGAAGAGCTGATCGCCCACTACCACCTGGAGCCGATCCCCCGCGAGGGCGGCCTGTTCCGCCGCACCTGGGCGGGCCCGGAAGGCCCGGACGGCCGCCCCACCGGCTCCGCGATAGTCGCCCTCCTCACCGCCGCCGACCACTCCGCCCTCCACCGCCTGCCCACCGACGAGATCTGGCACCACTACCTCGGCGACCCCCTGGAACTGCTCCTCCTCGCCGAGGACGGCACCTCCCGCACCACCGTCCTCGGCCCGGACGTCCTGAACGGCCAGCACGTCCAGCTCACCGTCCCCGCCCGCACCTGGATGGGCGCGCGTACCCGGGGCGACTGGACCCTGTTCGGCTGCACCATGGCTCCCGGCTTCACCTACGCGGACTACGAGCACGGCGACCCGGCCGCCCTCACGGCGCGTCACCCGGACCGGGCGTCACTGATCGCGGAACTGTGCCGTCCATGAGCTTGCTCCAGGGCCAGGTCGCCCTGATCACAGGCGCGGGCGGCGGCATCGGACGGGGCATCGCGCGCCGGTTCGCGGAGCAGGGCGCCGCGGTCGTACTGCACTGCCGTACGAGCCTCGCGGCGGCCCGGGAACTGGCGGCCGGCCTGGACGGTCCCGCCCTGGTCGCGCGGGCCGAGCTGACCGACGAGGACGAGTGCCGACGCCTGGTCCGGGAGGCGGCGCAGTGGGGCGGCGGCAGGCTGACCGCGCTGGTCAACAACGCGGCCCTACAGCCGGTCCAGCCGCTGGAGGGCATGCGGGCGGCCGACTGGCGGGCGGTCGTCGACACCGGCCTCACCAGTGTCTTCGCCTGCACCCAGGCCGCCGTGGAGGTCATGCGGGAACAGCCGGACGGCGGCACGATCACCCATATCGCCTCGGTCGAGGCGAGGTCGCCCGCCCCCGGCCACGCCCACTACGGCGCCGCCAAGGCGGCCGTCGTCACGCACGCCCGCGCCGCCGCGCAGGAGTACGGCCGGTACGGCATCCGCGTCAACACGGTCTCGCCCGGACTGGTCGAGCGGCCGGGCCTGGAATCGGACTGGCCGGAGGGCGTGCGGCGCTGGCGGGCGGCCACCGCCGTCGGCCGGCTGGGCCGCCCCGAGGACATCGGCGACGCCTGCGTCTTCCTCGCCTCGCCCCTGGCGTCCTGGATCACCGGCCACGACCTGGTGGTGGACGGCGGGGCGACGGCCCGGCCCACATGGTGAGCGCGCCGGTGGTCCCATCCGTACGTATCCGGGAGCGACGAGCCGGGATACGGAGACTGGGCGTGGGCGAGGGGCGCGATGACGGACGACGGCGACTTCAAGGGCTGGTGCTGCTGGGCGCCCTGCTGGTCCTGCTCCTCCTCCCCGGAGCGGGCCCGGCGTCGGCCCACTCCGCCCTGCGCGACACCGACCCCGCCGACGGAAGCGTCGTCCAGTCCGCGCCCAGCGCCATCACCCTCACCTTCACCGAGTCCGTAGGACTCCTCGACGACTCCTTCCGGGTTCTGGACCCCGGCAGCCACCGGGTCAGGACCGGCGAGGTCCAGCACGCCGACGGCCGCTCCGACACCGCGCGGATCACCCTGCCCGCCGGGCTCGGCGACGGCACGTACACCGTGGCCTGGCGGGTGGTGTCGGCGGACAGCCACCCCGTCTCCGGGGCGTTCACCTTCTCCGTGGGCGCGCCGTCCGCGACGACGGCCACGATCGACCCCGGCCCCACCGAACACCCGCTCACCGCCGCCCTCCACGACACCGCCCGGTACGTCGCCTACCTCGCCGCCGCCCTGCTCATCGGCACCGCCGTCTTCGCGGCGGTGTGCCGGCCCGCGCCGGTACGCCCGCTGGGGGCACCGCTGCGCATCGGCTGGTGGGCGCTGACCGGCTCGACGCTGCTGCTGTTGCTGCTGCGGGCCCCCTACGAGACCGGCGAGGGGCCGCTCGCCGCGTTCGCGCCGGACGCCCTGAGCCGTACCCTCACCGGGCGGCCGGGGCTGGCGCTGCTGGCACGGCTGGCCCTGCTCGCGGTGGCCGCGCCGCTCCTCGTACGGGCCGGGCGGCGGCAGGTCCCGGGCCGTCCGATGTCGGTGGCGGGCGTGGCGATCGCCGTCGGCCTGGCCCTCACCTGGGCCGCCGCCGAGCACGCCTCGGCCGGGATCCAGGTGCCGGTGGCGATGACCTCCTCGGTACTGCACCTGCTGGCGATGGCGAGCTGGCTGGGCGGACTGGCCGCCCTGCTCCTGCTGCTCCGCCGCGCCACGCCGCCGATCGAGACCGTCACCCGTTTCTCCCGGCTGGCCGGGATCTCGGTCACCGTCCTCGCGGTGACGGGCCTCTACCAGTCCTGGCGCGGCCTCGGCTCGCTGACCGCGCTCACCGGGACGTCGTACGGCCGGCTCCTGCTCGCCAAGCTGGGGGCGGTGGCGCTGCTGCTGGCGGCGGGGGCATGGTCGCGCGGATGGGTGAGGGCGCGGACGAAGGTGTCGGAGGAGAAGGGAGAGGTACGGGTGCTCGAAATGGCGGGACCGGCGAATTCGGAGCCGCCCCCGGCCCCGGCCGCCGAGGACGCGACCGCCACCCCGGCCGAGGAGGCGCACCGGCGTGCGCTGCGCCGCTCGGTGCTGGTGGAAGTGGTCGTCGCCGCCGTCGTACTGGCGCTGACGACCGTGCTGACCGGCACCCTGCCCGGCAGGGCGGAGGCCGAGGCGGCGGCGGTGGGGCGGGCCGCGGCGCCGCCCGCGACCTCGGTGAGCATGGTGCCGTTCCGGGTGGGCGACGCGAGCGGCACGGTGCAGATCACGCTGGATCCGGCACGCACCGGCGACAACGCCGTGGAGGCCGTCGTCTACGGCCCCGACGGCGGCCTGGCCTCGGTCCCCGAACTGCGGATCTCCTTCACCCACCCGGCCCAGGACATCGGCCCGATCGACGCCGGGGTGACCGACCGGGGCGGCTACTGGGCCACGAACACCGTGACCCTGCCGGTCGCCGGCACCTGGACGATGAAGGTGACGGTGCGGGTGTCGGAGATCGACCAGGTGAGCGTCGAGCGGGCGGTACGGATCGAGAGCTGAGCCGCCGCCGGTGGAACGGTCAGTACATGGTTTGCTGAATTCAGGATTCCCTGTACTGTCGCTCGTATGCTGCCCACACTGGCCCCCGACATAGAGGTGCTGGCCCGCTTCGGCCGTGCGCTCGCCGATCCCCTCCGCTGCCGGCTGCTGCTCGCCCTGCGCGAGGCACCCGCGCACCCCGCCGACCTGGCGGACCGGCTGGGCATCTCCCGCACCCGCCTCTCCAACCACCTGGCCTGCCTGCGCGACTGCGGCCTCGTCGTCGCCGTACCGGTGGGCCGCCGCACCCGCTACGAGCTGGCCGACGCCCGGCTCGGCCATGCCCTCGACGACCTGCGTACGGCGGTCCTGGCGGTGGAGGCGGACCGGCACTGCCCGGACGCCGAGGACGAGGGCTGCTGCTGATGGCCGCGCCATCGCCCGGGCCGACGCTGAACGCCGCCCGCCGGGACACACTGACCCGGCGCATACGGCTGCTGGTGGCCGCGACGATCACCTACAACCTCATCGAGGCGGCCGTCGCGCTCACCGCCGGGACGCTCGCCTCCTCCACCGCCCTCATCGGCTTCGGGCTCGACTCGTTGATCGAGGTCTCCTCGGCGGCGGCCGTGGCCTGGCAGTTCTCCGCCCGTGAGCACGCCGTACGCGAGGCCCGGGAGCGGACCGCGCTGCGGATCGTCGCGGTCTCCTTCCTCGCCCTCGCGGCCTACCTCACCGTCGACTCCGTGCGCGCCCTGACCGGCGGCGCCGAGGCCGACGAGTCGGTGCCCGGCATCGTGCTGGCCGCCCTCTCCCTCGCGGTCATGCCGCTGCTGTCGGCCGCGCAGCGCCGGGCCGGCCGGGAACTGGGCTCCGCGTCGGCCGTGGCCGACTCCAAGCAGACCCTGCTGTGCACGTACCTCTCGGCGGTCCTGCTGGCCGGCCTGCTCGCCAACGCCGCCCTCGGCTGGTCGTGGGCCGACCCGCTGGCCGCGCTGGTCATCGCCGCGGTGGCGGCGAAGGAGGGCCGGGACGCGTGGCGCGGGGACGGCTGCTGTGCCGCCTGCTGAAGGGCTCGGCCCTACCGCGGAGCCCTTCAGCACGGCACGTCAGGAGGACCGGCCCCGCTTCTCCAGCATGTCGGCCATCAACGCGATCTCCGCCTGCTGACCGTTCACCATCCCCTGGGCGAGCCGCCGCAGATCCTCGGTCCCGGCCGACTCGGCGGCCACCTCGGACATCGGCACACCACCCTTGTGGTGCTCGGTCATCAGCCGCAGATAGAGAACCTCGGCGTCCCTGCCCGAAGCCTGCCGCAGCCGGTCCATCTCGGCGTTGGTGGCCATGCCCGGCATGAGCGAACCGTCATGCGGCTCGTACGCCTCGTGCGAGGCGTGCCCACCCATCCAGGCCATCGGCGCCTGCTGCGAGGACTTCGGCAGATCCCACGCGTCGAGCATGCCGAGCAGCATGCCGCGCTGGTTGGCCTGGGTGTTGATGATGTCGTACGCGAGCCGCCGCACCTCCTCGTCGTCGGTGCGGTCCCGCACGATGAACGACAGCTCCACCGCCTGCTGGTGGTGGACCGCCATGTCCCGGGCGAAGCCCGCGTCCACCGAGTCGCGGGAGGGCGTGCCCCCGCCGTCGTCCGACGGCGAGAGCAGCACCACCACCACCGTCACGGCGGCCAGCACCGCCGCGAGGGAGCCGACGATCAGCAGCCGGGACAGCCGCCGAGCGCTCACGCGGACTTCCCGCCGGTGCAGGCGGCACCCGGCTCAGGGGTCTGCGCGCCCTGCACGTACTTGTCGAGGAACTCGTTCACCCGCGCGTCCGACGCGTCCGTGACGTTCAGCTGGTGTCCCCAGGCCGAGAGCGTGATCGGCGACGACTGCTCCGGGTACGGGCTCATCAGGGTGTACGGCGTCTTGGCCACCTTGTCCGACAGCGCCTTCACGTCGGCCTGGTCGGCCTTCTCGTTGTACGTGATCCAGACGGCGCCGTGCTCGAGGGAGTGCACGGCGTTCTCGTTCTGTATCGCGGCCGTGTAGACGTCGCCGTTGCAGTTCTGCCAGACGGGGGAGTGGTCGCCGCCCACGGGCGGGGTCATCGGGTAGTCGACCTCGGTGTCGACGTGGGTCTGGCTCAGCTCGGACCAGGTCTTCTCACCGGAGACGGGGGCGGCCTGCTGCTTCTCCTTCTCGTTGGCCTGGTCGATCAGATACCAGCCGCCGCCGGCCAGCCCCGCCAGGATCGCGGTGGACGCGACGACGGTGATGATCCGCATACGACGCTCACGGGCGCGCTCGACGCGCCGCTGCTCCTCTATCCGCGCGCGGCGGGCGGCGTCTCTGTCCTTCTTGGACATGTTCTTGCTGTTGTTGCTCTTGTTGCTGCTCTTCTTGGGACCGGCGGAAGCCATGGGGAAGTGCCTTTCGGGCAGGAGAGATCGACGGATGCGGTGTGATGAGGGGAAGGGCATCCGTGATCTAGGTCCGCAGCACCTGCAGCTCATGGAGGTTCGGCGGGCGGGGCGCCGCCGGTTCGGCCATGACCGCCGTGGACACGGCGGCCGCCCGTACGTCCGCCCGGCCGGGCGGCGCCTGCGGGATCGGCGGCGGCACGGGCCCGGTCGCCGGGGTGTCCTCGGCGGCCCCGGCCCCGCACCGGTCACGACCGGGCGAGGCGCTGGCACGCTCCGCGGTGTCGGTGTCCCCCTCCGGCGATACGGCGGTGGGGGACCCCTTGGCCAGGACCTGGCCGTAGGCCGACGGCCCCTGGGTGCACAGGCAGGCCACGCCGAAGACCGCGGCCAGGACCAGCCAGAGGCCCACGACCACGGACGTCGCCCGCCGCCGTGCGCTCATGGCCAGCCGCCTGTCCCTGGGGTGTTCTACCGATGTTCGGAGTGTTCGGTGTTTCGCTACGGCTCAGTGTGCCCGATGGCCCCGCTCCGCCGTCCACCCCTGCTCGGTGATCGGACAGGCCCAGGGCCTGTGGGCCCGTCCTGGCTAGCAGAAGCCGTTCAGCCCCCACCACTCACCGTGCGTCCGCTCACCGCCCGCCAGGTAGCCGTTGCCCAGGCCCCGGTAGGTGAGCAGCCAGCCGAGGTGCCCCGGGCTGCCGTCGATCGTGTACTTGGTGTTGGTGACGGTGGCGAGGTCGGGACGCCCGTCGCCGGAGAAGTCACCGACGGCGATGAAGTTCGCCATGGCGTTCCAGCCGCCGCTGCCGACGAGGACACGCCCGCCGAGGGCTCCGGTCCGGCCCGGGTAGAGCCACAGCTTGCCGGTGGACGCCTCACGCGCGTAGAGGTCGGGGCGGCCGTCGCCGTTCATGTCGCCTACGCCGACGAGCGCGTTCATGGCGTTCCAGCCGCCGGTGCCGATCAGCTTGCGCGCGCCGAGGGTGCCGGTGGAGGTGCCCGGGTAGAGCCACAGCTTGCCGGTGGACTTCTCGACCGCGACCAGGTCGGAGCGGCCGTCGCCGGTGAGGTCGCCGAGGGCGGTGATGTTGCGCATGGCGTTCCAGCCACCGGTGCCGATCAGCTTGCGCGCGCCCAGGGAGCCGGTGCCCGTGCCGGGGTACAGCCACAGCTTGCCGGTGGACTTCTCGCGGGCGATGAGGTCCTCGCGGCCGTCACGGCTGAAGTCGCCGTGCCGGGTCAGGGCGTTCATGGCGTTCCAGCCGCCGGAGCCGATGAGCCGCCCGGTACCGTCGCCCGGCGTGAACCACAGCCGCCCGGCAAGGTCGCGGGTGATCACGTCGGCCTTGCGGTCGCCGTTCATGTCACCGAAGCCCAGGGCGGTGGGCGAGGTCTCGGAGACCCAGTACGGGTAGGCGGGCTGGCTGCACTCGCGCTCGGTGCGGACGAGCTTGACCGAGCTGATCGTCGGCCGGGTCCACGAGGTCCACGAGCCGTTGCTGGAGGGCTTCTCGGGGAAGTAGCCGCCGCCCGGCGCGTATCCTTCGTCACCTGCGCGAGCACGCTCGTCGGGCTCAGCACGGCCACGTAGTTCCCGTTGAGCGCGCCGAGGTCGATGTCCACGCCCGGGGCGGAGGGGTCGGCCATGTTCCGCAGGGTGAGCGAACGCATCTGGGAGTTCCAGTTGTTGTCGCCGAGGACGACCACATCGCTGCCTGCCATGGTGAAACCGCCGTCCTCGGGCTCCTGGAGCTGGGTCGGGGTCCCACCGTCATACGGCGTCCAGAGCAGGTTCCTGGTCCCGTCCTGGGCGAATGAGTAGGTGAGGAAGCCGGTGCTGCCCGTGCCCGCGAGAGAGGCGCCTTCGGGGAAGACGGGAAGGGCCGCGGGCTGATCGACCGAGACGGAGGCCGAGGCGGCGGCCGGGACGGCTGCGAAGGCGGCCGGGGCGGTGGCCAGCGTGCCGGCGCCGAGGGCCGTGACCGCGAGGACGGTTGTGACGGCCGTGGCCACACGGGTGCCGGTAGAGCGGAACTGCAAGGTGAAACCCCCACGAGAAGATCGGGCACGGAAGTGTCGCGCCCGATCGGACCCGTGATCGGGTCGTTTGGTTGTACGGGACAAGCGAGCCCACCGGCACAGCCCACCGCTCACGCCCGGCGCTGAGCAGCTCCTCGGGGCCGTACACCGCCTGAAGGCCGCAGCCGACCCCGCTGCGGGAGACCGCCACGAGCGGCACCGGCTCGTCGGTGATCGCTGCCCGAGCCGATTCGGACAAACTTCGCGGCGCGCGGCGCGCCGCAATCTCGACAGGCGCCCGGGTACACACCCCGGGCGCCTGCGGGGGGGATCAGCCCTGGTAGCCCACCAGCGCCATCATCCCGGCTTCGCCGTGGTAGGCGTTGTGACAGTGCAGCATCCACTGCCCCGGGTTGTCCGCGTCGAAGAACACCGACAGCGTCTTCTTCGGCAGGACGATCGCGGTGTCCTTGCGCGGGCCCGCGGCGCCGAGCTGGTAGGTGTGGCCGTGCAGGTGCATCGGGTGCCACATCGTGGTGGTGTTGACGAAGTCCAGCCGTACCCGCCGGCCCTGCTCGACCGTGATCGGGTTCGCGGTCGGGTCGTTCATGTCGAACCGCTTGCCGTTGATGGCCCAGTTGTACGTCATCATGCCGCCGGTCAGCTCGATGCGGTGGACCTGATCGGCCTTCTTCGACGTCAGCCGCACGTCGTCCGCCGCGCGCAGCTGCGACGCGGTCAGCACCGTTCCGTCCAGTTCCCTCGGGCGCACCGTCGGCTTCGGCGCACTGCCCGATCCCGTGCGGACCAGGGCCATACCGGTGGCGTTCTTGCCCTCCGCCAGCGCGACGAGGGGGAAGACACCGTCGCCCAGGGTGACGAGGGCGTCGTAGCGCTCCCCCATGCCGATCAGTACGGCGTCGACCTGCTGGTGCCCGACGGGGAAGCCGTCGGTGTGGGTGAGGGTGAGCCGGTGGCCGCCGAGGGAGACGCGGTACGCGGTGTCGCCGCCGGCGTTGATCAGGCGCAGCCGGACCCGCTTGCCGGGCTTGGAGCGGAAGACCTCCGGGTCGGCCGGAACGCGGCCGTTGACCAGGTGGTGGGGGTACTTCACGTCGCCGGCGTCGCCCCCGAGCAGCGGGCTGCCGGCACCCATCAGCATGAACCTCGACGTGTCTCCCGTGCCGTGACCCGTGTGGCCGGAGGAGTCGGAGGGGCTGCCGGAGTCTTCGCCCATGTGCATCCCGCCCATGCCCTGCCGCAGCTCGGCGAAGGCATCGTCCGGCGTGCCGGTGACGCCGTCGAGCCAGTCGTCGAGGACGATCACCCACTCCTCGTCGTACGGCAGGGGCTCCTTGGGGTCCTCCACGATCAAAGGTGCGTACAGGCCCCGGTCGAGCTGGACACCGACGTGCGGGTGGAAGAAGTAGGTGCCGGGCACGTCCGCGGTGAACCGGTAGGTGAAGTTGCGTCCGGCCCGGACGGCGGTCTGGGTGGCCGGCGGCGCGCCGTCCATGTCGTTGCGCAGGGCGATCCCGTGCCAGTGGACGGAGGTGGCGGTCTGGTCGGGCAGCTGGTTGGAGAGCGTGGCGGCGAGCGTGTCACCGGCCGACACGCGGAGTTCCTCGCCGGGGGTCCGGCCGCTGAAGGCCCAGGTCCTGGCCGTGATCCCGGCGCCCAGGTCGACCTCGGCCTGTGCCGCGGTCAGGGTCAGCTCGTGTGTCCTGCCGGTGCTGGTGCGCTTCCTGTCGGCGGCGGCGACGGCAGGCCCTGAGGGGCTGATCAGAGCGGGCGTACTGCCGGAGCCGCTGCAGGAGGCGAGTGCGCCGGCGCCCGCGACGCCGAGCCCGGCGATCAGGAGGGAGCGACGGTTCATGCTGTTCACAGAGGTGTCCTTGTCTCGATGGTCCTTGTTGGTCGGTCGCCTGGGGGAGGGCTGAGCGCACGCGTGAACGCGTGCAGCCGTGGGCGCGACCTACAGCAGGAATCGAGAGAGGACCGAAAGGTCGGGTGGACCCCGGACCGCCGTTCCCGGGACATCCCGGCCGGATGCCGCACCGGAAGGGAGGGCGGGAGCGCGGCCGGTGGAGGGCTGGTGGGGAGGCGTGAGCTGAGTGCTGTCGACGCCGGCGGCGGAGCAGTGCTGCGTCACGGGGTCTGAGCACGCGCCGTTGTCGTGGTGGGCCGTGGTCGTGTCCGTGACGCCGGGCGCCATGGTGTGCCCGATCGGATGGACGGGCGTCGCCGGTGTGGCGGTGTGGGGCAGGCCCGCCGGGCTGCTCGTCCCGGAAGCCCGGGGGTGCGACACCTGGGTGATCGCCACGGCCGTCTCGTGGTGGACCAGGACGGCGAGTGCCGCCACCAGGGCGATGACGGCAGCGCGTGTCCACCGGAGCAGCGCACCGTGTGCGGTGCCTTCCCGGTGGGCGGCTGTCGCCATGGCTTCCATCCGTGCTGAGCTGAAACGGCCCGTCCCGCCCAATATACCCCTCTGGGGTAAGTCGGCGACCGGAACGGCGAGGGCGCGACGACCCGTCGCACCCTTGGCTACAGACGCAGGGCCCGGCGCAAGGTGCCGCTGAGTTCTACGAACTTCTCCTCGGCTTGGCCGGGATCGGTGCGGGCGGCGTCGGTGACGCAGCCGCGCACGTGCTCGTCGAGGAGCCCGAGGGCGACTTCCTGCAGGGCCCGGCCGGCGGCGCTGATCTGGGTGAGGACGTCGATGCAGTAGCGGTCGTCGGTGACCATGCGCGAGATGCCGCGTATCTGACCCTCGATCTTGTTCAGGCGGGCCAGGTGGTCGGCCTTGTTGTCGGCGTAGCCGGGTGCCTGCCCGTGCTGCCCGTGGGTGTGGCGAGGGGTGGCCGGAGCGGTGGTCATCGGGGTTCGTCTCCCTCGGGTGTGCCGCCGTGCGTGGGGGCCGTGTAGCGGTCCGGGTCTGCGTCGAACGCGGCGGCGCAGTGGGCGGAGCAGAAGTGGTAGGTGCCGTGCTCGGTCTGCCGGTGTTCGGTGGCGGTGGTCCTGTCCACCTGCATGCCGCACACCGGGTCCGTGACCGCGTGGCCGCCGCCCCGGGAGGCGGGGTGGTGGTGCTCATGACCCGCGGCGGCGGCCGTGCCGTCGGCCTGGGACCGGTCGGCGAAGGTCTCGACGCGGGGCCGGCTGTGGGCAGGCTGGGCCTCGGGCAGTGGCTGGGGGTGCCAGCGGCGCAGCCGGGAGGCGTTGGTGACGACCGAGAGCGAGCTGAGTGCCATGGCCGCGGCGGCGATGATCGGGCTCAGCCGCAGGCCCCACAGGGGGTAGAGGGCGCCCGCGGCGAGGGGGACGCCGACCGCGTTGTAGACGAGGGCGAAGAACAGGTTCTGCCGGATGTTGCGCATGGTCGCGCGCGACAGGCGGATCGCGGTGACGACTCCGCTGAGGGAACCGGAGATCAGGGTGACGTCGGCGGCCTCGATGGCCACGTCGGTGCCGGTGCCGACGGCCAGGCCGACGTCGGCGGCGGCCAGGGCGGGGGCGTCGTTGATGCCGTCGCCGACCATGCCGACGGTCCGGCCTTCGCCCTGCAGACGGCGGATCTCGTCGGCCTTGTGCTCGGGCAGCACCTCGGCCAGTACCCGGTCCACGCCCACCTGGGCGGCGATGGCGGCCGCCGTGCGGGCGTTGTCACCGGTGATGACGACGACCTCGATGCCGAGGCGCTTGAGGGCGGCGACGGCGGAGACGGAGTCGTCCTTGACGGTGTCGGCGACGGCCAGCACCCCCGCGGGGCGTGCGTCGACGGCCGCGAGCACGGGCGTCTTGCCCTCGGCCGACAGGCCGGCCGCGACGGGGGCCAGCGCCGTGGTGTCGATGCCGACGTCGCCCAGCAGCCGTGAAGTGCCGACCAGCACGGCGCGTCCCTCGACGGTGGCCTGGACGCCCTTGCCCGTGACCGAGTCGAAGCCGGTCGCGCCGGGCGGGCGAAGGCCGCGGTCACGGACGCCGGTGACGATGGCCCGGGCGAGGGGGTGTTCGCTGTCGGCCTCGGCTGCGGCCACCAGGCGCAGCAGTTCGGGCTCGTCGAACCCCTCGGCGGTGTGGACGTCGGTCAGGACGGGCTTGCCCTCGGTGACGGTGCCGGTCTTGTCCAGGACCACGGTGTCCAGCTTGTGGGCGGTCTCCAGGGCTTCGGCGGAGCGGATGAGGATGCCGGCCCGTGCGCCCTTGCCGGTGCCGACCATCACCGACAGCGGGGTGGCAAGGCCCAGCGCGCACGGGCAGGCGATGATCAGCACCGCGACCGCCGAGACCAGCGCCAGGGTCAGCGCGGGCGACGGCCCGAGGGTGAACCAGACGGCGAACGTGCCGATCGCGATGGCGATCACGGCGGGCACGAAGTACGCCGACACCGCGTCGGCGAGCCGCTGGATGGGGGCCTTCGACGCCTGAGCCTGCTGCACCAGACGGATGATCTGGGCCAGCATCGTGTCCGCGCCGACCTTGGCCGCCCTCACCCGCAGGGACCCGGTGCCGTTGACGGTGGCCCCGATGACCGTGTCCCCGGCATGCTTCGTCACCGGCATCGGCTCACCGGTGACCATCGACTCGTCGACCGCGGAGGAGCCGGAGAGCACCTCGGCGTCGACGGGGATCTTCTCGCCCGGCCGGATGACGATCTCGTCCCCGACCGCGACGTCCTCGACCGGGATCTCTGCCTCGGCGCCGTCGCGTACCACCCGCGCGGTGCGGGCCTGAAGGCCCAGCAGGGCGCGGATGGCCTCGCCGGTGCCGGCCTTCGCGCGCGCCTCCAGCAGACGCCCGAGCAGGATCAGGGTCAGGATGACGCCGACGGCCTCGAAGTAGACCTCCCGCACGTCCTCGGGCAGCAGGCCGGGGGCGAGGGTGACCAGCAGGCTGTAGCCGTAGGCGGCCGAAGTCCCCAGCGTGATCAGGGAGTTCATGTCGGCGGCCCGGTGGCGCAGGGTCAGCCAGCCCGTCACATGGATCGGCCGGCCGGTGTAGAACATCACCGGCGTGATCAGCGCCAGCTGCAGCCAGTGGTTCAGCATCCAGCCGGGCACCCAGTCCGCGCCGAACAGTTCGTGCGCCATCACGGCGAACAGCACCGGGGCGGTGAGTACCGCGCCGGTCAGCACTCGCCGCGTGAGGTCCTTGATCTCCGCCTGCCGCTCGGCGGCGTCCGCGGCCTCCGCCTCGGCCGCCGTCCGGTCCGCTCCCGCGGGGGGCCCTTCGGCGGTCGGAGCCTCAGCCCTGGTGGCGGTGTCGTGGCCGTCGGTGGCCGGCGGCGGGCCTGCGGAGCCGTCGGCGGGTTCGACGAGCAGCCTGCCGTGGATCATGTTCATGCCGCAGGCGAAGCCGTAGGAGCCCGGCCGGTCCGGGTTCAGCCGTACGGTCGTACGCGTGTGGGCGGGCAGGCCGGCGCCGACCTTGAGATCGGGGAAGACCACACGGGAGGTGCACTCGCCGGCCTCCTGCCGGTCGAAGACCAGCTCCACCGGCGTGCCCTGGCGAACCTTGATCACGTCGGGGCGGTAGCCGCCCCGGACCGTCACCTCCACCCGCTGCACGCCGCCTTCCAGCCGAGCGGCACCGGCCCGGCGCGGCCCGAAGAAGTACCAGCCCAGCACGGCGACCAGCACGGCCGAGGCCAGGACCACCACGACATCGACGGCACCCATGGCTTCTCGCCTCCCTTGGCGGGTCACTCTCCAGCCTGCGCCCGGGTACCCCTGCCGGGTAGGGGCTGACCGGCCCACTGGTCCTGGACCCTTCGGCCCCGGACCGCCTCATCGGGCGGAGGGACGATGCAGGAAGAGGCGAGAAGTTGCCGGGAGCCCGTCAGCGCCCGGTCGCGGACAGAGCCGAAGCAGGTGAGTAGCGATGACGTTCTGGTACGCCCACGGTATGAGCGGGTGGGGCTGGTTCGGGATGTCGGTCGGCATGGTCGTGTTCTGGGCGCTCATCGTCACAGCCCTCGTGCTGGTCTTCCGTGCCACCGACCGGCCGCACGAACACACCCACACCCCCGCAACCCCCACACCCACACCGCGGCAGATCCTCAGCGAGCGGTTCGCCCGCGGGGAGATCGACGAAGAGGAGTACGGGCGCCGCCTGAACGCGCTGCACACCGGCCCGCTCCCCAAAGCCTGAACCCGGGGCCGCCCCGGTGTTGCGGCCCCACCCCTCCGCGAAGGAGGCCCGTGATGAACGACAGGCGCAACCACGGCATGTACGCGCTCGCCGCCGCGACCTGGGCATCGAGCAGAGCCCCATGTTCCACCCCACGCCTCCCGCCTGGGCCCACGCCCTGCCCGGCTACGGCGCGAGCCGCGTCCTGACCGACGCCGCCCATCACCCCGGCTTCCACCAGCCCGCCGCCCTGCTGATCGCGCTTGCCTGGCCGGTCGGGCTTTCACCTGGGCCCGGTCGGTGTGACCCGCCGGGCTACGGGTAAGGCGCGAGGCCGGACCGCGCCGACCGGAGCGTGATCCGGCGCCTGGTTCGGGCTGCGGTTGTCGCCGAGGACTCGAAGAACCCGCTCATCAAACTCGTATGGCGAGAGAGCCGAACGCCGCGAGGGAACAGACAGCGCCAGGTGGATCCCCGGTCTGCTCGGAGGGCCGACGCGTCGATGGGTACGCTGGGGCGGCCAGTACCGGCACGAGCACGCGCCCGCGCGGGCGCGGACGAGGGGCGCCCACGTGACGAGCAGAGCAGGAACGGCCGGGAGCGCACCGGCACGTCTGCTGCTGCTCGCCCTGCTCCTCATCGGCCTCGGGGTTGTCCACACGCTCGCGCACGCCGACGCCCATGACGGCGTCACCGCGTCCACGGCCGCCCGCCACCTCGACCCCACCGCGGCGGACCAGGGCTCTGCCCACGGCTCCCACGGACACGAGGCGTCGGCGACCGAGGAAACCCACACCCGCACAGGGCCCGCGGCCGACAGCGGACCAGTCCTCGCCACCGCAGACCCGGAGTCCCTGCCCGACGCCGACTGCTGGGCCTCGGTGCCTGCCGGGCCGGGGCTGATCCCACCGGCTCAGTCCCCGGCCGCTACCCCTGACACCACGCACGGGAGACCGCCCGCCGACAGGTCACTCGGCCACCGCGCGTACACCTCACTGCACACACTGGGAATCATGCGGATCTAGACACCGGATCCGCGTCACAGCCGCACTGCCGACTTCTCTCCCAGTGCGGCCCGGCAGCCGGTCCGCAACCCCTGACGGGGGCGGACCACGGCTGCCTCCCCGCCCCGTGTCCTTCCGGGCCGGCGCCGCGCGCCGAGCGCGCCCTGGCCGACCCGTGCCGAAAGGTGTCCTCGTTCCCGTGTCCCACCACCATGTCGCCGACTCCCGCCTCGTGCCGGCGCCGCCGTACGCGTCCCCCACACCGCCCCGCTCCCGCCCGGCGACGCCGGACGGCTCACCGACGTCCGCGAGGGGCGGTCCCGAGCCCACACCGCGCCGTACCGAGAGGGGGCCCGCGAGCAGGAACGGCGGGCGGCGCGGGCGCCGCCGGGCCCCCAAGCGTCCGCCGCTGCTCGGCGACTACCTGGGGTACGCCGCGACCTTCGTCGGAGCGGGGCTGATCAGCGGCGCCATCGTGCACCACCCGCTCGATCCCGCCCGTTACACCGTCATCGCCGTCGTAGGCGCGGTGGTCTTCCTCTGTGCCACCGTGCTGAACGAGTTCGTCCTGACCCGCAGCCGCCCCGGCGCCGCGAAGGTCTGCGGCGTGGTGGCGGCCTCACTCGCGCTGTCGTTCGGCATCGGCATGCTCAGCGGCGGACTGCAGCACTTCGAGGACTTCCCCGAACGCGCCGCGATGCTCATCCCGTTCGGCCTGGCCCTCTCCTTCGTCTCCTACGTGCTGCGCCATCAGCCAACCCGGTGGCGCGGCCTCCTCGGCCCGGCCGGAATCCTCGTGGCGGTCACCGCGGTCGTCGCCTTCCTGGGCCTGAAGGGCATCGCGCAGGAGATGGCCACCGAGTCGGGCGGCGACGGACACGGCCACAGCCACGGCCAAGAGCCCGCACCGGAGGCGGAGCCGGAAACGGCCGACGCGGACGGACACCAGCACGGATCCGGCCCCACCGAAGGAACGTCGCACGGAACCGCAACGACGCCCAGCCCACAGCCGACTCCGGAAGCGACCGCAGAGAATCACGGCGAACCAGGGCACGGCCACTGACGCGAGGGGCTCAGCGGCCTCCCGCGGAGGCCGCGGCGGCCTGCGCCGCGGCGCCGGCGACCACCGGAGTGAAGCTTGCCCGGTTCGTTGCGCTCGAGCGGTCGCGGCTGCGACACGGCTGAGACGCAACAGGAACAAGCCCCCAACGAACGTGGCTGGAAAGCGCTCTAAGATCACTCGCCATGCGCCACACACGAATACTCATCGGAATGGCAGCCCTCGGCATGCTGACCGTCGGCTGCGGCGGCTCGGACACCAGCGAGAACGACGCCAAGCCCAGCGCCGACAGCACCGCCACGCAGGACGCGAAGCAGAACGACGACTCCGCGTCCCAGGTCGAGGGCGAGCAGCTCCCGGTCAAGCTGGAAGGCCCTGTGGCGGACCTGATAACGACCATGCCGACGGTCAGCCCCTCCCCTGACCGCTCGGCCACCACCACCGAGAAGGTGCTGTACGAACTGCAGAGGCGGACCCTTCGCATGGCCGGCATCACCGGTGAGACCAGCGGCGAGTGCGACGGCGGCGAACTCGTGATGAAGGCGGGTGCCACCACCGCGTGCACCATCACCTACGAGAGCGTGAAGGTGCCGTGGGAGGTCACCATCTCCGACTCGTACAAGCCGGGCTCGATCATCTTCAGCTACGAGGCCAAGCCTCTGAAGGGCGTAGTCACCGCCCAGGGCGTCTACGGCGCCTTCTGGAAGCAGCAGAACTCCTACAGCGAGGACCTGCGCTGCAGTGAGGTCCCGAAGGCGGAGCTGGTCGAGTTGGACCAGGCAACGGCCTACAAGTGCCAGTACCTCATCAAGGACAGCAGCGGCAACCGCTGGAGCGACCGGTCCGTCAAGGTCAGCGAGCGCGGAGTGCAGTTCTCCCCCGTACGCTGACCCGCCGCACGTGCGAACAAACCCGGCTTCGACCGGCCCAACCTGCGTGACTGCGCCAGCTCGGCCACCGGCCACCGGACCGTCGGCGGGAACTCATGCTGCGGCAGAGGACAACGACGAAGCGGCCCGCTGAAGATCAGCGGGCTTCTTCGTATCGCCTGGATTGGCGAGGTGGTGGGCCCCGTTCGCGGCGTTCACCTGCGTTCATGAGCGGCTGACCGACGGAGCCCGGACAGCTCCAGGTCGCGCAGAGCGTCGCACGGCTAGCGAGCTACTGGATGGCAGGGCCGTCCTGCGGGGTAAACCACCTCACCTCGCGCCCCACGACGAGCCTCCCTTTTGACGACGTCCACCGGAGCCAGCCGCGATGGCGGAGGGGAACCCCGGAAACGCCCCTGTGGACAAAATCCATGACAACGACGGCTGAGGACAACGACGAAGGGCCCCGCTGGTCACCAGCGGGGCCCTTCTTTTCGCCTGTTCAGGCGGCTGCGGAGGATACGAGATTCGAACTCGTGAGGGGTTGCCCCCAACACGCTTTCCAAGCGTGCGCCCTAGGCCTCTAGGCGAATCCTCCGCCGGAAACATTACATGACCGAGGAGGGTGCTCGCGAACTCGTTCCCGCAGGCGCTGATCGGGTAGGCTGTGCGAAGCCCCTCACGCGGCGCTATCTGACTGAACTCCCCCAGGGCCGGAAGGCAGCAAGGGTAGGTCGGCTCTGGCGGGTGCGTGGGGGGCGCTTGCGTTGGCGGGGGTGCGTTTGCTCACGGTCCGGTTTGTCAGTGGGCGCCTATAACCTCGTATGCGTGTCGTCTCTCGCGCTGTACCGCCGCTATCGCCCGGAGTCGTTCGCCGAGGTCATCGGGCAGGAGCATGTCACTGACCCGCTGCAGCAGGCGCTGCGGAACAACCGGGTCAATCACGCGTACCTGTTCAGCGGTCCGCGCGGATGCGGCAAGACGACCAGCGCGCGCATCCTCGCCCGGTGCCTGAACTGCGAGCAGGGGCCTACGCCGACACCGTGCGGTGAGTGCGAGTCCTGCCGGGACCTCGCTCGCAACGGCCCCGGGTCCATCGACGTCATCGAGATCGACGCCGCTTCGCACGGCGGTGTCGACGACGCCCGTGACCTGCGGGAGAAGGCATTCTTCGGGCCGGCCCGGTCGCGCTACAAGATCTACATCATCGACGAGGCCCACATGGTCACGTCGGCCGGCTTCAACGCGCTGCTCAAGGTCGTCGAGGAGCCGCCGGAGCATCTCAAGTTCATCTTCGCCACCACCGAGCCCGAGAAGGTCATCGGGACCATCCGGTCGCGTACGCACCACTACCCGTTCCGGCTGGTGCCGCCGGGCACGCTGAGGGAGTACCTCGGTGAGGTGTGCGCGAAGGAGGACATCCCTGTCGAGGACGGTGTGCTGCCGCTGGTCGTGCGCGCGGGCGCCGGATCCGTGCGTGACTCCATGTCCGTCATGGACCAGCTGCTCGCCGGCGCCGGAGCCGACGGTGTGACGTACGCCATGGCCACCTCCCTCCTCGGTTACACGGACGGTTCGCTCCTCGACTCCGTCGTCGAGGCGTTCGCCACCGGTGACGGCGCCGCCGCCTTCGAGGTCGTCGACCGCGTCATCGAGGGGGGCAACGACCCCCGGCGGTTCGTCGCCGACCTGCTGGAGCGGCTGCGGGATCTCGTCATCCTCGCCGCCGTCCCCGACGCCGCCGAGAAGGGGCTCATCGACGCCCCCGCCGATGTCATCGAGCGTATGCAGGCGCAGGCCGGCGTCTTCGGCGCCGCCGAACTCAGCCGCGCCGCCGACCTCGTCAACGAGGGGCTCACCGAGATGCGCGGCGCCACCTCGCCCCGCCTCCAGCTCGAACTCATCTGCGCGCGCGTCCTGCTCCCCGCCGCCTACGGCGACGAGCGGTCCGTCATGGCCCGCCTCGACCGCATCGAGCGCGGCGTGAACTTCTCGGCGGGCGCCGCAGCCGCCAACATGCCCGCCATGGGGTACGTACCCGGGCCCGACGCGCATCCGGGCGCCGCTCCTGCTGCTGCGGCTCCCCTTCCCGCCGGGGGTGGCGCGGCCGCCGCCCGGGCTGCGGTCCGGGGCGCGGGGGTGGCGACGCCCACGTCCGCACCCACGTCCACACCCACGTCCACGCCCGGTGCGGCGCCGGGTGGCGTGCCGGGCAGCGCGCCTGGGGGCGGGCCTGGTGGTCCCGGTGCGGCCAGTACGTCCACGGCGGCCGGTACGGCACCCAGTGGCATCGGCGCTCCGGGGCAACAGCCACCCGCCGCCCCGGCCACCGCCCCCGCAGACACCTCCAACCCACCCGCCCCCGGCGCCTGGCCCACCGCCGCGTCCGCCGGCAGCGGGCGGCGACCCGGCGGCTGGCCCACGGCCGCCCCGGCCGGTGGTGGCGCCCGGCCCGCGTCGGCCCCCGCCACGCCGCCGTCCCCGGCTGCCCCCACCCCTGCCGCGGCACCCGCGCCGACCGCCTACGCCGCACCCACCGGCGGGCTGGACCCCCGCGCCCTCTGGCCGAACATCCTGGAGGCCGTCAAGAACCGCCGCCGCTTCACCTGGATCCTGCTCAGCCAGAACGCCCAGGTCACCGGCTTCGACGGCACCACCCTCCAGCTCGGCTTCGTCAACGCCGGCGCCCGTGACAACTTCGCCGGCAGCGGCAGTGAGGACGTTCTGCGTCAGGCCCTCGCCGAGCAGTTCAACGTGCACTGGAAGATCGACGCGATCGTCGACCCGTCCGGCGGCGGCGCCCCCGCGTCCTTCACATCCCCCGCTTCCCCCGCCTCCTCCGGCCCCGGCGGCTACGGCACCCCCTCGGGCGGCGGCTACGGCAACACCGGCAGCTACGGCAGCACCCCCGCCCCCGCCCAGCCAGCACCCCCCACCACGCCCACCGCCCCGGCGCCCCCCGCACACACTCCCACCTCCGCCCCGGCCGCCGTACCCCACACACAGGCCCCCGCCACCCCACCCCGGCCCCCCGCCCCTGAGCCGGTCGCCCCCGAGGACGACATCCCCGAGGACGACGACCCCGACCTCAACGAGTCGGCCCTCTCCGGCCACGACCTGATCGTGCGGGAACTGGGCGCGACGGTGGTCGAGGAGTACACGAACGAATAGGAAGCCCCGAGGCCCCCGAAGCCCCCGAGGCCCCAGTGGCCCCCGAAGCGCTCGAGACACCCACCCCGAATCCCGCGCCCTTGGAGGAACGTACAGCCTTCCAAGGCCCCGCCCCTCAGCGGTTACGCTAACGCCGTGAACGTCCTCGTCATCGGCAGCGGCGCCCGCGAACACGCCCTGTGCCGCTCCCTGTCCCTCGACCCCGCCGTCACCGCGCTGCACTGCGCGCCCGGCAACGCCGGCATCGCCGAGGTCGCCGAGCTGCACCAGGTCGACGCCCTCGACGGCGCCGCCGTGGCCGCCCTCGCCCAGGAGCTGGACGCCCAGCTGGTGGTCGTAGGGCCGGAGGCGCCGCTGGTCGCGGGTGTCGCCGACGCCGTGCGCGAGGCGGGGATCCCGGTGTTCGGCCCCTCCAAGGAGGCCGCGCAGCTGGAGGGCTCGAAGGCGTTCGCGAAGGACGTGATGGCGAGGGCCGGTGTGCCCACCGCCCGCTCCTACGTCTGCACGACGGCCGAGGAGGCCGCCGAGGCCCTGGACGCCTTCGGCGCGCCGTACGTCGTCAAGGACGACGGCCTGGCCGCCGGCAAGGGCGTCGTCGTGACCGCCGACCCGGAGGCCGCCAAGGCGCACGCGGCTGCCTGCGAGCGTGTCGTCATCGAGGAGTACCTCGACGGCCCCGAGGTCTCCCTCTTCGCGATCACCGACGGTGAGACGGTCGTCCCGCTCCAGCCCGCCCAGGACTTCAAGCGCGCCCTGGACGGCGACGAGGGCCCCAACACCGGCGGCATGGGCGCGTACTCCCCGCTGCCGTGGGCCGACCCCAAGCTGGTCGACGAGGTCCTGGAGACGGTCCTGCAGCCGACCGTCGACGAGATGCGCCGCCGCGGCACCCCGTTCTCCGGGCTCCTCTACGCCGGTCTCGCGATCACCTCCCGCGGGGTCCGGGTCATCGAGTTCAACGCGCGCTTCGGCGACCCCGAGACCCAGGTGGTCCTCGCCCGCCTGAAGACCCCGCTGGCCGGCGTCCTGCTGGCGGCCGCCAACGGCACCCTCGCCGACCTGGAACCCCTGCGCTGGAGCGACGACGCGGCCGTCACCGTCGTCATCGCCTCGCACAACTACCCCGGCACCCCGCGCACCGGCGACCCCATCACCGGCCTCGACGAGGTCGCCGCGAAGGACGCCCCGCACGCGTACGTGCTGCACGCCGGCACCAAGCGCGCCGACGACGCCGTCGTCAGCGCCGGCGGGCGCGTCCTGTCCGTCACCGCGACCGGCAAGGACCTCGCCCAGGCCCGCGAGCGGGCGTACGAGGCGGTCGGCCGCATCGCGCTCGACGGTTCCCAGCACCGTACGGACATCGCGGCGAAGGCGGCGGGCGCGTAACACCCCCGAACACCCGCGAACACCCCCGACACCCCCGAACACCCCCCGACAACAGCTCGGATGAACCCCGCAGGCCCCGGACCCGTCTAAGGATCCGGGGCCTCAACCTGTAACAGGTCCCTCACCTCAGGACCCTCACCAGTAACAGGACCCGTGACCCATAACAGAACCACGGCCTGATCCTCGCCCACCGTCACCCACCTCTGACCAAAGCCATTCCATCGAGTGAGCGCTGCCCCATCCGGCTGACGAAGACCGAGCCGCCAACTAGGGTGCGGCGCAAGCGTTCCGGCACTTGGCCCACCGGCATTGCGATGTCAGTGGCGGGTGCCACAGTGGGGGAGTGAGCAAGACCAGGAGAGCCGTCGGCGCCGAGGGTGCCGCAAGAACTGCGGGGAGGGGGTGGGGCCGGTGATGACCGGTATGGGAACCGAGGCGGGAGCGCGGGCCGTGCGCGCCCGTGCGCTCGCCGTGCTGCGCATCCGCGGGCGCGCGCTGGGCGTCGCCCTGCTGCCCGCCGCGGCGGCCGTGATCCTGCTCGCCGGCGGCTCCACCGGCCATCTCGTGGGGCAGGGCTGGGACCGCGCCCGCTGGGCGGTCGGCGCCTTCTCGCTCGTCGTCCTGATCGCCGCGGCGGTGATCGCCGTGGTCGTGGCCCGGGCCCGCCCGGCCGTCAGCCCCACCGTCCCGATCGCCGAGGAAGCGGCCCCCGACCTGTACCGGCTGGTGCGCGACCTCGCCGACCGCCTCGACGTGCCGGCCCCGTCCGCCATAGCGCTCACCCCGGACTGCGACAGCTGGCTGGAGGACCGCACCCATCCGGCCCACGGCCCGCCCCCGCCCGAGGAGCGCGACGAGATAGCGGGCGCCGGGTTCGGCGGCCGGCACTTCCGCCGCCGTACGCCGGCGGCGCCCGTCCTGGTCATCGGCTCCCCGTTCCTGTGGTGGATGCGCGTCGGCGAGCTGCGCGCGGTCCTCGCCCCGGTCGTCGCCGGTACGGGACCCTCCGCGCACCCGGACATAGCGGCGGCCCGGCGCTTCGTGCGAGGTCTGGACGCCGCGGTGGCCGCCTCCGCCGACCGTGGCCGGTGTCCCGCCTTCCGGCTGGCCTGCGCGGGCGTCGGCTGGGTGGCCCGGCTGATGCTGCGCGGCTGCCGGGGGCATGCCGCCGAGATGGAGCGGGGCGTGGCCGCGGCGGCCGCCGAGCGCGCCCAGACCGTGGACTACGGACTGCGAATCGTCGCCCAGGAGCAGGTGGGCCTGGCCTATGCGGGCTGGGACCGGCTCCTCACCCGGGTGGCCCTGCCTGCCTGGCGGATGGGCCGCTGGCCCTCCCGGCTGGACGCGGGCGTCGTCGCGGCCCTCACCGAGCTGTCCCGGCGCGACCGGCTGGCCGAGGGCTTCACCTCCCGCCTCGGCGAGCGCCCGGCCTGCGACCTCCTGGAGGAACCGGGCGCGGTCGACGAGGCCGCCTCCCTGCTCGCCGCCCGCCTCTTCCACGGCGGCCCGGCCGAGCCCGGCCCCGACTGGTCCCCGGTCGACTGGTCGGAGTACCCGGAGGAGGTCGTCGACCGCAAATGGCGCACGGACGCCTCCCGCCTCCACCGCGTCCTGGACACCCTGGACCCCCACGACCTTCAGCACCCCCAGGCCACCCCGAGCCCTTCACCGGCCCCGGCTCCCACGGCGCAGCAGTCACCGCCGACCCACCGGCCCCCCACCCTCGCCCGAGTCCTCGACCACCTCACGGCCCTCCAACGCCCCCTGGCCGAAGAACCCGGCGAACACGCCGCCGCACACGCCGGCGCCCCCGTCGGCACACGCACCGGCACGCACCCGAGCGAATCGACGGGCCACCCCAGCGGCGAACCCCCCGCCGACGATCCCGGCCACCCCGGCCACCCCGACCCCTCCGACGACCCGGCCCTCACCCCCCGCACCGCAGCCCTGGCCGCCCGCCTGGCAGCGGAGCTGGCCCGCGAGGAAAGCCCGACCGCCGCCACCGCCCCGGCCGGAGCCACCGCACTCACCGGAACCGCGCCCACCGGATCCGCACCCGCCCCCGACACCCTCCTCTGGGACGAAGCCGCACTCCCCCTCTTCCCCCTCCAGCCCCCGCGCACCGACCGCGAGCTGCTCACCGACCACGTCACCGCGATGGTCTGCTGCGCCGCGATGGACACCGCGGGCGCCGCCCCGGGCCTGGACTGGCTCGACGGTCCGGCGCTGCTCGTCAACGGTGAGCGTCCGGCCGACCTCGCCCCCCGGGTGCTCAGCCTCGTCGAGGACGGCGACCCGGCGCCGCTGCGCAGTTGGCTCGCGGAGCTGGGGATACGCCCGGAGAAGCCGGTCCGGCTGGTCTGACCCGGCGACGGGCACGACGGAATTGCGCACTCCACTTTTGGTCAATTCGCAACGAATAGTGACAGCACGCGTGCGTTATGTGATGTGCTGGGACCGGATCGCGCCCATGGCAAGAGCACGCGACATACGACAGCCGCGAAACGCGAAAGACGGCAGGGGGAGGGGTACCGCATGGAGTCGGAGCAGATCCGCCGCTGGGAGTCGGGAGCACTGGCGCACGCCGTGACGGACCCCTTCGGCCAGGGCCCCGTCCCGTGGCTGCGCGGCAATGTGACGTACTTCGACGACACCGGCCAGGTCGTCCCCTGGTACGTCGACGGTCACGCCCACCGGCCCGCCCCGGGCATCCCCCGCATCCCGGCCCCGCGCACCGCGGGCGGCCCCCGCTCGGCGGACGACGTGCACCGCCAGATCAAGGGCTTCACCTCCACCGGCGCGGTCGCCCCGGGCGAGGCCGTCGACTTCCACATCACCGTCGACCCGCCCCAGGAGTTCGGCGTCGACGTCTACCGCATCGGCCACTACGGCGGCGACGGCGCCGCCAAGATCACCACGAGCCCCCGCCTCTCCGGCATCGTCCAGCCCCCGCCGCTGACCGCCGACCGCACGGTCTCCTGCCACCACTGGTGGCTGTCCTGGCGGCTCCAGATCCCGTCGTACTGGAGCGTCGGGGCGTACGTCGCCGTCCTCACCACCGCCGACGGCTACCGCTCCCACATTCCCTTCACCGTCCGCGACAACCGCCTCGCCGACCTCCTCCTGGTCCTCCCCGACGTCACCTGGCAGGCGTACAACCTCTACCCGGAGGACGGCCGCACCGGCGCAAGCCTCTACCACGCCTGGGACGAGAGCGGCCGCCTCCTCGGCGAGGCCGACGCCGCGACGACCGTCTCCTTCGACCGCCCGTACGCCGGCGCCGGCCTCCCCCTCCACGTCGGCCACGCCTACGACGTCATCCGCTGGGCCGAGCGCTACGGTTACGACCTCGCCTACGCCGACGCCCGCGATCTGCACGGCGGCGAGATCGACCCCACCCGCTACCGGGGCCTGATCTTCCCCGGCCACGACGAGTACTGGTCGGCGTCCATGCGCCGCACGGCCGAGCTGGCCCGCGACAGCGGCACCTCCCTCGTCTTCCTCGCCGCCAACGCCCTGTACTGGCAGGTGGAGTTGGGCCCGTCCCCGTCCGGCGCCCCGAGTCGACTGCTCACCTGTCGCAAACGCCAGGGCCCGGGCCGCCCCGTGCTGTGGCGTGAAATCGACCGTGCGGAGCAGCAGTTGATGGGCATCCAGTACGCGGGCCGGGTGCCCGAACCGCACCCGCTGATCGTCCGCAACGCAGGCCACTGGCTGTGGGAGGCGACCGGCGCGCACGAGGGCGACGAGATCGACGGCCTGGTCGCGGGGGAGGCAGACCGCTACTACCCCCGTACCCCGCTCCCGCCGCACGAGGAGCGCATCCTGCTCGCCCACTCCCCGTACACCGACGCCGAGGGCGTGGTCCGCCACCAGGAGACCTCCCTCTACCGTGCCCCCTCCGGCGCCCTGGTCTTCGCATCCGGGACCTTCGCCTGGTCCCCGGCCCTGGACCGTCCCGGCCACGTGGACGCCCGTGTCCAGCGCGCCACCGCCAACCTCCTGGACCGCATCTGCAAACGCGACTGACCCGCTGCGCCCGGCCCGTCCCGCATACGCGAGAATTGAGCCACTTGGAGAGACTCACGGGGAGGAACCGTGTCCGGATTCGTAGAAAAGCCCGAGCCGATCGAGGTCCCGGGCCTGGTGCATCTGCACACCGGCAAGGTGCGCGAGCTGTACCAGAACGAGGCGGGCGACCTCGTGATGGTCGCCAGCGACCGTACGTCCGCGTACGACTGGGTGCTGCCGACCGAGATCCCCGACAAGGGCCGGATCCTCACCCAGCTGTCCCTGTGGTGGTTCGACCAGCTCGCCGACCTGATCCCCAACCACGTCCTGAGCACCGAGCTGCCCCCGGGTGCCCCCGCCGACTGGGCCGGCCGCACCCTGGTCTGCAAGTCGCTGCGGATGCTCCCCGTGGAGTGCGTGGCCCGTGGCTACCTCACCGGCTCGGGTCTGCTGGAGTACCAGGAGACCCGCACGGTCTGCGGTCTCGCCCTCCCCGAGGGCCTGGTCGACGGCAGCGAGCTGCCCGCCCCGATCTTCACCCCGGCCACCAAGGCCGCCGTGGGAGACCACGACGAGAACGTCTCCTACGAGGAGGTCGCCCGACAGGTCGGCGCCGACACCGCCGCCCATCTGCGCCAGGCCACCCTCGCCGTCTACTCGCGGGCCCGGGACATCGCCCGCGACCGGGGGATCATCCTGGCCGACACCAAGTTCGAGTTCGGCCTGGAGGGCGAGACGCTCGTCATCGCCGACGAGGTCCTCACCCCGGACTCCTCCCGCTTCTGGCCGGCCGACCGGTGGCAGCCGGGCCGCGCACAGCCGTCGTACGACAAGCAGTTCGTGCGGGACTGGCTGACCTCGGCGGAGTCCGGCTGGGACCGCAAGAGCGAGCAGCCGCCGCCCCCGCTGCCGCAGCACATCGTCGAGGCGACCCGCGCCAAGTACATCGAGGCGTACGAGCGCCTGACGGGCACCAGCTGGTCGTAGAAAACAAAGAACCCCCCAGCCGAAGGGCTGGGGGGTTCTGCCGGAGCGGACGACGAGGCTCGAACTCGCGACCTCAACCTTGGCAAGGTTGCGCTCTACCAACTGAGCTACGTCCGCAATGCGCCGTGACGCGAGAGCAACTATACCCAACCTCGCTCGCGTGCGAGACGCACCGCCGCATGACGGTTCTCCGCCCCCAGCTTCGAGACGGCCGACGAGAGGTAGTTCCGCACGGTGCCCGGCGACAGCGCGGCCCGCTCGGCGATCTCCGCGACGGGCGCCCCGTCCGCGGCGAGCTCCAGCACCTCCGCCTCCCGCGAGGTCAGCGGGGAGTCCCCGGCGGCGATCGCGTCGGCGGCCAACTCGGGGTCGACATAACGGTTTCCGGCATGCACGGTCCGGATGATCTCGGCGAGCCGCTGCGCGCTCACCGTCTTGGGGACGAACCCGCGCACACCCGCCGCAAGCGCCCGCTTCAGATGCCCCGGCCGGCCATGGCTGGTCACGATCAGCACCTTGCAGCCGGGCAGTTCGGCCCGCAGCGATGTGGCGACCTTCACACCGTCGGCCCCCGGCATCTGAAGATCCAGCACCGCCACGTCCGGCTCGTGCGCCCGCGCCATCGCCAGCGCCTCCGGCCCGGTCGCCGCCTCCGCGACGATCACCAGGTCCTCCTCCAGGGACAGCAGCGCCGCCAACGCCCCCCGGATCAGATGCTCGTCGTCGGCCAGCAACACCCGCAGGCTCATGAAACGACCTCACTCAGAACAGCAGCCCTCAACGGCACCTGGGCCACCACGCGGAAGACCCCGTCCCCCGCGGGCCCAGCCTCCAGGGTCCCGTCGACCTGCCGCAGCCGCTCCCGCAGCCCCGCGAGCCCGGACCCGCCACCCCCGGCGCCGTCCTCGGACGCCCCTGCGCCGTCGTTCTCCACTGTCAGCACCACGCGCCCCTCCGTCACACGCAGCCGCACGGCGCACCGCGCGGCGTCCCCGTGGCGCAGCACATTCGTCGCCGTCTCCCGCACCACCCACCCGAGCGCCGACCGCACCTCCGCCGGCAGCCCCTCGGCCTCCCCGTCCACCTCGCACTCGATCCCGGCGGCCGTCAACACGCCCTGTGCACCGGTGAGTTCCACCTCCAGATCGACCTCCCGATAGCCCCGGACGACGTCCCGCACCTCCCGCTGCGACTCCCGCGCGATCCGCTGCACCTCGACCATCTGCTCCACGGCCTCCGGCCGCCCCCGCCGGGCCAGCTGCACGGCCAGCTCGCTCTTCAGCGCGATCACCGCCAGATTGCGCCCCATCACGTCATGCAGATCCCGCCCGAACCGCAACCGCTCCTCGGCGACCGCGAGCCGCGCCCGGGCCTCGCGGGCCTCGTCGAGCTCGTACACGGCGTTGAGCAGCCACACCGAGAAGACGGAGGTGAAGGCCATGAATCCGCCGCCGGCCAGCACGAACAGCGAGGTGACCAAGGCGGCCGGCGCCCGCACGCCCAGGGCCAACGACACGATGCCCGCAACCGCCGCGAAGCCGCCCACGCTCGCGAACACCCGCCGCCGCTCACGCACCCCCAGCGCGACGATCCCGGCCCCGAAGATCAGCACGACCCCGAAGACGCCCCCGGCGGCGTTCTCGGTGTCCTCCCGGTCCGGACCGTGCTCCGCGATGCCGAGGGCGATGACGGCGACGGCCGCGGTCACGGCGGCGAGCGTCCACAGCGTCCGCACCGGCTGCGGGCGGTGCCCCCGCGCCCAGTCCAGCGCCCGCGACACGGTCACCACACAGCACACGGCGTGCCCGACGACCAGCGCCAGCAGCAAGGCACCGAGCGGCGTCCCCAGCTCACGGAAGAGCGGCAACCCCACCGCCGCGACCTCGATCAGCCCGAAGAGCTGGAACGACATCCTGGTGTACGTCTCCACCTTCTGCGGCGTGCTCTTGCCCCGCCACCAGCCCCCCGGCCTGCGCATACGTCTCGCGTCCCCCCGTCCTTCTCGTCGCCTGCGGCGTGGTCAGCGCCGCGGCTCCCACCGGAACCACCGCCGTACAGCAAACACCGCCGGCACGGCCCAGGCCAGTGCGGTCGCCGTCGTACCGACCGCCTCGTACACCGACAGGCTGCCGGTCCAGCCGCCCCGCACCAGTGTGATCACCGGGGACAGCGGCAGCAGCTCGCAGACCGAGGCGAAGGTGTCGGGCAGCAGCTCCAGCGGGACGCTCACCCCGGACAGCACCATCGAGACCAGCACGAACGGCAGGGTGGTGACCTGCGCGCTCTCCACGGTCCGGCTCACCGACGCGGTGACCGCCGCCAGCGCCGCGCACAGCACCAGGCCGAGCAGCAGCCCCAGCACGGCGAGATGGGGCGCGCGCGGCGCCGGTATGTCGAGGGCGACCGTGCACCCGGCGATCAGCACCAGCGACTGCACCAGCCCGGTCGTCACCACGGGCAGCGCCGACCCGGCGAGGATCTCCGCGTCCCGCAACTCCCCGGTGCGCAGCCGCTTGAGCACCAGCTCTTCGCGCCGGGCGGTGTAGATGCCGGTCAGGGCGCTGTACACCCCGAACAGCAGCGAGAAGCCGATCGCGGCCGGCAGCAGCACCAGCCCGACCGTGAGCCCGGCCTCCTGGACGTCCATCTCCGCAACCGCCGACCGCAGGGCGAGGGGCAGCGCCATGGGCACCAGCACCGCGCCGACGATCGTGGCCTTGCTGCGCCCGAGCAGGGTGAGCTCGGCCCGGGCGAGGGCGGCCATCCGGCTCGCCGGGGTCGTCGTCGTACCGACAGCCATGCCACGACCTCCTCGGGCCGGACTCACACTCCGACCACCTCGGACCAGACTCATGCCCCGACCTCCTCGGACCGGTCCGCGGCCTCCCGCGCGATCCCCAGAAACGCCTCCTCCAGCGAGGCGGACCGCACATCGAGCCCGCGCAGCTCCACGCCGGCCCGCTCGGCCCACACCAGCACCCCGGTCGCGGTCCGCTGCAGCTCGTGCGTGCGCAGCCATACGGCCCGCCCGTCGACCTCGTGCCCGCACACGCCCAGCTGGTCCAGCGGCGGCAGGTCCCCGACGAAGTAGCCCTCGGGCAGCTCGAAGGAGATCCGCGACGGCTGGGCGGCGGTCACCTCGGCCGGTGTCCCCGCGGCCGCGATGCGCCCTTCGTGCAGGATGGCCAGCCGGTCGGCCAGGCCCTCCGCCTCCTCCAGGTAGTGCGTGGTCAGCAGCACGGTCGTACCGGCCGCGCGCAGCGCCCGCACCAGGTCCCAGGTGTCGCGGCGGCCCTCGGCGTCCAGGCCGGTCGTCGGCTCGTCGAGGAAGAGCACCTCGGGGTCGCCGAGCAGCGCCAGCGCCAGATCGAGCCGCCGCCGCTCACCCCCGGACAGCTGCTTGACCCGCACCCCCGCCTTCGCCCCGAGCCCGACCAGCCCCAGCGCCTCCGCCTCGGGCCGCGCACCGCTGACGCATCCCGCCCACATCCGCGCGGTCTCGCCGACGGTCAGCTCGGACGGAAACCCGCCCTCCTGCAGCATGACCCCCGTGCGCGGCCGTACGACGGCCCGCTCGGCGTAGGGGTCGTGGCCCAGCACCCGCACCCGGCCCGCGGTCGGCCGGGCGAGCCCTTCCAGTACCTCGACCGTCGATGTCTTCCCGGCGCCGTTGGTGCCGAGCAGCGCGAAGATCTCACCCCGGTCGACATGGAAGCCGATGCCCCGGACCGCCTCGAACCCGCCCCCGTACACACGCCGGAGGTCGGTGACCTCGATCACGTGTTCTTTCGTGTCCATGGATCGATCGTCGCGGTCTTCGAAAGCCTTCGGCAGTGCGCGCTGTCATCACCGCGTGTGACAAATGTCAGATGGGCCCGCGATGCGGGGCGGCATACGAAAAGACCCCGGTCCAGTGGACCGGGGTCTCTTTCCCGAGCGGACGACGAGGCTCGAACTCGCGACCTCAACCTTGGCAAGGTTGCGCTCTACCAACTGAGCTACGTCCGCATTGCCCCCGAACGGCTCTCACCGATCGGTGCGTGCACCAGCCTACCTGATCCACAGGAGTGGTCATGACGGCGATGCAGAGCGGGTGACAGGAATCGCACACTGCGCCTTCCCCCTGGAAGGGGGATGTTCTACTACTGAACTACACCCGCGCGGCCTGGTGAGCTGGGCTTTTCGGCCCCGCCCGGCGGCGTGCTCCAGACATTAGCTGATCGACAGGGGGGTAGCGCAAGTCGGTTGTCCCCAGGGCGCGCTGACGGACCCTGGGGCGCCCGGCACCCCTCGCCGCACCCCGTCCGGGGCACCCGCCGGGCCCGGCTCACTGGGCCGCGGCGAACGCCTCGTAGACCTTCTTGGGGATCCGGCCGCGCGCCGGTACGTCCATCTTGTTGGCCTGTGCCCAGGCCCGTACGGCCGCCGGATCCGGGGCGACCTCCGTCTGCTTGTAGGCCCGGCCGGACCTCGAACGCTTGCGGCCGGCCTCCACGTAAGGCGCGAGCGCCTTGCGCAGTTTCTCGGCATTGGCTTCATTGAGGTCGATCTCGTACGACTTGCCGTCGAGTCCGAAGGCGATCGTTTCCGCCGCTTCCGAGCCGTCGATGTCGTCAAAGAGAGTGACCACGACCTTCTGCGCCACGAATATCGGTCCCTTCGTACGGCACTAGACAATTCATTTGTACAGTGCCCGGCAATCAAATGTGAAGCCCGACTAAATCCTTCCGCGTGTCCCAGCGCAATAGGTATCGGGTGTCGATCGGAGATCTTTCCCGTAAATTCTCGCCCGCGCGCCCCCAGATGCCGGATCGTGACATCTCTCACGTAGATTCCTACAAGTCGACGCGCGTAGAAATTTTGTGCGGGTAGTCTGAAGGAACCTGCTCAGCACCACACCACCGGGAGTGCCAGTGGCACGCGTCGTAGTCGACGTCATGCTCAAGCCGGAGATCCTCGACCCCCAGGGCCAGGCGGTGCAGCGCGCACTGCCGCGACTGGGTTTCGACGGCATCTCCGACGTACGTCAGGGAAAGCGTTTCGAACTGGAAGTGGACGGGCCGGTCGACGAGGCCGCGCTCGCCCGTATCCATGATCTTGCGGAATCCTTCCTCGCCAACACCGTGATCGAGGACTTCACCGTCAAGGTGGAGGAAGTCGCGGAGGCCGCGAAGTGACCGCTCGTATTGGCGTCGTCACTTTCCCGGGCAGCCTGGACGACCGGGACACCCAGCGCGCGATCCGCCTCGCGGGCGCCGAGCCGGTCGCCCTCTGGCACAAGGACAAGGACCTCAAGCAGGTCGACGCGGTCGTCCTCCCCGGCGGCTTCTCCTACGGCGACTATCTGCGAGCCGGCGCCATCTCCCGCTTCTCGCCGGTGATGGAGACCGTCATCGAGCAGGCGAAGGCCGGCCTGCCGGTCCTCGGCATCTGCAACGGCTTCCAGATCCTCACCGAGGCCCACCTGCTGCCCGGCGGCATGCTCGGCAACGACCACCTGCACTTCATCTGCCGCGACCAGAAGCTGCGGGTGGAGAACGCGGACACCGCCTGGACGACCGACTACACGGCCGGCCAGGAGATCCACATCCCGCTGAAGAACATGGACGGCCGCTACGTGGCCGACCAGTACACGCTGGACAAGCTGGAGGCCGAGGGCCGGGTCGCCTTCCGGTACCTGGACTTCAACCCGAACGGCTCGCTCAACGACATCGCCGGCATCACCAACGAGGCCGGCAACGTCGTAGGGCTGATGCCGCACCCGGAGCACGCCGTGGAGCCGCTCATCGGCAGCGGCCGCACCGACGGCCTCCCCTTCTTCACCTCGATCCTCAAGAAGCTGGTCAACGCATGAGCCGGACGCCTCTGGACACGGTCGAGCACGCGGCCGCGACCCCCGACGTCGAGCTGCCCTGGGCCGAACTCGGCCTGAAGAAGGACGAGTACGAGCGCGTGGTCGAGATCCTCGGCCGCCGGCCCACCGGCGCCGAGCTCGCCATGTACTCGGTCATGTGGTCCGAGCACTGCTCGTACAAGTCCTCCAAGGTCCACCTCCGCCAGTTCGGCGAGAAGGCCCCTCAGTCCGACGCGATGCTCGTCGGCATCGGCGAGAACGCCGGTGTCGTCGACGTCGGCCAGGGCTACGCGGTCACCTTCAAGGTGGAGTCCCACAACCACCCGTCGTACGTCGAGCCCTACCAGGGCGCGGCCACCGGCGTCGGCGGCATCGTGCGCGACATCATCGCCATGGGTGCCAGGCCGGTGGCCGTCGTCGACCCCCTGCGGTTCGGTGCCGCCGACCACCCGGACACCAAGCGGGTGCTCCCGGGCGTCGTCGCCGGCATCGGCGGCTACGGCAACTGCCTGGGCCTGCCGAACATCGGCGGCGAGGTCGTCTTCGACGCCTGCTACCAGGGCAACCCGCTGGTCAACGCGGGCGCCATCGGCGTCATGAAGCACGAGGACATCCACCTCGCCAAGGCGTCCGGCGCCGGCAACAAGGTCATCCTGTACGGCGCCCGCACCGGCGGCGACGGCATCGGCGGCGCGTCGATCCTGGCCTCGGAGACCTTCGACGACGCCAAGCCGTCCAAGCGCCCCGCCGTCCAGGTCGGCGACCCCTTCCAGGAGAAGCTCCTCATCGAGTGCACCCTGGAGGCGTTCAAGGAGAAGCTGGTCGTCGGCATCCAGGACCTCGGCGCGGCGGGCCTGTCCTGCGCCACGAGCGAGCTGGCGTCGAACGGCTCCGGTGGCATGCGCGTCACCCTCGACGACGTGCCCCTGCGTGACTCGACCCTCTCGCCCGAGGAAATCCTCATGAGCGAGTCGCAGGAACGCATGTGCGCGGTCGTCGAGCCGGAGAAGGTCGACCGCTTCCTGGAGATCTGCGAGAAGTGGGACGTCATCGCCACCGTCATCGGCGAGGTGACCGACGGCGACCGCCTGGAGATCTTCTGGCACGGCGGCAAGATCGTCGACGTCGACCCGCGCACGGTCGCCCACGAGGGCCCGACCTACGAGCGCCCCTACGCCCGCCCGGACTGGCAGGACGCCCTCCAGGCCGACGACGCGAACAAGCTGCCGAGGCCGTCCTCCGGGGAGGAGCTGAAGGACCAGGTCCTGAAGCTGGTCGGGTCCCCCAACCAGGCGTCGAAGAAGTGGATCACCTCCCAGTACGACCACTTCGTGCAGGGCAACACGGTGCTGGCCCAGCCCGAGGACTCGGGCATGATCCGCATCGACGAGGAGAGCGGCCTCGGCGTCGCCATCGCGACGGACGGCAACGGCCGTTACGCCAAGCTCGACCCCTACGCGGGCGCCCAGCTGGCCCTCGCGGAGGCGTACCGGAACGTGGCGACGACGGGCGCCAAGCCCCTCGCCGTCTCCGACTGCCTGAACTTCGGCTCGCCCGAGGACCCGGCGGTGATGTGGCAGTTCGCGGAGGCGGTACGGGGCCTCGCGGACGCCTGCCAGCAGCTCGGCACCCCGGTGACGGGCGGCAACGTCTCCCTCTACAACCAGACGGGCGAGGCGGCGATCCACCCGACTCCGGTCGTCGCGGTCCTCGGCGTCATCGACGACGTCGCCCGCCGCACGCCGGTCGCCTTCCAGGAGGAGGGCCAGCTGCTGTACCTCCTCGGCGACACGCGTGAGGAGTTCGGCGGCTCGGCCTGGTCCCAGGTGGTCCACGACCACCTCGGCGGTCTGCCCCCGCAGGTCGACCTGGAGCGTGAGCGCCTGCTCGCCGAGATCCTGATCTCCGCCTCCCGCGACGGCATGATCGACTCCGCGCACGACCTGTCCGACGGCGGCCTCGTCCAGGCGGTCGTCGAGTCGGCCCTGCTGGGCGGCAAGGGCGCGCGTCTCGTCGTACCGGACGGGCTGGACGCGTTCACCTTCCTCTTCTCCGAGTCCGCGGGCCGCGCGATCGTCGCCGTGCCCCGCTCGGAGGAGGTCCGCTTCAACGACATGTGCGGCGCCCGGGGCCTCCCGGCCACCCGCATCGGCGTGGTGGACGGCGACTCCGTGGAACTCCAGGGCGAGTTCACCCTGCCCCTGGAGACCCTCCGCAAGACCCACGAGGAGACGATCCCGGCGCTCCTCGCGTAGTCAGCGGTGCGAGTGGAGCGGATGTCTCGCTGCACGGCCCGAATCGGGGCCTTTTGCGAGACATCCGCTCCACTCATTCCCGGGCGATGCGGACCCGGGTGCCGATGGCCGACGCCTCCCGCAGGGCGTCCGTGATGATCTCCAGTAGCCAGATCGCAGAGCTCAGGGACCACTCCCGTAGGACGCAGCGCAGGTCAGGGCCGTCCTGGTGGAACTCGACCGCGCCCCACGCCCGGGCCCGGCAGGCGTCCAGGGGTACGCCCCCGTCGACCGTCACCCGGCACTCCACCCGCCCCGCCGGGTCGGCGAGCCCCGCCCAGGTCGCCGCGTAGGCCAGGTCGCCAAGAGCTGCCACGCTCTCGGAGACCGGGAGCGAAGCCTCCAGCGCCTCGACCTGGTGACTCCCCAGCCGGTCCAGGCACTCCCCGAGTACCAGCCCGAGCGGCGTCAGCGGCAGCCGCTGCCCGGCCGGCGCCCCGGCGCAGTCGACCTGCAGCCAGGCGATCTCGCGGACGGCGCCGTCCTGCGTCCAATCCCCGCCGGCGTCGTTGTGCCCCCAGCGGGTCCCGCCCAGCCCGCTGCCGAAGTCGGCCCAGCCGTAGGCCATGGTCCGGCCCACGACCAGCGAGAACAGATCCTCCTCCAGCCGCCCGGCGCGATGGTCGGCGGCGATCCAGGGATGCATCTCCAGCCTCCCGAACACCTTCAGCACCAGGGGCGCGGGGAAGTGCGCGCTCTCGCTCTGCGCCATGGGAACTCCGTCCGTGGAGGGGGTTGTTGACCGGTAAGGCTGCCGGCCGGTACAGGTCAGGACCGGTACCCCATCCTTGCGCGGCACGATGAGTAGGCTCATCGCCATGCCCCCGGCCAAGAAGCGTGCGCGCAGCTACGACCCCGCGAAGACCCGCACCGCCGTCCTCGCCCAGTTCGGGCACGTCCGGGACGCCGTGCGCGGCCTCACGGCCGAGCAGCTCGCCCTGCCGACCCGGCTCGGTGACTGGACCGTTCGGGATCTCGCGGCGCACGTGACGACGGCGGTGGAGAGCGTCAGCCGCAACATCGAGCGGGAGGAGCCGGCCGAGCCGGAGCTGACCCTGCTGGAGTGGCCGTTCGCCACCGCCGTCCGCGCCGCCGTCATCGCCGAGGACACCCGGCGCCTCGCCGACGAGCATCCCGACCTCGACGCCCTCTACGCCCGCACCGGGGAACGCATCGCGCGGAAGCTCGCGGACACCCCGGGCAGCCGGCTCCTCGCCACCCGCACCGGCGCGATGGTCCTCGACGACTACCTGGTCACCCGCACCGTCGAACTCGTCACCCACACCGACGACCTGAACGCGGCCGTCCCCGGGCTCGACATCCCCTACGACCGTCAGGCGCTGGCCGCCTGTACCCGGCTGCTCGCCGACGCGCTCGCCGCACGCGCGCCCGGCGGCGCGACCGAGGTACGGATCCCGCCGTACGCCGTCGTGCAGTGTCTGGAGGGGCCGAGGCACACCCGCGGCACCCCGCCGAACGTCGTGGAGACCGACCCGCTGACCTGGACGCGGCTCGCCACCGGCCGCCTGACCTGGGCGGACGCGCTCGCCGACGCCAAAGTGAGTGCGAGCGGCGAGCGGGCCGACCTCGGGGGGCTGCTGCCGCTGCTGTCGTGAGTCCGCGGATGCCCAATGGTGTGCGACACCTCACTCACGTTCTCCGGGACGAGGGCGCCCCAGGACCCCCATCAGGCGGCTGACCAGGGAAAACGAAACGAAGATCCATTAGGGTCGGGTATCCCCAATTCGGACCAGTGGACGACCTCGCCTACACTCGATGGCGTGCCACGTGGTGACGGTCTCCTCAATCACGATCTGCTCCCCGGCGAGAAGGGCCCCCAGGACGCATGCGGCGTCTTCGGTGTCTGGGCTCCCGGCGAAGAGGTCGCCAAGCTCACGTACTTCGGGCTCTACGCCCTCCAGCATCGGGGCCAGGAATCCGCGGGAATCGCGGTCAGCAACGGCTCCCAGATCCTCGTCTTCAAGGACATGGGCCTCGTGTCCCAGGTCTTCGACGAAACCTCGCTCGGCTCGCTCCAGGGTCATATCGCGGTCGGTCACGCCCGCTACTCGACCACCGGTGCTTCCGTGTGGGAAAACGCCCAGCCGACGTTCCGCGCCACCGCGCACGGCTCGATCGCGCTCGGCCACAACGGCAACCTGGTCAACACGGCGCAGCTCGCCGAGATGGTCGCCGACCTGCCCGGCGACAGTCACAGCAGCCGCTCCACCCGCGTCGCGGCCACCAACGACACCGACCTGCTCACCGCGCTCCTCGCGGCCCAGGTCGACGCCGACGGCAAGCCGCTGACCATCGAGGAGGCCGCCCACACGGTCCTCCCGCAGGTCAAGGGCGCCTTCTCGCTCGTCTTCATGGACGAGCACACCCTCTACGCCGCCCGTGACCCGCAGGGCATCCGCCCGCTGGTCCTCGGCCGCCTGGAGCGCGGCTGGGTCGTCGCCTCGGAGACCGCGGCCCTCGACATCACGGGCGCCAGCTTCGTCCGTGAGATAGAGCCGGGCGAGTTCGTCGCCATCGACGAGAACGGCCTGCGCACCTCCCGGTTCGCGGAAGCGAAGCCCAAGGGCTGTGTCTTCGAGTATGTGTACCTGGCCCGCCCCGACACCGACATAGCCGGCCGCAACGTCTATCTCTCCCGCGTGGAGATGGGCCGCCGCCTGGCGAAGGAGGCCCCGGTCGAGGCCGACCTCGTCATAGCGACCCCGGAGTCCGGCACCCCGGCCGCGATCGGCTACGCGGAGGCGAGCGGCATCCCGTTCGGCGCCGGCCTGGTGAAGAACGCGTATGTCGGCCGTACGTTCATCCAGCCCTCCCAGACCATCCGCCAGCTGGGTATCCGCCTGAAGCTGAACCCGCTGAAGGAAGTCATCAAGGGCAAGCGGCTGGTCGTCGTCGACGACTCGATCGTGCGCGGCAACACCCAGCGGGCGCTGGTGCGGATGCTCCGCGAGGCGGGCGCGGCGGAGGTCCACATCCGGATCTCCTCCCCGCCCGTGAAGTGGCCGTGCTTCTTCGGCATCGACTTCGCCACCCGCGCCGAGCTGATCGCCAACGGCATGACGATCGACGAGATCGGCACCTCGCTGGGCGCCGACTCCCTGGCGTACATCTCCCTCGACGGCATGATCGAGGCGACCACCATCGCCAAGCCGAACCTGTGCCGCGCCTGCTTCGACGGCGAGTACCCGATGGAGCTGCCGGACCCCGAGCTGCTCGGCAAGCAGCTCCTGGAGACCGAGCTGGCGGCCGGCACGGCAGCGCCTGCCGCGGTCGACGCCATCCGGCGCCCGTAAGTCCTGCCGTACGACACGAAAGCTCTCACAGCCATGTCTGAGACCCCTACTGCCGAGGGCGGCGCCAGCTACGCAGCCGCAGGCGTCGACATCGAGGCGGGCGACCGCGCCGTCGAACTGATGAAGGAGTGGGTGAAGAAGACCCAGCGCCCCGAGGTCCTCGGCGGCCTCGGCGGCTTCGCCGGCCTCTTCGACGCCTCCGCCCTGAAGAACTACGAGCGCCCGCTGCTCGCCTCCGCCACCGACGGCGTCGGCACGAAGGTCGACATCGCGCGTCAGCTCGGTGTGTACGACACCATCGGGCACGACCTGGTCGCCATGGTCATGGACGACATCGTGGTGTGTGGCGCCGAGCCGCTGTTCATGACCGACTACATCTGCGTCGGCAAGGTCCACCCCGAGCGGGTCGCCGCCATCGTCAAGGGCATCGCGGAGGGCTGTGTACTGGCCGGCTGCGCCCTGGTGGGCGGCGAGACGGCCGAACACCCGGGTCTGCTGGGTGAGGACGACTTCGACGTCGCCGGCGCCGGTACGGGTGTCGTGGAGGCCGACCGGCTGCTCGGCCCGGATCGCATCCGTACGGGTGACACGGTGATCGCCATGGCGTCCTCCGGGCTTCACTCGAACGGGTACTCGCTCGTCCGGCACGTCCTGCTGAACCAGGCCGGCCTGTCCCTGGACGCGCGGATCGACGAGCTGGGCCGCACCCTCGGCGAGGAGCTGCTGGAGCCCACCAAGATCTACTCCCTGGACTGCCTGGCGCTCACCCGCACCACGGACGTCCACGCCTTCTCGCACATCACCGGCGGCGGCCTCGCGGCCAACCTCGCCCGTGTGATCCCCGACACCCTGCACGCGGTCGTCGACCGCTCCACCTGGACCCCCACCCCGATCTTCGACCTGGTCGGCCGCACCGGGAACGTCGAGCGCCTGGAGCTGGAGAAGACCCTCAACATGGGCGTCGGCATGATGGCGATCGTCCCGCAGGAGTCGACCGAGGTGGCCCTGGCCACACTGGCCGACCGCGGGGTCGAAGCATGGGTCGCGGGCGAGATCACCGACCGCGCCGACCAGACCACGGGAGCGGAGCTGGTGGGTGACTACGCGGGCTGACCACCTGTAGGCAGCACTGAACCCGGTCGGTGACCGAAGTCATCGACCGGGTCGGTGGTCAGTGCGAAGTCAAGCGCCGCGACGGTGTTGTGACGACTGGCCCTCGTCCTCCTCGTCGTCGTCCTCATAGAGGTCGGCGTAACGGGAGTACAGGTCGTCGTCGTCCTGGTCATCGTCCTCGAAGCGGTCGCCGTTCGGCGACTGGTTCGATGTCGACGATGCGCCCAGCTCTTCAGCCAGGCGTGAGAGGTCCGTCCCGCCGCCGCTGTTGTACTTCAGCTGGCGGGCGACCTTCGCTTGCTTGGCCTTGGCCCGGCCGCGCCCCATGGCTCGACCCCCTCAACGACGGGGCTCGACGGCCCCAGAGTCTTGACACGCGTTCATGATCTAGAACGGTCTCTCCACGAAGAGACCGTCTGTAGGGCTTCCACGGTACCTGAGCCCGCACCCATACGGTACGTCGCCCGCAGGAAGGGCGTGTGCGCAGAACCCTCGAGGTGCCCCGTCCTCGCTGGTCAGTGGCGATTTTAACCACTTATCGGCGGACGACCCGCCGGGAAGAGTGAGAGTTCTCTCCAACCTCCCACCCGGCGGTACCGGCCGAACGACCGCCCGAGGCACCCCGCAGAGTTACCGGAACGTCACCATCCGCGTCGCTGAGCGGCCTCGTGCATGCGCTGTTCGGCGATCCGGTCGGCCGCCGCGGCCGGCGGGATCCCGTCCGACTTCGCACGTGCGAATATGGCCAGCGTGGTGTCGTAGATCTTCGCGGCCTTCGCCTTGCACCGCTCGAAGTCGAAGCCGTGCAGCTCGTCGGCGACCTGGATGACGCCGCCCGCGTTCACCACGTAGTCCGGCGCGTAGAGGATCCCGCGGTCGGCGAGGTCCTTCTCGACACCCGGGTGGGCGAGCTGGTTGTTGGCGGCGCCGCAGACGACCTGGGCGGTCAGGACCGGCACCGAGTCGTCGTTGAGCGCGCCGCCGAGCGCGCAGGGGGCGTAGATGTCCAGGCCCTCGACGCGGATCAGCGCCTCGGTGTCGGCGACGGCGGTGACGCCCTCGGGGTGCCGGTCGAGGATCCGCTGCACGGCGTCGGCGCGTACGTCGGTGATGACGACCTCGGCGCCCTCCGCGCGCAGGTGCTCGACCAGGTGGTGGCCGACCTTGCCGACGCCGGCGATGCCGACGCGCCGACCGCGCAGCGAGGGGTCGCCCCACAGGTGCTGGGCGGAGGCGCGCATGCCCTGGTAGACGCCGAAGGCGGTGAGCACGGAGGAGTCGCCCGCGCCGCCGTTCTCCGGGGAGCGCCCGGTGGTCCAGCGGCACTCGCGCGCCACGACGTCCATGTCGGCGACATACGTACCGACGTCGCAGGCGGTGACGTACCGGCCGCCGAGGGAGGCCACGAACCGCCCGTAGGCGAGCAGCAGCTCCTCGGACTTGATGGTGTCCGGGTTGCCGATGATCACAGCCTTGCCGCCGCCGTGGTCCAGGCCGGCCATGGCGTTCTTGTACGACATCCCGCGCGCGAGGTTGAGGGCGTCGGCGACGGCCTCCTCCTCGGTCGCGTACGGGTAGAAGCGGGTACCGCCGAGGGCGGGGCCCAGCGCGGTGGAGTGGATGGCGATGACGGCCTTGAGGCCGCTGGCGCGGTCCTGACAGAGCACGACCTGCTCGTGACCCCCCTGCTCCGAGTGGAACAGGGTGTGCAGGACGCCGTCGGATACGTCGGTCACGGTAGTGACTCCTGGGTAACTAGCGGCGGGTGGGACGGGGGCCTCCGTGCGGGTGGCGGGGCCCGTGGGATGAGCGTAGAGCCTGATCGCCCCGCCGGACGCGCAGTGGTGGGGATCACCCTCTCGCGGGGGACGGCCGTGCGACGATTCGCATGGTTTGGGTGGCGTTTCGCGTCGCGCCCCGGGGCCGCCCGGCGGCGGCTCCCGCAGGTTTCCCGGTCGGCCGAAGGGGGAGGGAGCAGGCGTGCCCAAGGTGTCCTCGGTGATCGTGCCCTACGCGTCGTACCTGCGCGTGTACGAACCACTGGCCGCCTTCCCGGAGCCCGAGCGCGCCCGCTGGGAGCGCTACGCCCGCCGCCCCGACCGCCCCTCCTACCAGGACGAGCTGCGCCGCTCGCTCGCCGATCTGCTGCCCACCCCGCCGGTCGCGGTGCCGGTGCACGAGAGCGGCGACGCCTTCGTGCTGGAGGCGGACGGGGTGCTGTGTGTCTGCCCGTGGCGGACCAGGCTGCGCGGCTGGCAGGCGCTGGGCGAGCTGGGCGAGGAACTGCCCGAGCCGGTCCTGGACGCCGTCCTGCCGCCGGTGGTGCGCCGCCAGGCCGCCCAGGACTACGAGCGCTGGCTGGCCCGCAACCCCGACGCCCGGCCGTGGATCCGAACGGCGACCTGGCAGGTGCCGATCAACTGGTTCGTGCTCGTGTCGGATGCCGAGCGGCGCTACGACCCGGGCACCGGTGACGTACCGCCGCTGCTTCGCTATCGCACTCCCATGGTGCAGGCGCGGCGGCGGGTGGCGCGGGGTCTGCGGGCGCTGAAGGACGCGATCGACGAGGGGCCGCTGATCGACGGCCTCGTGGACGTGGGCCGCTGGCTGGAGGAGTTCCATCCGCGTTCGGTGGTCGAACTCGACTACGGCGGGCTGGTGCACACGCTCCCGGCCGGGCACCTGGAGCGCGACCACTCCGCGGCGGACGTGGCCGAGGGCATCGAGGCGCTGCGGCGCGGCGACGGTGACGCGGCCGGCGAGGCGTACGCCCGGCTGGTGCGGCGGTGGCGGGCGGTGCGGGACCGCCAGTCGGCGAACTGACGGTGTGACAGCCGGGGTGACTTACGTCACGGCCCAAACGCACTCGAACCGCGTACGGTCTACCGGACTTCAGGAAGTTGACGGGACGTAGGTCCCGATCCGGGCGTTTGTCTCAAGCGTGACAGAGCGCACGTACAGGGCCCTTGCATCCCTTGCCACTCCTCATGCCAAAATAGGACAAGGAGCCCGGGGAGGGCTCTGTCTCAGCATTACACGCTTTGGGGGGTCTGGTGACTCCTGAACGCCACTGTGACTGATCGTCACAGTGGCGTGACTGTCCGCTATGGCACGGTCCATCGGCTTCCGTCGCCGATGAACACCTGGGGGGCAAATCCATCGGTTTGGCCGACGCGGCTGGACAGATGGTGTAGTTGTAGTGCCGAGGACAAGCCGTTCGTCCTATAACCGACTCGACTCGCGTCCGCCATTTCGGGCAACGCGGGTCAAGGTGCAGAATTTAGAGGAAAGAACCGAGAAGGTTCGGTTCTCCCGAGGAGGCCGCTCATGACCGCTCGCACCCCTGATGCCGAGCCGCTGCTGACCCCGGCTGAGGTCGCCACGATGTTCCGCGTCGACCCCAAGACGGTCACGCGGTGGGCGAAGGCCGGCAAGCTCACGTCGATCCGCACGCTCGGCGGGCACCGGCGCTACCGCGAGGCCGAGGTCCGCGCTCTGCTCGCGGGCATCCCGCAGCAGCGCAGCGAGGCCTGAACAACAGCATGACCGGGCAATACGGCGGTTCCCCCAATCGCTGAGGCGCCCGAACACCAGCTCCAAGCGACGCGGGTGTCCTGCCCCAACAGGCCCCACTCCCAAGCCGTCAGAGCTCTTCAGGCAAGCAATACAGGGTGCGTCGTAGGTCGCGCCGGACTCCGCCGGGTCCGGCGCGATCTTTTTTGTGCGCGTGAAGGGGCCGGGTGGCGGGCCTGTGGGTGCCCTTGGGGGAGTCTGGGGAGGCGTGTCGATTCAGCTGTGCGCACCCTCTGAGGCTGGTGCAATTGCACATATTAAATTGACCAGTTGTAGGAGCCTGGTAAGAACCCGCGTCCTGGAAACTTATGCGGTGACTCCCGTCACATGCCAGGGGCCTTGTTGCCGCCGCTCCCGGTGCGCTAGGGAGAGCCGAACGCTCCAGCGTCCCACGGGCGTAGGGGAGTTGGCGTCGGCATAGGTCACTCGCCTTGGGGACTCTCGTCCCCCGTCGCCTCCTCAGGGGCCTGCGTGCCACCTTGCGCGCTCCCGGGCGGCGCGTCCATGGCCAGCCGCAGCAGACGATGGCAGACGGGGCAGTGCCGGGTCGCATGCCCGTACGCCGACGCGGCCGCCAGATGCGCCCTGAGCAACGCCCGAGTCTCATGCCTCACCGATGCCGCCATGGGCCACCTCCCCTTGCCTTCTGGGGTACCGAGGGAATGTGACGCCGTCAAGGCCAAACGGAAGAGCCCGGATCCGAAGATCCGGGCTCTTGCGATGCGGTCCTGACGGGATTTGCTGTACCCGATTGCGGCTGCGCCGCGGGCGCGGCCTCCACCTTGAGGGCGTGGCGAGGTCTGAGAGAAGGGTGGGGCATGAAGAAGGCCCGCTTCCCTTGCCGGGATGCGGGCCCTCTTGCTTGTGCGGTCCTGACGGGATTTGAACCCGCGGCCTCCACCTTGACAGGGTGGCGAGCACTCCAAACTGCTCCACAGGACCAGGTTTCGCGGCGCTTTTCGTTGCGTTGCGCTGCGAGAAGAGACTGTACAGGAGGCGGAGGGTCCTGGTCGAACTCACCCTCTGTGCCGGGCCGGTTACGGTATCGCCGCGTCGATCGCCTTCACGATCCGCTTGTCGGAGACGGGGTACGCCGTGCCCAGCGCATGCGCGAAGTAGCTGACGCGGAGCTCCTCGATCATCCAGCGGATGTCCAGCACGGAGGACGGGATCGGCCGCCCCTGGGGCATCTGCTCCAGCAGCCAGGCGAACTCGTCCTGCATCTCGTGGACCTTCTCCATGCGGGTCGTGTCCCGCTGGACGTTGGCCGGCATCTGCTGCAGCCGCCGGTCCGCGGCGACGAGGTAGCGCATGAGGTCGGGCAGCCGCCGCAACCCGGCCCACGTCACGAAGCCGGGCTTCACGAGGGCGTCCAGCTGCTTGCGCACGTCCTGGAGGTTCGCGAGCAGCACGGGGCTGCGTACGCCCTTCAGGCGGCGCTCACAGGCTTGCCAGGCGGCCAGCACCTGCTGCACCTGCGCCACCGTACGCACCGTCGTGTCGACGATCTCCGCCCGCACCTTGTCGTACAGCTTCCGGTAGGACTCCTCGTCCCACGCCGGCCCCCCGAAGTCGGCGATCAGCTTGTCCGCCGCGGCGGTCGCGCAGTCGTCGAACAGCGCCTGGATCGACCCGTGCGGATTCGCGGACAACGCGAGCTTCTGCGGGTTCGTCAGCTTCTCGGACGCGAACTTCGCGGGATTCACCGGGATGTTGCGCAGGATCAGCCGACGCGTGCCCTTCCACATCGCCTCGGCCTGCTCCGCCTCCGTGTCGAAGAGCCGTACGGACACGGTGTCGCCGTCGTCGACCAGCGCCGGGTACGCCTTGACCGGCTGGCCGGCGCGGCGGGTCTCGAAGACGCGGGTGAGCGTGCCGATGGTCCAGTCGGTGAGCCCCTTGCGTTCCAGGGACTCCCCGCCCTGGCGGGACGCGGTGGCCGCCGCGGCCTGGGAGAGGGCCTGCCTCGCCTTCGGTTTCAGGCGGAGCTTCAGCGCCTCCAGATCCTTGTCCTCGGCGAGCCTGCGCCGCCGCTCGTCCACGATCCGGAAGGTGATCTTCAGATGGTCGGGCACCTTCGCCCAGTCGAAGTCCTCCGCCTCGAAGGGCACCCCGACCATCCGCTTCAGCTCACGCGCCATGGTGGTCGTGAGGGGCTCCTGCAGGGGTACGGCGGTGTCCAGGAACCTCTTGGCGTAGTTCGGCGCGGGCACGTAGTTGCGGCGGATCGGCTTGGGCAGCGAACGGATCAGCTCCGTCACCACCTCCTCCCGCAGGCCCGGGATCTGCCAGTCGAAGCCCTCGTCGGTGACCTGGTTGAGGACCTGCAGCGGGATGTGCACGGTCACACCGTCCGCGTCCGCACCCGGCTCGAACTGGTAAGTGACCCGGAACTTCAGGTTCCCCTGCCGCCAGGAGTCCGGATAGTCGGCCTTGGTGACCGCTTCCGCCGACTCCCGGATGAGCATCTCCCGCTCGAAGTCCAGGAAGTCCGGCTGCTCGTGCCGCTTCCGCTTCCACCAGGAGTCGAAGTGGGCGCCGGAGACGACATGGTCGGGCACCCGCTGGTCGTAGAAGTCGAACAGCGTCTCGTCGTCGACGACGATGTCCCGCCGGCGCGCGCGGTGTTCGAGTTCCTCGACCTCGCTGAGCAGCTTCCGGTTGTCGGCGAAGAACTTGTGGTGGGTACGCCAGTCGCCCTCGACGAGCGCGTTCCGGATGAACAGCTCGCGGCTGACCTCCGGGTCGATCCGGCCGTAGTTCACCTTCCGCTGGGCGACGATCGGCACGCCGTACAGCGTGACCTTCTCGAACGCCATCACGGCCGCCTGGTCCTTCTCCCAGTGCGGCTCGGAGTACGTCCGCTTCAGCAGATGCTCGGCGAGCGGCTCGACCCACTCCGGTTCGATCTTCGCGTTGACCCGCGCCCACAGGCGGGAGGTCTCGACGAGCTCGGCGGACATGACGAAACGCGGCTGCTTCTTGAAGAGCGCCGAGCCGGGGAAGATCGCGAACTTGGCGTTGCGCGCACCCAGGTACTCGTTCTTGTTGCCGTCCTTCACGTCCTTCATGCCGATGTGCGAGAGCAGACCGGCGAGGAGGGAGACATGGATGCTCTGGTCTGCGGCGTCCGCCTCGTTCAGATGGATGCCCATCTGCTTGGCGACCGTGCGCAGCTGGGTGTAGATGTCCTGCCACTCACGGATGCGCAGGAAGTTCAGGTACTCCTGCTTGCACATGCGCCGGAAGGACGACGACCCCCGCTCCTTCTGCTGCTCGCGGACGTACCGCCACAGGTTGAGGTAGGCGAGGAAGTCGCTGGTCTCGTCGCGGAAGCGGGCGTGCTGCTGGTCGGCCTGGGTCTGCTTCTCGGCCGGGCGTTCGCGCGGGTCCTGGATGGACAGCGCGGCGGCTATGACCATGACCTCGCGGACACAGCCGTTCTTGTCGGCCTCCAGGACCATCCGGGCCAGCCGCGGGTCGACGGGCAGCTGGGCGAGCTTGCGGCCGGTCTGGGTGAGCCGCTTGCGGGGGTCCTTCTGGGCCGGGTCCAGGGCGCCCAGCTCCTGGAGCAGCTGTACGCCGTCGCGGATGTTGCGGTGGTCCGGCGGGTCGATGAAGGGGAACTTCTCGATGTCGCCGAGGCCGGCCGCGGTCATCTGGAGGATGACGGACGCCAGGTTCGTACGGAGGATCTCCGCGTCGGTGAACTCCGGGCGGGCGAGGAAGTCGTCCTCGGAGTACAGGCGGATGCAGATGCCGTCGGACGTACGGCCGCAGCGGCCCTTGCGCTGGTTGGCGCTGGCCTGCGAGACCGGCTCGATGGGCAGCCGCTGGACCTTGGTGCGGTGGCTGTAGCGGCTGATTCGGGCGAAGCCGGGGTCGATGACGTACTTGATGCCCGGGACGGTGAGGGAGGTCTCGGCGACGTTCGTCGCGAGCACGATCCGCCGACCGGTGTGGGGCTGGAAGACCCGGTGCTGCTCGGCGTGCGACAGCCGCGCGTACAGCGGCAGCACTTCCGTGAACCGGTATCTCTTCTTCTCCAGCGCGTCGGCCGTGTCCCGGATCTCCCGCTCTCCGGAGAGGAAGACGAGTATGTCGCCCTGCCCCTCGCCCATCAGCTCCTCGACGGCATCGCAGATGGCGGTGATCTGGTCGCGGTCGGAGTCCTCGGAGTCCTCTTCGAGGAGGGGTCGGTACCGCACCTCCACCGGGTACGTCCGCCCGCTGACCTCGATGATCGGCGCGTCGCCGAAGTGCCGGGAGAAGCGCTCGGGGTCGATGGTGGCCGAGGTGATGACGACCTTGAGATCGGGCCTGCGCGGCAGCAACTGCGCCAGATACCCGAGCAGGAAGTCGATGTTGAGGGACCGCTCGTGGGCCTCGTCGATGATGAGCGTGTCGTAGGCGCGCAGCTCGCGGTCGGTCTGGATCTCCGCGAGCAGGATGCCGTCGGTCATCAGCTTGATGAAGGTGGCGTCCGGGTCGACCTGGTCGGTGAACCGCACCTTCCAGCCGACGGCCTCGCCGAGGGGAGTGTTCAGCTCCTCGGCGACGCGCTCGGCGACGGTCCGCGCGGCGATACGCCGGGGCTGGGTGTGCCCGATCATGCCCCGGACACCCCGCCCCAGCTCCATACAGATCTTCGGGATCTGGGTCGTCTTCCCGGACCCGGTCTCACCGGCCACGATGACGACCTGGTGATCGCGGATGGCGTCGGCGATCGCGTCCTTCCGCTGGCTGACCGGCAACTGCTCGGGATAGCTGACGGCGGGCACCCGGCCGCGCCGCTCACCCATCCGCGCCTCGCCCTTGGCGACCTCCGCCTCGATCTCGGCGAGGACGGCGGCACGCGCCTCCGGCTTACGAATCTTGCGCGCACCTTCCAGCCTGCGCCCGAGCCGCTGCGCATCACGCAGGGACAGCTCGGTCAGGCGGGCGGCGAGAGCGCCGAGGGCGGGGGCAGGGTGCGTAGACATACGCGACCCAGGATCTCATCCCGCGGAAATCCGTGGCGAACGCTTTTTGCCCGGTCGGCCGGCAGGTGCCCGGCCGTGGATCAGGGCCGACGGACCTCGGGTGTCTTGCTGAACTCGGCGTTGCTGAGCCAGCGGCGCATGACCGCTGCGAACGGGCGCTCAAGGAAGCGGTGCACGAGGTAGGAGAGGAGGAGCAGTCCGCTCACCGTGGCCGCGATCAGGAGCCAGGGGTCGACGCGGTCGCCGTAGTGGTGGGCGACGGTCATACCGATGACGTCGTGCAGCAGATACAGAGGGAAGGTCATCGTGCCCGCGACGCTCAGGCCGCGCCAGCGTAGGCGGCTGGTCCAGTCGAGCGCGATCGCGGCGATCAGCAGGAAGAACACGGTGACCACGAGGATCAGCCAGCCACGCCAGGGATCCCAGGTCTCCCAATTGTTGCGGCCGCCGCGCGGTGTCAGCAGGAAGTGCAGGGCGAGCAGCCAGGACATGGCGACAATGCCCCACAGCAGCGGGGTGGGCCGGAAGCGGTGCATCAGGTAGAAGGCCATGCCCGCGATGAAGTAGGGGGCCGACGTCGGGTTGACGATCAGGCTGAGCAGCGGGATGCCCGCAGCGGGCGCGACAACTGCGGCCACCGTCCAGACACCACAGAAGATCACCACACGCTGGTAGGTGAGGCCCTTCCACACGATGGCCGAGAAGGTGAGATAGAAGCAGAGCTCCGGCCAGAGGGTCCAGTAGACCGAGTCGAGGTTGTCGACGCCGAGGGGCCTCTGGAGCATCGTGAGGTTGGCGAAGAGCACCCGCGGATTGGGGTGGCCGAAAGGCGTGTCGACGAGATAGATCACGGCCGCCGAGATGAGGATGCCGATCCAGTACATCGGATACAGGCGGGTGACGCGCGAGATGAAGAAGTGCCGGGGGGTGCGGCCCCAGGCGCTCATACAGATGACAAAGCCGCTGATCAGGAAGAAAAGGTCGACGCCGAGGCGGCCGTAGGCGAAGTAGGCGTGCGTCTGCTCGGAGAACAGTTCCTGGTACGGCCGGTTCCAGATGCCCTGCATGGACGCCGGGGTCTGCCCCACGAAGTGGAACAGGACCACGGCGAGCGCGGCCAGAAACCGTAGCCCGTCGAGCGCGGCCAGCCGATTCTGCCGCTTGGCGGGGATGATCCGCGACGACACCCCTCGCAGGGAGAGCGTCTCCTCGCTCACATGCGAGGGCACGCCTGCGGCCCTCGGCGGGGCCGCTTCCCTGTGATCCGTCTGGGACATCTCATCACCCGTTTAGGACGTGGTCAGCTGGCAGGGTTCTGTGAACCCGGATCAGTCGACTCACAGGTCTATCAGAGGGTTGTAAGGGCCTTGTGGTTTCCCTGTGGCGAACCCTTGCGCTGGCGGCGCTTACGCAAGAAAAAGCCAAGGGCCCCGACCGCATGGTCGGGGCCCTTGTTCTGTGGCTGGGGCCGGGGTCGAACCGGCGACCTTCCGCTTTTCAGGCGGACGCTCGTACCAACTGAGCTACCCAGCCACGAGGTTTCACGTGAAACCTCAGCGGTCCTGACGGGATTTGAACCCGCGGCCTCCACCTTGACAGGGTGGCGAGCACTCCAAACTGCTCCACAGGACCATGCTGTGCGTACGACAGTGTCGCACACGTTCTTGCGTGCCCCCAACGGGATTCGAACCCGTGCTACCGCCTTGAAAGGGCGGCGTCCTAGGCCGCTAGACGATGAGGGCTATCGGCCCGCCTGGGCGCTTCTCAGCGCGTCGGGGACGTCATGAAGCATATGGGATGGCGGGGGGTATCGCCAAAACGGTTTACGGGGAGTCCGTCGGGGAGATCGTTGGGGAGGTCGCGGGGGAGGCCGTGGGGGAGTTTGTCGGGGGGCTGGTTGCCGGGCTCGTCGCCGGGTCGGGGGAGGGGGTGGGTGTGGGGGTGGCGCCCGGCTGGTTCTCCTTGGGGAGGTGGCGGCTGACCTCGGCCGTCGTCAGGCCCAGGCCGCCCAGTTTGATCTCGTCCCATGCCTGGAGGCGGCGGGTGTCGCGGTCCAGGTAGAGGATCGACGCCTGGATGGGGTCGGGGTACTTGCCCTCCACCGCGCGCAGGCCGCTGCCGCCCGTCGAGCCCTCCACCCGCAGCCTCGTGCCGTTCTCCATGATCTCCATCTCGGTGTGGTGGAGATGGCCGGCCAGCACCAGGGGCACCTCGCCGTCGACCTCGCGGGCGGCGGAGGGCTCATGGGCGACGGCGATGTCGACCGGCGTGCCGGCGGCCCGCTGCTCCCGCAGGGCCTGTGCCAGCCGGGCGCCCGCCTGCTCCTGCGTCTCCTCGCTGCCGGGCACCTTGGAGCGGTCGGGGGTGAACTGCGGGTCCCCGATGCCGGCGAACCGGATACCGGCGACCGTCACCGCGCGGCCGCCGTCGAGGACCCGGACGTTCCTGATGCCCTCCAGGTAGCGCTGCGTGGACCTCGAGTCATGGTTGCCGCGTACCCAGACGTAGGGCGCGCCGAGGTCCGCGATCGGGTCGAGGAAGCCGTTCTCCGCCGCCGTACCGTGGTCCATGGTGTCGCCGGAGTCGACGATCACGTTCACCTTGTACTGCTCCACCAGCGAGGCGATGATCTTCCAGCTCGCCGGGTTGAGGTGGATGTCCGAGACGTGCAGCACCCGGACGGTGGTCGGGTCGGGCTGGTAGACGGGGAGTGTGGAGGTGACGTCGTACAGCTTCGTCACGTTCGTCACCAGGCGGGCCAGCTCCTTCTGGTAGACGTCGAACTCGGTGACGATGCTGCGCGCGTTGCCCACCAGGGACGGCGCGGACGACAGCAGGCCCGAGAACCTCGGCTCCAGGACCGACTTGGGGTTCCAGGTGGCGTACGCCGTCGCGCCCGACGCGGCGAGCAGGGTGAGTGCCAGGCCGCCGGCCGCCAGCGCGCGGCGCGGGCGGCGGTAGACGGCCAGGCCGAGGGCCGTCGCACCCGACACGACCGCCACGCAGGAGCGCAGGGCGAGATCGCGGGTGCCGTGCTGCACGTCCCGTGCGACCTCCTCCTGGAGGCCGGAGAGCCGTTCGGGGTGGTCGACCAGGGCCTGGGAGCGGGCCGGGTCGAGCTGGTCGACGTTCACGTCGAGACGGACGGGTGCGTTGTGGCTGTCCAGGGTGAGCGCGCCCAGCGGCGACACGTTGATCTTCGTGCCGCCGGTGAGGGAGGGGCGCAGGGTCATCGTGGTGTTCATGGGGCCGACCTGCGTCCGTACGTTCCCCACGATCAGCAGGCCGAGCCAGGCGCCCATGAGGACGACGGCGACCAGGCCGAACGCGCGGCCCCAGGGGTGGGGACGCGTGGCGAGTTCCGGGGTGGGGGGCGTGGGCGGCTTGGATCGGCGGGGGTTCTTCAGGCTCTTCAGGACGCGGACGCGGGCCATTGGTCCCGTATGCCCAGGTGCGTACGTGGATATGCCGGTGCTGCGCGGACCTGGTGACGGCGGCCCCGTACCGGACAATGGGCCTGTGCTGGAGATGACGCGCGAGGAGTTCGAGGAACTGGTCGCCGAGGCGCTGGACCGTATCCCGCCGGAGCTGACGCGGCTGATGGACAACGTCGCGGTGTTCGTCGAGGACGAACCCCCGTCGGACGATCCCGAGTTGCTCGGTCTGTACGAGGGGACTCCGCTGACCGACCGCGGGGAGTGGTACGCCGGGGTGCTGCCGGACCGGATCACCATCTACCGGGGGCCGACGCTGCGGATGTGCGAGACGCGGGAGGAGGTCGTCGAGGAGACCGAGGTGACGGTGGTGCACGATACCTCAAGAGACACCTATCGGGAGTGGGTCCGGGACGAGGTCGCCGTGACTGTCGTTCATGAGATCGCACACCATTTCGGCATCGATGATGCGCGGCTTCATGAGCTGGGCTGGGGGTAGCGAAAGCCCCGCTCACCGGACCGGCGGAGTCCAGGTGAACGGGGCTTCGTCACCCACCGAACGTCCTCCACGGGGAGGAGAGGACGTAACCGTCTCGGCGGGTGCCTCCCCAACGCCGGAAGGGGAGGAGTCACGGGACGCCAGCGGGGGTGCAGCGGGCCGACCTCACCGGCGCTTGCACCCCCGCCGCGCCCTCCGCGGGCGACGCACAGGCGCCGTCCGCGGGTCTAGGGGGGCGGGGATGACGCCCAGGTGAATATGCCAATCCGCCTGCCGTCGAGGTACACCGGCCCCCGGTGATCCTCCTCATCGCCATGCGGTGCGATTCCGCAGACGACGAAAACCCCAGACAGGTCGCGTCCGCGCTTTTCCTTCTGAAACTCCACCGTGTCGTCCGGCAGTGCGGTGGCGACGCCGCACTCTGACGCTTCAGGGGCAGTCGTGGCGTTCGCCGACGTCGGGACGAACCTCCAGCCGGTCTCACTCTTGAGCCGGTAGCGGTCGTGATGCGGGTTGTCGGCGAAGTGCTGGGTGACCCACTTGTCCGCCTCCCGCACCGCCGTAATGTCCCGGGACTCCGGGCACGAGGCACATTCGACCCACCGTCGGGTGGCCAAGTCGTCGAGCTTCTCGACGGTGAGGCGGACGTCGGCAGGCACGTGCGTATACGTGTAGTCCTTGACGCCGGCCATCACTCCGTCACCCGCTCATGGAAGATCTTCTGGTGCTGCCGCATCACGCCGACGATCACGTCCGCCATTGTCGGGTTGTGCCTTGGATGTCCGGGCGTCGTCGCCCACACCCATTCCTGGTCCATGCCCCGACAGGTGTTGCACCCGGGCCACGGGGCGGGCCTGGCAAATACCTGGGCGGGCAGTTCCGCCGGCTCGTTCTCGGCCGCTTGTAACGCCATACAAAGACACCTCCGCCACACGCGTCATCACTCAAGGCTCACGTGTGACGGAGGTGATCAACAGGGACGGAGCGTCCCCCTTTAAGAACGCTAAGCGACGATTCCGAGGAACTCGGCAATCGAACGTAGGCCCGGAGGGCGCGCGGGCAATTCCCACAGGTCTCGAACGATGGCAACGGCTAGCGTGTGATGTCTCATCCAAGTAGGTGCCACGCGACGCAGGGACTCAAGGGCCTTCACGGCCCCCTCGGTGTTGCCGACGTCGGTGTGAGCCCGCGCCACGTCGAGAAGCAGCCACGTACGCCACGATGGCGGCGTGTCCTTGGACAGCCGCATTCCCTTGGCGAGCGTGAGCGCCTCCTCTGGGCGGCCGTGCTGCACCGCCAGCCGGACGCGTTCGATGCGGACGGACGACTTGCTGAACACAGAGACGAGACGCCCCTCGTCCGGGGCAGGCATCTTGGCCACCCGTCCCGCAGCCTTCTCCGCGGTCCGCATCATCTCGTCTGCTCGCTCATAGTCGCCGCTCCGGGCGTAGCTCGTCGCTGCGGACATGAGCAGCCCGCCCCACACCCTCAGCCCAGAGGCGTCAGTCGAGTGTTCCCGCTCGACGTTGTCCGCTGCGTAGATGGCGAGGTTGGTCGCGTCCTCAAGGCGGTTCTGGCGTTGATACGCCCAAGCGACGGAGTTGGAGACCATGGGCGCTAGAAGCGGATCCGACGACTTACCGGCGGCGTCTATCGCACGCTCCAGGCTCGACAGAGCAAGGTCGGTCTTACCCATGCGGATCGCGAGGTGTCCGCCGAGTTGCAGCGCCTTACCCAACGCAGCTTGGCCGGCGGCTCGCTCGTCGTCACCGCCGACGGCCGCAGCAAACCGCGCGTCGGTGATGATGTCCGGCAGAAGCTCCATGAGACGCCCGAACTCCGCGTCGTGGTACAGGGTCCAGGCGTCCGCGATTTCGGCCCGCAGAAGGGGCAGGGAGAGCTTCTCCGCTCGCTGCGGCTCCAGGGGCGGAGCGAACAGCGGAGGGGAGATAGCGCGCCGGACGGCAACGAGCTGCGGAGGGTCTGCTTCGCCCGTCGAGGGTGCACCAGGAGGGTCACCCAGCAGCGACGTCAGCTCGACTCCCAAGCCTCTCGCAAGAGAGTGCAGGGTGGGCAGCGTCGCGGAACTCTTCCGCTTTTGCTCCAGCTTCTTCACGACATCGACTGAGACCCCGGAACGCGCAGCTAGCTCTTCCTGCGTCAGGCCGGAGAGGCGCCGCAGCCGACGCAACTTGTCGCCCAGGTGCTCACTCACGTCATCGACGGTACGACGCCGAGAGCCCGTCTGTCAGACGTCAGCCACGGTTTACAGCGGCACCCCCAGAGCCCGCAGACGCCGCCGGTACGCCTTGCCGTGGTCGCCGTTGCAGAAGCGGCGGACGCGTCCCGCACCCGGCTTCTGCGTGATCTCGGCTCCGCAGTGGCCACAGGTGACGGGGACAGACTTCGCTGGTGCTCCGAACATGAGAGTTCCTTCGTTGGACGTCGGGAGCCCCCGGGCCAGTCGACCCGGGGGCGGGATGTGCGTGGGGTGTATTACGACCAGCGGCCGTTGTTGAGTGCCGTTGCGGACTGCCTGTCGTAGACCTCGATGCGCTTGTCTACATGGCCTGTCAGCTCCCTGCCGTCGAGCGTCGTCGAGACGTAGACGTTGATCCCGTCGGCGTCCGGCCCGCTGCCCTTCGCGGCCCGGATGTCCGCCCACTGCTGCGACGTCAGGACAGGCTCCGGGCGGCCCGTGCCGTTGGCGACGAGGGTCATGCCCGGCGGGAGGTAGCCCCCGGAGTCGTACAGGAACGGCATGGGGTCGATGGGAGTGCCATTGCGGCGCGCCTCGAAGTGGAGGTGAGGGCCCGTCACGTTGCCCGTCGCGCCCACAGCGCCGATGGTCTGGCCGCGCGTCACGGCCTGGCCGACGGAGGCGTTCATGCGCGACATGTGCGCGTACAGGGACGCCAGCCCACCACCGTGGTTGATCAGGATGTGATTGCCGTACGGGCCGCCGCTCCTCGACAGCGCCACGGTGCCGGGAGCAACAGCGAAGATCGGCGTACCCGTCGGGGCCGGGAAGTCGAGGCCCGTGTGATGGCCGGAGGACCACATCGAGCCGGCCACGCCGAAGCGCGTGCCGAAGGGCGCGTTGACGGGGCGCGCCCACGGGCCGTTCCCGCCTCCGCCTCCTCCGTCGCCGCCGGAGAAGAGGCCAGACACGGCGCTGGTGATCTTGTCCTTGATCCCCGCGGCCATCTTCGCCGGGTACTTCCCGACCGCCGCGCCCATCGTGGAGGAGCCGACACCCGCAGCGACCTTCGACAGGATCGGCCGCATCAGCGCGTCCCATACCTTGCCGGGGTTGGTCATCAGATCGGCACCGGTCTTCGCCCAGTCGATAGCGCCGCCAACGACGTCGGACAGGGTGTCCTTCGTCCAGTCCAGCGCTCCGCCGATCTTGCCGAGGACACCGCCCTTCTCCAGGAGCTGAACGCCGGCCGCCTGCCACAGGGCCTTCGCACGAGACCTGTACTTCGGGTCGGTCGGAATAATGTACTCAGGGAATCGGGGATCACCTTCGCCGACAATCGCCGTCGGCTTGTTGGTCACCATCGGCCGTGCTACGCCCCATCCGTCGCCGACCGTGCCGCCTGCCGCAAGGAACTTGGGGTTCGTGTCGAGGAGCTTCGGGCCCTTCGGCAGGGGCTCCATACCGACGAATCCCGCCACCTTGTCGAATACGGCCTTGATGCCCTTGTTGTAAACCCACTCGATGATGAAATTCACCGGCTTGGCCGCGATCTGCGCAACCTCGAACCAGTGCGCCTTCACTGCGTCCCGGGCACTCCCGAATGCCTCCCCGACGAGCTTGGCCGCGTCCTTGATCTTGTCGAAGGCTGGCTTTATGCCCTTGTCCCACGCCCACATGACTATGGCGACGATGGAGTCTATCGGCGGTTTGACGCCCTTTTGGTACAGCCACCCGATTACGTCGCCGACGGCACGCGCGATGCTCATGACGAGGTTAAAGTACTTCAGGACGATGTTCCTGTACCACCACGCGATCAGGTCACCGATGAAGCCGAAGATGGGGCTGAAGATTCCGGACCATAGCCAGGAAATGACGTCGGCAACCATCTTCCAGTATTCGACCATCAGATCGATGTACGGCTTCACGACGTGAGTCCACAGCCACACGATTACGTCGCCGACGAGCTTCCAGTAATCAATGATCAGCTCGATGTACGGCTTGATCACCTTGTCCCAAAGCCATACGACAGTGTCACCGAACCACGCGAAGAATGGCTGTAGCGCCTTCGTCCACAGCCATTCCGTGACTCGCTGGATCCACTTCCACGAGGTGTCGACGGCCGTGCGGAACCAGCCGACGTGCTGATAGGCCCAGTAGACGGCTGCCGCTAGAGCGAGGATTCCGGCGACGAGGAGGGCGACGGGGTTCGCGCTCATGATGACGTTCGTCGCGATCATGACGATATTCCACGCCTTCTGAGCTGCGATGATGAGCCAAATTCCCTGCACCAGCCACGGCGTGTGGTCGGCTATTGTCGCGATGCCGTCAGCGATTCCGGTCAGCGCGACGAGCAACGGCCCGGAGAACGGAGCCAACGCCTCGCCAATCGCCAGGAACGCGCCACCGACGGAACCGAGGAAACCAGCGACCTTCGGTCCGGATTCCTCGGCGTACTTCAGGAATCGTTCGAATTCCGGGGAACCCTTGAGCCCCGTTCCCCAGTTGGCGAACGTTCTCGACGATTTCACCATCCGGTCGGCGATGCCGTCCATGTGGGGAAGGAAAGCGTCGACGACGCCGGCCATTCCCTTAAGCGTGTTACCGAATGCCTTGCCCAGACCGATGACAGCCGGCTTTGCGGCGCCTTCTATGTCCTTCTTGAACCCCTGCCAGAAGGGCTCTTTCAGGTCCTTTGACGCGGCGTCCTGTAGTTCCTCGACACCGGCCGCAGCCTCACGAACGAGCGGGGAGAGACCGGGGAGGGCGTTCTTTGCGCCGTTGACGGCCTGTGTGAGGAGCGGGACGACGTCGGGTGAGAGCTGCCGTGCCCAGTCGGCGAAGGCGGCTTTGAGCCCCTTGGGCCCGGCAATCGCGTCGTACAGCGTGCGCTGTTCGGGCGTCAGTTTCGCCAGTGCCTTGCGGTAATCGTCGGCCGCGCTGGCGCTCTTCACCGTCGTGTCGACGGACGAGAGCCGTGCAGCGTGGAGGCCACGCTCCGCAGATGCGATGGACTCAGCGGCCTGTACCTGGGCGTCGGCTGCTCTGCTCTGAGCGTCGGCAACCGCCCGAGTCTGGTCCTGCACCTTTTGCTGAGCGTCGGTGACACGTTGCGTAGCAGCCTTGACGTTGGCGTTCCCGTCGACTCCCGCCTTCGTCGCGTCCTCGACGGAGCGCTTCAACTCGGCTTGCTTCTCACGCTGCTTGTCGAGGTTGCGTACTGCTTCGTCGAGGCTGAGCTGTGCCCGCTGACGCTGGAGGTCTGTGGCTGTCGGATCGGCCGTGACGCGGGCGAGTTCCTCCCGCGCCTCCGCCACGCGGAGCGTTGCTTCCCGTTCGCTGAGAACGCCGTCCAGAAGCTCATCCTGGAGGCTGCGGAGTTCCTGACGAGCATTGCGACGAGTGGCCGTGAGGTCGTCCTCCGCCTGCCGTGCGGCCCTCTTGGCGTCGACGAGGGACCGCTCCGCGCCCTCCACTTGGCGGTTGGCGTCGGCTATCTGCTGCGCTGCCTGCCTGTGCGCGCTCCGCAGCGTGGCTTGTGCATTGGCGAGTTGGAGCGCCGATTGTGTGGCCTTCACGCTAGAGGCCGCGGAGTTGTCCGTCGCGCGGGAGGATTCTCGCTCCGCTGCTGTCTTCGCCTGAATGGCTTCGGTGACGCCCTTTATCGCTGGCACTGCCGCAAGGGCGAGAGCGCCGACACCTGCGCCGGCTGCGACGGCTGCGGAGGCAATGGCGCCGATACCGGCGGCTGCGACCGGCACAACGGGAATGGCTGCGACGCCACCAAGGAGTATGCCGAGTTGCAGCAGCTCCGCCCGCGCAGATCCCGTATCCGCGCGTACGTGTACGGTGGCTGTTTCGCCGTCGAGGTCATTTACGGCTCGCTGCATTTCGGCGAGACCGGCGCGCGCGGCTGCGATATCCGAGCGAACCTGGATATCGGCCGTCTGCGTACTGAGCCTTTCGAGTTCGGTGTCAAGCGCCGATATCTGCGCAAACGCCGTTGCGGCGTCGATGTCGACGCCGACACGCTTGTTTGCGAGCGTTTCCATACGACTCCGAACACGGGCCAAGTCCGCATCGAAGCCAGTAGTCGACAAACGCACGTCGGGACGAGGCAACGAGCGGAACGCCGCTTCCAAACGCGACTTGAACGCGCGCGCAAACGCCCCCGCATTGTCATCGCCCTGGCGCGTCGCGCTGACGCGCGCCGTCCTCCCGCCATTCGTTATGGCATCGGGAATGGCAACCCGGATATGCCGGGACATCGCTTCACCGATGCGTCTACCAGCCTCTTCGCCGACCCTGTCCGCCGCTGGGAGGACAATGCCTTTCAGCTTTCGGTGGAAGTTCGGCGCAATCGGGACGACGTCAACGGCCGCTCCGCCGACGACGTCAAGGTCTGCGGCCATCAAACACCCCCAGTGGTTACATCGAATTCCAACGGGTGACTTCGCAGGTCAAGCAAACGCGAGAGAACGTCGAGCCGTTCCGCCTCACGCTCGGTCGTTGGTGATTCCGGAGCCTGTGCGACAATCGTTGCAGCCTCCAGCCAATCCGCACATGAAGGGCTGCACGCGGGAAATACTTCCAGCGCCCCCGACTCGGTTATTGCTGGCATCCGGGCGAACTTGCATCCTGGCCGTATACAGCGAGTCGATTCATTGGTCATTGAACGTCCAAACAGAAAAGGCCCCCGGCAACGCCGGAGGCCCTGAGAGAGTTCGTGGTAGTTGTTACACCGTCAACTGCGCGACGAGTGCTGATAGGTCAGCAAGAACGGACGGGGCGTTGCCATGTCGGCGCCCCGTCATTGCGATGTACCGGCCGGTTCCGTAGATCTCCACGGCCGTACCGTCGGGGCGTCGGATGCGCCGTCCCTGTCGGACGTCAGCGCGGCCCCAGACGTGCAAGCCGTCTCCGGACGGGGACACCTCTACGTAGGTGGCGCCCGCGTCGCGGAGGATGGCTGCGGCCCACGGAGCAAGTTGCCCGGTGAGCGGGTTGAGACAGTGGTCGAGGTCGAGACAGACAATGTCGTCCTCGTCGCTCAGCACGAAGCCCAGACCGACGCCGGCCGTCGAAGCGGCGGCGTCCTTGTGCGTGCTCCACGTCCGCGGATCCGTCGAGGAGGCCGCCATGCCGGCGACCGTCAGCGGGACCTTGCCTGCGGAGCGGCGTACCCACCTGTCGCGGGTCGTCAGCTCAGCGGGAGTCGCATCCTTCTTCGCCGCGCGGTGCGCAGCGACACGGCAACGCGTGGAGCAGAAGCGCGCTCGGTGCGAGTGCCTCGCTCCCAAGTGCTCGCCGCACTGCTCGCATTTCCGTGTGTTCATGTGGCCCATTCTAGTGCGGCCGGTAACGGTAAAACAAGCTCTGACCAGGGACATTGTCAGCGACTGTGCGACCGAAGCCGTGTGCGCCCGTCTGCCGGTTTGGGGTTCGAATCAGTCCAGGAGGCTGACGTTCGGGCCTCCAGCGGGCCCCTGCGGGCACCTTGTGGCACCTCCCAGACCCGTACAGACCGCGCTTATCAGCACCTTACCGGTGATCCGATTGACCCCACCCCGGGTCACCCCCCTGGGTAGGGCTGGTTCTGCTACGCTCCAGAACTTAGCTGGGCATTTGGGGTGGTTCTCAGATGCGGGCCCTCACCTCGCGGAGGCCGCCAATGGCGCAACGCTGTTGGGTCTCTTCAGCACCTTCATCAGGTCTCATGGACCTCGACGACATGCACCGCAACGGTGCGGCACGCAGCAAGGGCCCTGCGTGTGCTGACAGGCCATCTGTCGTCGTTGAGGTAGCACACGCTTCGTCCTCGCTTCAGGTGGCATATACCCGTTGCTGAGGAGAACCTGTCGTGTGGCCAGTGCTGAGTGAACTTGCTTTGTCAGCCCCGATGTTGCTCGCCCTGGTCTTGGGCTCTGTGTTGGTGGTGATGCTCGTGTCACTACCGCTCAGCCTGCGCGGATCCGACGCCAAGGAACGCCCCGACATCATCCGCGCCCTTGCTGACTTCTGGCGCTTCTGGCGAAAGTGACGTCGTCAACGCTCCATCGTGTAGCCGTTCTCCCGCCACGGGTTCCGACCGTCGCTGTCCGCCTGGCGTCGCTCTGGGCGTCGCCCGTCCTCGTCCAGGCCGTGACGCTGCCTGTAGCGCGCGGCTCCGCCGCTGACGGTTCCGGAGCCGCTGCCGACATCGGAGCCACGGTTGCCGCCGGAACGAGGGGTTGGAGCGGGCGGTGCCTGAGGTGCCCACTCGGTGAGGAAGGTGTCGGCGTCCGCGGAGAGTTCTTCGGGCGTCTCTCCGCGCAGCCGCGCGCACATCTCAGGGGTCAGCCCCTTCGGCTGGCCGGCTGCGAGTTGCTCGGGGGTTGGTTCCATGTCGTTCTCCAGGTCTCAGTACGAAAGGACGGGGGCGCGCTCTGCCCCCGTGGGCTTCGGGGCGGGAGGTTCGGGGAGGAACTCCTCACGCGGGGTGTAATCGGCCAGCGGTGCGTCAGGCGTACCGATGTCGGGCGCGTCCTCCCCGTCCAACTCCTCGAAGCTTCCGGGCACCCATGCGCCGGGGTGGTTGGCGAGGAAGACGAGATACGGCACGTCGTAGTGCCCGGATGTCATGGCGCGGAAGATGTGCTCCGGGATCTCGTCGCGGCGCAGCCCGGACACCTCGAAGTGCCCCGCCTCACGGAGCATGCGGAGCCGTTGGCCGTCGCCCAGGGGTCGCAGGATGCGGTACTGCGCGTCACGGATGGACGCCAGGCGGCCGATCATGTCCGTGAGGGTCTTCCAGGCTGCCGGAGCCTTTCCGCCCTTGCTGATGGCTTCCTCGGCGCTCTGCACGCCCTTCAGATCCGGCAGCACCTTGCTCACGTCGGCGAGGAACTCCGCGAGACGCGTCCCCAGTACTTCAAGGGCCGTGTCCGCTTCGTTCGCGCGGAGGTATTCGAGGTGGTTTCGCAGGCTCGTCGTCGCCTCGTTCAGGGCGAGGCGCTCCGACTCCGCCTCCAGGGCGTCACGGTAGGCGTCGGCTGCTCGCTTGCCGATGTCCGCGGGGAAGTCGGCACCGGTCCGCGTCGCGTTGACGGCATCGTTGATGACGGTGCGTCGCGCTTCCTCGCAGCCTGGAGCGTCGGAGAGTGCCCTCCGCCGTTCCTCCAGGGTCCGGAGCTGCCGCTCGCAGTGGGCGACGGCAGGAACGGCCGCCCACGAGGCGTCGAAATCGGGATTGGTCATGGTCACTCCTTCGTGTCAGTGGATCAACAACAAAGGCCCTCAGCCGTAGTGGCTAAGGGCCTTGCGGAAGTGGGCTGTGCGGCCGTCACGCGGCCTCCCACTGGGGTTGAGTCTCGAAGTACGCTGCGCGCTCTGTCCGGCGCTCTCGCGTCCGCTGACGGATGCGCTCGGCGGACGCCGCGTAACGTCGTCGCTCCGCCTCACACGCGCAGTTGCGGCACGACAGCTTCAGGCCGTCGCTGTTGAGCGAATCCCGGTGGAAGAACGCCGCAGTGCGCGGGTAGCGCACCCCGCACCGTTGGCACGCGCGCGACGGGGACGGCACGTCGGTATGGCTCGACATCATGTCTCCTGTCGTCCTGTCTTGAATGGGCATGAGAAAGCCCTCCCACCCGTGGAACGGCGGCGCGGAGCTGCACGGCCGAAGGAGGAAACCGGCGTTGCTCAACGCGCTTCCCGAAGGGAACACGGGTGGGAGGGCTGTGCGGGGCGACGGAGGAGAGGGCGTCGTCCCGCGGCACGGGGGTCTCAACAACATTCCGGGTCGGAGACTCCGCTACGCGACGAGGAGAGGGCGACTGTGCGGCACCCTCTCCATAAGAGATACAAACCCGAACGCGTCAGGCCGCCTCGTCGTCCCGCAGACGTCGCATGCGATCCCTGGCCCGTTCGCGATCCCACGCGGTGGAACACACGTCACTGCACAGCGTCTTCCAGCGACGGCGCTGCGACACCGGGCGCCGCTGTTCGAACTCAGTCCCGCACTGAGCGCACGGACCGCGCCACACCTTCGTCAGGCCGTCCACAACGACGACACCGCCGGCCGTCTCGTACTCCATGCGCCGTTCCGTCTCCGCCTGACGCTGCGCCTGGCGCTCCGCGTGACGCCGAGCTATCTCCGGGTCAACCGTCACGGTCACCGGGGCGACGTACGGAGGCTCGATGTCAGCCGCACGACCAGGCCGACGCCGCTCCGGACGATCCTCAGGGTTCTCCGAGCGGTCGTGCCACTCCTCGAAGAGCCGCTCACCGCGCAGGAACGGGTCTTCGTCGTCGAGCGGGTCATGAGAGCTGAGCCCCCGCCACGGCGTGGTGTAGCCGGGAGAGACGTACGCCCCTCCGTCCTCCAGCTCTTCGACGAACGCCTCGGCCTCCAGCTCCTCGTAAGAGCGGCGGGTAGGACGTCGGCCAGGTCCGAAGTCGTCGTACGACACAGTGGTTCCCCATTCCTCGTCGGTGAGCCGCGTGCGCGGCTTACACCTGGGTTATGGGGCGGAGACGGCCAGATGTGACGCGGGAGGGCCGTCCTCTTCCTCCGTGGTCAGACCTGGTCCAAAGTGCCAGACTGAACGCCTTTTCCACTTTCTCTCTAACTCGCCTTAGAGAAAATTGAAACTACGGTTAGTTTGGCCCTTTTGACCATCACCGCAGGTCAGCGGCTATGCAAACTGACACCGGTTTGGACGCGGCGAGTGAGGCGACGAAGGGTGCGAACCTGAGGAAAAGGCGAATAAGGGATGGAGTGCAGCGCTCCACTTCCTTCGCGCGGACACCGACGAGGGTCAAACCAGCCCATCGGCGGGGCGGCCGGACGCGACGAAGCCCGGTGCCGGGATGGCCCCGGAGCGGGCTGTCGAGTCGGGCGGAGCGTCAGACGACGACGAGGGGATCAGCGACGGCCACGCCGGAAGCACTGACGCACCCCGCGCAGACGCTGACCGTCCACCGGCCGTCGAGATAGATCGGAGCGGCCTCCGGGTCGTCCTCCCCGCAGTGCCCACATGTTGTGTTCACCGGGTGCTCATAGACCGCGTCGGCCCACAGGCAGCAGACATCCGAGAGCATCGCCTCAGCGCCGAGAGCGGCGGAGGCGGGCGACTTCTCCCACCCGTCGGCGAGGACCACCCCTTCGTAGTCCATCGGGTCGTAGTCGCGACTGACGGCGACGAGGGCGGGGAAGCGGAGGCGATCGGCGACGTCACAGGCGAAAGCAGTGACGTCGGCTATGTCGTCCACGGTGTCCGTCTTGCCGACGACGAGGATGGGGCGCTGTGCAACCATGGGATTCTCCTCCGGGAGACGGGGGCTCGTCGTCCGCCAAGACATTGGGCGAGCCCCTCTATGGCCAGGGTGGTTAACCACCCCGATAGTGGCACGCGGTCGACAGGTGGTCAACCACCCTGGCAGACTGCATTCATGGCCAATGCGCACAAGCACAAGCTCCGCGGCATCCGCGGCATTGATGACGACACGTGGGACGCGTTCGACGAGGCGACCAGAGCGGCAGACACGGACCGCTCTGCGGCCGTGCGGATGTTCATCGACTGGTTCCTGACTCGTGAGGGCGCAGCGCTCCCAGAACGGCCCCCCGCCGGCCCTTGGAGCGCTGCGCCGGAAGCATGACAGAGCCCCGTCGGAATGGTCCGGCGGGGCTCTTGGCGTCGCTATTCTGCGTCGTCGGCGAGAGTCAGTGAGGCCCCGATTCCCTTCGGCTCCTCCTCGCCCACCCACCAGAATCGGAAGCGATCCAGGGTGGGCCGTACGCCTGATGACGGTGCCTTGAAGAGCCACGCTTTGTTCAGGACGAGACCGAGGATCTCTCGTCGCTCTGCGAGGTCGTAGCCCTCCCAAGCCTCACGGAACAGCTCGATTTCGTGGAACGGAGTTACGTCGAGAGTCGCGGCTACGGGAATCGAAGCTAGCTCCGCCTCGTACTGCTCCAGCCGGTTTTGACTGGCGTCGTACCGCTGACGGAATCGAGCTTCACCCCTGGCGCCGCGGAAGAGACCCTCTAGCTTCTCGTCCTCCAGGCGCGTCAGGAACTTCTCTTCATCGGCGATACGGGCCTCCAACTCCCTGCGGCGGATGACACGGTCCGGGTGGCGGAGTTCTGCCCAACGCTCGGCAATGGCCAGTGCCCCAGGATCGTCGTCTTCCACTGACGCGAGGCGGGTGAACATTGCCTCCGTGACCAACTCGTCTGCGACAGTCCCCTTCATGAGGGTTCCCGGGCAGCGACCGGAGAAATGTCGACGGTTGCAGCGGTAACGGGGCCACGGCTTACCGTTGCGGATCCAGTAGGCGTCATGTGTTTCCCGGGCCCCGCACTCTCCGCAGTGCAGGTAGTCGACCAGAAGACCCGTGACGGGCCTCCGCGTCTCCTGTGACCGCCCCCCGGGAACCGCTGAACGTGTCCAGTGGATCGGCGTCCGTGCACCGAACAGAGCCCTGAGACGGGTTGAATCGGCCATGCTGATGATCTCAGGTCCGACGCGCACCATCTCTCCGGTCTCGCTGTGCCGGTAGATCTCTCCTTTGTGGGGCAGGTAGCCGGTCATCACGACGGACGTGACGAGTTGGCGCACCGTCGGCCACGACCATGAGTTCGGCGACTTGAGCGGCTTCTCGCGGAGCTTCTGCGCCCTGAGTGCCTCACCCTTTGTTTCCAGTTGTGCGATGCGGTACTTCCGCCCTGCCCACCGGGGGCAGTCGTAGCCTTCCTCGTTGAGCCACTTAGCTACCCCGCGGAGCGTCGCAGGTGGGTCCGCGTGCAGAAGACGCTTGACGATTTCCCTGATGACTTCTGCCTCAGGCTCGAACACACTCAGCTTCCGCGTTGGCGTGACGGTGAACCCGTAAGGACGGGATCCCATCCATCGGCCCGCGTCTCTCTCGTCGGCACGCAGGTCAGAGACGCGGGTGGACGTGTTCTTCGACTCCGTGTGTGCCTGATGTGCGGCCAGAGTGAGTTGAATCTCCCAGCCTTCGTTGTTGCTGTCGATGCCGTCTGCGACTGAGACGAAGCGGCATCCGGTTTCGTAGACGATGCGGATGATCTCCGACGCCTGCGGGATACCCTGGCGAGTTGCTCGGTCGACCTTGAAGACGATGAAGACGTCGGCCAGCCGCTTGCGCAGCATCTCAAGAGCGGCGTCCCAGTCTGGGCGACGCACGAAGGTGTGGTAGCCCGATTTGTCCTCATCCTTGAAGACGCGCACGACCGAGGCGCCTACGTCTTCCGCCTTCCGCCTTCCGCTTTTCTCCTGCCGGTCGATGGACGTCGACGTGTCCGTCAGATCGGAGATTCGCAGGTAGAGGATGGCGCGGAGTAGTACCGCTGCAAGTTCGGTTGGTGACACATGCACTCCCTGTAGCCACCGCCAGGCTAGGTCAGGCAGTGGCCCATGTCGATTGGGTGTTTGTGCGTGCACGAGATCGCCCACCACTTCGGCATCGACGACGCCCGGCTGCACGCGCTCGGGTACGGGTGACCGCACTCGGCGGTGCGGGGCGCGTGTCCTCTTGTGGGCGGCGGGAGTTGGGCATGTTGACTCCCGCAGACCGATCCGGAGGTGGCTTTCGTGCGCCCCTTGTACGTACCCGTCCGCTTGGCCGCCACGGTCATAGCTGTTGCCGCGGCCGCCGGCTGTATGAGCGTGGGGGACGGCGACGGCAGCCAGGCCAAGCCGTCGCACTCGGCCGGGCAGCCGGGCGGTGCGGCCCCCGACGGGGGGCAGGTGGCGCCGGGTGTCGGTCTCGGGCACGGTGACGCGGACGAGGACGGCAAGCGCGGGCGGGGGAAGGGCAGGGGCAAGGCGGGCGAGTCCGGGTCGCCCTCCGCGCCCCCGTCGGCCGGGAAGAGTGCCTCGGCGCCGGGGGCCGGGGAGAAGCCGGGCAAGGACGACAAGGGGAAGCCCGAGAAGTCGGGGGAGCCGGAGCCGACCAGGGAGCAGGCTACGACGCCTCCGCGGCCGACCGAGCCGGAGCCGCCCGCGTCGCCGGAGCCGCCGGTGTCGCCGTCGCCGGAGCCGAGTACGGCGGAGCCGTCGTCGTCGGCGCACGAGGAGACGCAGGCGCAGCTGGTGGAGCGGGAGCCGGCGCCGGAGGCGGGGGCGGTGGCGCGGGGGTGAGGCCAGGCGCGCTGAGCTGCGGGGATGGTGGTCAGTTTGCCTTCAGGGGGGCAGGGTGCGTATGGTGGTAGATCGTTTGATCCCATTTGCCCGGCGCCACCGCAGAGCGCGCCGTGTGGCGCGTACTCTCCCTTGCCGTGGCGGACCGCATTGAGGCGGTCGGATGCGATTCACGGAGTTGACGGGCGCGTGCCGACGAGACTCCGGAAGGTTTCGCATTCGCATGTCCATTTCCAGCACTGATCACGTCGTCGTGCCCGAGGCCGCAGAGGTCATCGAGGTCATCGAGGTCGATGAGACCGTCGAGGCCATCGAGGCCGTCCAGGCCGACGTCACCGACGTCGAGGAGACCCCCGAGGTCACCTTCGCCGACCTCGGTCTCCCCGAGGGCGTCGTGCGCAAGCTCGCGCAGAACGGCGTGACGGTCCCCTTCCCGATCCAGGCCGCGACCATCCCGGACGCCCTGGCCGGCAAGGACATCCTCGGCCGTGGCCGCACCGGCTCCGGCAAGACGCTGTCCTTCGGTCTGCCGACGCTGGCGCAGCTGGCCGGCGGCCGGACCGAGAAGAAGCGCCCGCGCGCCGTCATCCTCACCCCGACCCGTGAGCTGGCCATGCAGGTCGCGGACGCGCTCCAGCCGTACGGCGATGTCGTGGGCCTGAAGATGAAGGTCGTCTGCGGCGGTACGTCGATGGGCAACCAGATCTACGCCCTGGAGCGCGGCGTCGACATCCTCGTCGCCACCCCGGGCCGGCTGCGCGACATCATCAACCGCGGCGCCTGCTCCTTGGAGGACGTCCAGATCGCCGTCCTCGACGAGGCCGACCAGATGTCCGACCTGGGCTTCCTGCCCGAGGTGACGGAGCTGCTCGACCAGGTTCCGGCGGGCGGCCAGCGGATGCTGTTCTCCGCGACGATGGAGAACGAGATCCAGACCCTCGTCGACCGCTACCTCAACTCCCCCGTCTCGCACGAGGTGGACGCGGCACAGGGCGCGGTCACGACGATGTCCCACCACATCCTCATCGTGAAGCCCAAGGACAAGGCGCCGGTCACCGCCGCGATCGCCTCCCGCAAGGGCCGCACGATCATCTTCGTCCGCACCCAGCTGGGCGCCGACCGGGTGGCCGAGCAGCTGCGCGACGCCGGTGTGAAGGCCGACGCGCTGCACGGCGGCATGACGCAGGGCGCACGGACCCGCACCCTCGCGGACTTCAAGGACGGTTACGTCAACGTCCTGGTCGCCACCGACGTCGCCGCCCGAGGCATCCACGTCGACGGCATCGACCTGGTCCTGAACGTGGACCCGGCCGGTGACCACAAGGACTACCTGCACCGCGCCGGCCGCACCGCGCGCGCCGGCCGCACGGGCACGGTCGTCTCCCTCTCCCTGCCGCACCAGCGCCGCCAGATCTTCCGCCTGATGGAGGACGCCGGGGTCGACGCCGCCCGCCACATCATCCAGGGTGGTGCCGCCTTCGACCCGGAGGTCGCCGAGATCACCGGCGCCCGTTCGATGACGGAGGTCCAGGCGGAGTCCGCCGGGAACGCCGCCCAGCAGGCCGAGCGCGAGGTCGCCCACCTCACCAAGCAGCTGGAGCGCGCGCAGCGCCGCGCCACCGAGCTGCGTGAGGAGGCCGACCGGCTGGTCGCCCGCGTCGCGCGTGAGCGGGGCGAGGACCCCGAGGCGGCGGTGGCCGAGGCGCAGGCGGCGCAGGCGGAGGCGGTCACCGAGGCGTCCGTCCCCGAGCAGCCGACCGCGCGGGACACCGAGCGGACGGAGCGGACGGAGCGCGAGGAGCGTACGGCGCCGACGTCGTCGTACGAGCGTCGTCCCTTCGACCGTGACCGCCGGGACGGTGACCACCGTGGTGGCCGTTCCTTCGAGCGTCGTGACGACCGTGGTGGCTTCCGCCGTGACGAGCGTCGTGACGACCGTCGCCCGTTCGACCGTGACCGCCGCGACAACGACCGCGGCTTCGAGCGTCGTGACGACCGGGGCGGCTTCCGCCGCGACGACCGCCGTGACGAGCGTCGTGACGACCGTCGCCCCTTCGACCGTGACCGTCGCGACAATGACCGCCGGGACAACGACCGTGGTGGCCGTTCCTTCGAGCGTCGTGACGACCGTGGCGGCTTCCGCCGCGACGACCGCCGCGAGGACCGTCGCCCCTTCGACCGTGACCGCCGGGACAACGAGCGTGGTGGCCGTTCCTTCGAGCGTCGTGACGACCGTGGCGGCTTCCGCCGTGACGAGCGCGCGGGCCACCGTGGCAGCGACCGCCCCTTCAACCGCGACCGCCGCGACGACCGCCCGGGTTTCCGCTCCGGCGGCCACGAGCGCCCGTACGGCCGTCGTGACGACCACCGTGGTGGCGGCTCCTTCGGCCGCCGCGACGACAAGCCGCGCTGGAAGCGCAACGGCTGACGTCGCCTGACGCAGACACGCGGAAGCGCCGTGGTCCCCGCTCCGGGGCCACGGCGCTTTTCCGTGTCGTGTCCGGACGGCTGTCGACGGCTGCCGGGTACTCCGCCCGGGCCGTGTCACCGATACTCGATCGGAGACACGGCCTGCTCCGGCTATGCTCGGGGAGGCAACATCGCAGCGGGCCGTTAGCTCAATTGGCAGAGCAGTGGACTTTTAATCCATTGGTTGTGGGTTCGAGTCCCACACGGCCTACGGTTCGACCCCAGGTCAGAGTGCATCTGGCCTGGGGTCGTCGCACTTCTCCGGGCCTCCGAGATCGTTAGCTCAGCCGACGCTCAACCGAAGTGCAGACGATCAAGACATGCCGCTTTCGGCGCCTGACTTGCCCTGTGACACTCTGCGCCTGAAGCGCCTGAGCAACCTCCGGACCCTGACAACTGTCGCGACGCTCGCGATCATTGTCCCCCTGGAGGGGCGCCCGATCGCGGGCTTCAAACAGACGTGGGCAACGGTTCAGCTGAGGAACGCCAGTGCGTACGCCAAACAATCTGTTGAGGTCGCCGCGATCCAGCGGGACGGTGGAACCGACAGCATCGTCCATGGCCAGTGGTCGCGTGTACTGCCTTCACTCGACCCTGCCGATGTCCCGGAGCTCGTCCCTGGCGGTGCCGGCGGCTTCCGATCCGCGTCCTGGATCAGGACGAGTACGAGACATACACAGAGGAGCGAGCGCAGCGACCGGCGTAAGCGCGATGACCCGCTCGTAGCCGTTCGGTGGATGGGAAACGGCCCCGGCGGCACGGGCAGCGCCGACCGGGGCCGCAGGGTCCCGCCCGCCCCTCACGGTACGGGCCACGGGGCGGACAGGGGTCTACTGATGAGGCGCTGGGGCCGGCTGGCGTCTGCTGTGGCACGCGCAGGTACAGCGCTGCACGAGGAGAATCTTCCCGCCCGAGTGCGGAAGCGGGATGTCCTCCGTGCGACGGCACCACCCGTGCATCTGCCCGTGGCCAGGCTGCCGGGCCAGCGTGCACTCGGGGGACAGGTTGGCCTCGGTGGCGGCCGTCATCGCTGCCCCAGCGGCCTTGCGCTGGCGTCGCCGTCGTGAGGGTGGAGGCTGATGAGTACGTTGCAGTCCGACACCTTCGAGTGGTCCCCGGCAGTCCGCGCCCGGTTCCTTTCCCGTTCCAGCGCCGTACACCGGCCGCACCCGGGTGTGGGCTGCGGGGGCGGCGGCGGGAACACCGCGGCGGCGCTGGCCGCGTTCTGCGAGCTGGCTGTGGGCTGCGTCATGCCTCAGCACCTGCCTCGCGTTGCGCGCCCACCCGGGGCCCGAAGGCGTCACCCAGGGCGGCTTCCAGTGCGCGGGGGTCGGTGAGCCAGCCGTTCTCTCCCGGGCACATACGCCAATACACACCAGGCCCCTCAGTGCGCCGCGCCGGCGGGATCGTCACCGCGGAGCCCGCGCCGAGCGCGCGGGTGTTCTCGGCGGTCCACGCGGCGGAGGTACCGACGGGGGTGAAGAAGTACACGGCGGACGACAGGGAGTCCTCGACGACCGCTCCGCAGCGGGCACCGAGGATCTCCATCGCGGCGAGGCCGACGCTGCGGGGCACGCGGACGGCATCCCAGTCCTGCCCGGCGGTATGCAGGGTGCACCCTGCGGCGGTGGGTAAGCGCGTGGTGTGCATCGGGGCTCCTCGGCACCGGCGTGATCAGGTGCGTTCAAGGCTGGCCCTCCGAGAAGGGGATTCCGAGGACTTTGGGAGGTCTTCTTGCCGCCGTAATGAGGACTTTCGCTACTGTCGAGGGGTGATGGCTAGTCAAGGTGAGGGCCAGGGGCGACACTTGCCGCAGTGCTCGACACGGAGGTGCAGCAGTGGCACGGCCCGTAGGCAATACCCGACTCAAGGCGGCCCGGATGGCGGCCGGTTACCTCTCTCAGGATTCCCTCGCGACCGCGCTGGGAGTCGGCGTCCGACAAGTCCGCCGGTGGGAGTCGGACGCCCCACCGTGGCCTCAGCCCGAGGTGGGGCAGGCTCTCACGAGGCTCCTCGGCCAGGATCTGGAATCCCTCGGATTCACCCCGCCCGGTGGTGTGCCCGTCGACCGCGGGCGCCGTACCGTACTCGCGGCGACCGCTGCAGCCGTCGGCCTAGCGGCTGTGCCCACGCAGGCCGTCGCCATGCAACCCGCTTCTGTCGCACAGGACTACGAGGCGGTGACCCGCTCGCACCGGCGGCTGTACTGGTCGGTCGCGCCGGCCACGCTGCACCCAGCCGCGCTGTCCCATGCGACCCTCGGATGCGCCCTGCTGGCGGAGACGGCCGGGCAGACGAAGCAGCGCGTCGCTGCTGCCCTCGCCGAGACGTGGCTGCTCGCCGGGCGCATCGAGTTCTTCGATCTACGTGACGCCGTCCGCGCCCAGCAGACCCTGCTCCGCGCGCTCCAGGCTGCGGGCGAAGCCGATGACCCGCTGCTCGGCTCGGCGGTCCTCGCGCACACTGCGTTCATCCCTGCGTGGGCAGGCGACAGGGAAGCGGCTGTCGAGCGGATGGTTGCTGCACGGACCTACGCGCGTCGTGGCACGGCGTCGGCCGAGCTGCTCGCGTGGCTCGACGCCGTCGAGGCGGAGTGCGAGACCCGCTGCGGCAACACTCGCACTGCACTGCATCTGGTTGGGCGCGCCGAGGACGTGATCGCCAGGGGCGGAGAGCACGAAAGCCCGGGGTGGCTGGACTGGTTCTCTCCGGTCCGTCTCGCGGCCTTCAAGGGAAACACCCAGCTGAGGGCGGGGCACCTGCCGCAGGCCCGCGAGACCCTCCTCGGTGTCCTCGACGCGCTGGAGCGGACCGAGGAGAAGCAGACCACCGTCGTCCTCGGCGACCTTGCTGCCGTCGAGGCCGCGGCCGGCGACCCCGAGGCCGCATGCCGGTACGCAGTGCGCGCCCTCGACCAGTTGGAGCGCACCTGGTACGCGATGGGCATGGACCGCGTCCGCGAGGTGCGGCGGACGCTCGCGCCGCACCAGCACGAACGGTGTGTGCGCGAGTTGGACGACAGGTTGTACGGCTGGTCTACGACGGTCAGCGCTCTCGCGCGTTGAACTCGCGGATCAGTCCCGGCAACTCCAGGAGGCTCCCGGCCCTGAAGGTCGGGAGCTTCTGGGCTTCCTCACTTCGCCACTGGATCGTGGCCCACGGACCACGGTGGACCAGCGCCGTGTGCATGCCCGCCTTGCGCGCCGGATTGATGTCGTTGTCGACGCGGTCGCCCACGTACAGCATCTCGTCGACGGCGACGGGTACGACGTCGGCGACGCGGTGGAAGAACTCAGCGTCGGGCTTGCTGGCGCCCCAGTCGTCGGAGGTGCCGATCAGGTCGACGTCCTCGGTGAACAGCTCACGGAGGATGCGGCCGGCGCGTACGGTCTGGTTCCCGGCGATGCCCAGCCACAGGCCGTCAGCGCGCAAGGCGGCGAGGGCATCGCGGACGTCCGGGTACAGGTCGGCCTCGCCGAACGTCTCCGGCTTACCCGCCTCGGCTCGCTTCTCCCGCTCGGCGTAGAGGTCGAAGCCGGGCCGGAACTCCTGGAACACGTCCCTGTAGTCGCGGCCCTGGGCGATGACGGCGCCGAACATGGCGTGGAAGGTGTGGCGCGGTACGCCGAGCCAGTCGGCCCAAGTGCCGTACTCGGTGGTCTCGTCTACGAGGCATTCGCCAACGTCGAAGATCACTGCGCGAATCATGCTGGCAGCGTATCCGGGTCGGGTATGACGAAATGGCCTCTTCTCGCCCCGTGGACGGGCTAGAGGAGCCGGTTCGGTTCAGCGGGCGAAGAGGGCGGCGGCGCCTGTGGCAGCGCCGGGCACACGGAGAGGACGCCGATCGTGGCCCAACGGCCAGCGCGCGTTCGAGGGTGCGGATCCTGATCTGGTACATGTGGGCGCTGCTGAGTACACGCCCGGGTCCGGGGTCGTCATTCGCGGCCCCAGTCCGGCTGCCGTTCGGCACTCGCCACACCGCCCCGGCCGCCGCCAGGGCGACGAGCAGCGCGGTGGGGCCCTCGGCCTGCGTGAGTGTGCCGTCCGCACGAGGCGGCACGGCCCCGCCGATCCGGCGGCCCATCGGCGGGGCGCACCGGCGCGGCGGTGTTCACTCGCGGCGACCGGCTGGCGGAAGGGTGGCGCGGAAGGGTGGCTCTGAGGGTACGCGGCAATCCGGGTCTGGCCGTGGGATGACAACAGTCACAGAGGAACCTGCACCGGCGAGAGCAACTGTGTTGTTTGCCCGGTTTTGACAGGGGGCGGAACGGGGGATTCCGGACTTCTCGCACGGTCTGCCGAATATAACCGGTGCCAGGCCGAGCGCCTGGGTAATACGATCACCGCGCCGCTCGGGGCACTGCGCCGTCCGTCGGCCACGGCGCGTGAGATCACGGGGTTATGACGCAGCGACATACGTCGACGCCATACCCGCGGTCCATCGCATTCTTCCGATTCCTGCTCTTCCGCGCCAGAAATGAGACTTCATGAAGATTCGTCGCACGGTGGCGACGGCTGTCGCCCTCGCCGTCACCACTCCCGTCGTGCTGCTCGCCGCCGGCCCGGCTTTCGCCGGCACCGTTTCCGCCTCGGCCGCGTCCGCGCTGTCCTCGTCGTCCTCGTCGCAGACTTCGCAGAAGCCCTCCATCGCCGAGCTCGAGAAAGCCGTCGTCGATGCGAAGAAGGCGTACGAGGAGGCCGTCGTCGCCGAGGCGGCGGCCCGTAAGGCTGTTGACGCGGCGCTCTCCGACACCGCGCCGCTCGCGGTCGCCGCCGCCGAGGCGAAGAAGGCGGCCGAGGCCGCCGCCGCGGCGAAGACCGCCGCGGACGCGAAGGTCGCCGAGGCGCAGGCGGCCGTCGACGCCGTGGTGGACGACCCGAACGCCACGGAGGACGACAGGCTCGCCGCCCTGAATGCCCTCACCGAGGCGAAGACGGCCGCCGAGGCCGCCGCCGCGGACAAGACGGCCGCCGATGCCAAGCACGCCAAGGCCGGCAAGGCCCGTGACGACGCTCGGGTCGAGGCGGTCAGGCAGTACTCCGTGGTGAGAAAAGCCCTGGATGACGCCCAGGCGGCCCTGGCGGCCGCCGAGAGGGCCCTCGCCGAGGCGAAGAAGGACGCCGGGACCGATGACTCGTGTGTCGCCGACAGCGCTCTCACCGTCTCGGTCTCGGGCGTGCCGGGCAGGATCGCCGCCGGTTCGACCGTGAACCTCTCGATGCGGCTGACCAACAACTCCGCGCGGACCCTGGACGAGGTCTACCCGTACGCGTCGGTGCACGCGACCGACCAGAAGGGCGAGAAGGATCTCGACCACCTGCTGAAGCTGCAGTGGTCCACCGCCGCGTCCCCGTCGTGGAAGAACTTCGACAAGAACGGCTACGCGGGCGCGATCAGCCCGCTGAAGTCCGGTGCGCACGCCGACGTCAAGCTGCGGCTGACCGTGGACGCAACGGCCCCGGCCGGTTACGGCGTCGCCCTGACCGCAGGTGACTACGTCAACGACGACGACACCTGCGGCGGCACCCCGGACTTCAGCGTCTACCGGTTCGAGCTCGTCGCCGCCGGCGGCGCGTCCGGCGGCACGGCGAAGCCCGACACGACCCCGCGCCCCTCGGACAACAAGCCGCAGGGCGGCACCTCCGCGGTGCCGGTGTCCGCCAAGACCACGACCGGCACCCTCGCCCAGACGGGTTCGTCGTCCGTCATGCCGCAGCTCGCCCTGGCGGGCGGCGCCGCCGTGGCGCTCGGCGCCGGCGCGGTGTTCGTCGCGCGTCGCCGCGCGGGCGGCTCCGCCTGACCCATCCCGGACCGACACAGCCCGGACCCGTGATCCACAGTCTGTGGGAACCGGGTCCGGGCGCTGGCGTGTCTAGGGGGCGGTCCGGCTCGCCCGCAGGATCTCGACGCCCGCCCGGTCCGTGTCCTCCGGAGCCGCGTTGAGGCGGTGGATCAGCACCCAGTGGCCGTCGTCCGTCGCGCCGGTGAAGAGCGAGGCGTGCCGGGTCGCCCCGTTGTGCCAGCGCAGGGGGCCGGACGTCTGCCAGCTCGGCGCGGGGTCCCCGAGCCGGCGTTCCAGCAGGAGCCGCACCACCAGGTCGGCCGCCGCGCGGGGAGTGGCCCACAGCCCTCCCGCGGGCAGGATCGCGCCGTCCATCGTCCACGGCCTGCGCGGTCGGCCGAAGAGCCCGGGGGTCGTCAGGCGCCGGTCGGGGTCGGGGCGCGCGGTCATTTCCGTGATGTCGAGCGGCCGTAGGACGTACTCGGTCACCAGTTCCTCGTACGTCGCTCCCGAGGCGGCGCTCAGGGCCGCGCCGAGCACGGCGTAGCCGAGGTTGGAGTACTCGTCCGTCTGGCCCGGAGGGCGAGTGGCGAGGGTGTCGAGGCGGGGCAGCAGCCGGTCCAGCGCCGGGCGGTCGAACGCCGCGTACGGGTCCCGGCGGGGGAGGCGGCCGGGCGGCAGGCGGGGGAGGCCGGAGGTGTGCCGGGCCAGGTGCAGCAGGGTGATCCCGGTGCCGGGGGCCGCGGGCAGCCATCGTTCGACGGGATCGTCGAGCGCCAGCAGCCCGGCCGAGGCCATGCGGGTCAGCGCCGTACCGGTGACGACCTTGGTGAGCGAGCCGATCTCGACGAAGCGGTCGATGGCATGTCCGCCGCTGAGGGCGGGCGGGGCCGTGCCGCTGAGGACGCAGGTCGGGACGGCGGTCAACGCCCTTTTCTTCACTGCTGAGTTCACCGACTGGATCACTGTTGGGTTCACGACCGGATCCAACCAGCCTTCGCCGCGGACGTCAGCCCGCGGTCAACCCTGTCAGCTCCCCGAGCGCCAGCGTGTGGCTGGTCTGGAGGACCTTCGCGCGGAGGTAGCGGACGTTGTGCGGGGTGGTGAAGACGCCCGTGGGGACGCGGTCGCGGACGTCGATGCCCAGGTCGCGCAGTTGCTCCGCCTTGTCGGGGTTGTTGGAGAGCAGGTCCAGCTCGCGGATGCCAAGGGCGCGGAGCATCTGTGCGGCGGCGGTGTAGTCGCGGGCGTCCTCCGGGAGGCCGAGGGCGGCGTTGGCCTCGTAGGTGTCCAGGCCCTGGTCCTGGAGGGCGTAGGCGTCGAGCTTGTTGTAGAGGCCGATGCCACGGCCCTCCTGACGGAGGTAGAGCAGGACGCCGCCGGTGGTGGCGATGCGTTCCACCGCCTCCCGCAGCTGCGGGCCGCAGTCGCAGCGGGCCGAGCCGAACACGTCGCCGGTGAGGCACTCGGAGTGCAGCCGGACCAGCGGGGTGGTGCCGGGGGCGGGGCCGCCGAGGACGACCGCCACGTGTTCCTGGCCGTCGGCCAGGCCGTGGAAGGTGACGAGCTCGGTGTCGACGGAGTAGCCGTCGTGGAAGCGCAGCGGTACCCGGACGCGGGAGCGCGGCGTGGCGGCGGGGAAGTCAGCGGGCATGCGGGTCTCCGGGTTCTTGCGTCCCTGGCCGTTCTGCTTCAGATTTGAAGCAGAACCTCGGATCGAGACCCTACATGTGCTTCAAAGTTGAAGCAACTAATTTGTGTCGCGGCTCACGAGCGGGATTCTGTGTCTCGGCTCACGAGCAGGGCGTCGAGCGTCGCCGCCACGGCAGATCGTCCGGCCCGGAACCCTTCTCCGGTGAGCGCTCGCCCTGCAACGCCCGCAGGATCTGCGAGGAGATCTCCTCCAACTGCGCCACCTGCTCGGCGCTGAGGTGGTCGAACAGCGAGGCGCGTACGGTCTCCACATGTCCCGGCGCCGTACGCTCCAGCACCGCCATCCCCTCGTCCGTCAGTGCGGCCACGCTGCCCCGCTTGTCCCACCGGCACTGCTCACGCCGGATCAGCCCGTCCTTCTCCAGCCGGGTCACCGCGTACGTCAGCCGACTGCGCGTGATCTTCGTCTGCTCGGCGAGCTCGGTCATCCGCATCCGCCGCTCCGGCGCCTCGGAGAGGTTCGCGAGGATGGAGTAGTACAGATGAGGCATGCCGGCGTCCTGCTGGAGCTGCCGGTCGAGCGTGTCCCCCAGCAGGAGGTTGGCGGCGATGTACGCGCGCCAGGCGCGCTGCTCGTCGGGGGTCAGCCAGCGGGTCGTCATGCCCCCAGTGTAAGTTTGTTTCAAACTTGAACCAAGCCCCACCGCTCCAAGCCCCACCGCTCCAAGCCCCACCGCTCCAAGCCCACCCTCCAAGCCGACGAGAGAGCGCGCACCCATGCCGTACCCGTACGTCCTGCTGTCCGCCGCCGTCTCCCTCGACGGCTACCTCGACGACACCGGCCCCGACCGCCTGCTGCTCTCCAGCCCCGCCGACTTCGACCGCGTCGACCAGGTCCGCGCCTCCGTCGACGCCATCCTGATCGGCGCCGGCACCATCCGCGCGGACAACCCCCGCCTCCTCGTCAACTCCCCCGAGCGCCGCGCCGCCCGCGTCGCCGCCGGCCGGCCCGCCTACCCCCTCAAGGTCACCGTCAGCGGCTCGGGCGACCTCGACCCGACGGCCAACTTCTGGCACACCGGCGGCGACAAACTCGTCTTTACGACGGACAAGGGCGCCGAAGTCGCCAGGCGCGCGCGGCTCTCCGCCGACGTCGTCGCGCTCGGCCCCGACCTCGACTGGCGCCGCCTGCTGGAGCACCTGCACGACGTGCGGGGCGTACGCCGCCTCATGGTCGAGGGCGGCGGCACCATCCACACCCAGCTCCTCCAGCAGGGCCTCGCCGACGAACTCCAGCTGGTCCTCGCCCCCCTCTTCGTCGGCGACCCGACCGCCCCCCGCCTCTTCGGCCCCGGCGCCTATCAGCCCGGCCGCCTGCGCCTCGTGGAGACCCGCCGCATCGAGGACGTCGTCCTCATGCGCTACGAGCCCACCGCCCCCGGCACCGGCCCGCTGCCCACCGCCGCCGACCACCACTGGCTCACCCTCGCCTGCGAACTGGCCGCCCAGTGCCCGCCTTCGGAGACGGCGTTCAGCGTCGGCGCGGTGGTCGTGGCCGCCGACGGCACGGAACTCGCCCGGGGGCACTCACGCGAGGCCGGCGACCCCGTCGTGCATGCCGAGGAAGCCGCCCTGGCCAAGCTCGACCCGTCCGACCCACGCCTGCCCACCGCCACCGTCTACAGCAGCCTGGAGCCGTGCACCCGCCGCGCCTCCCGCCCCACCCCCTGCGCCCGCCTGATCCTCGACGCGGGCATCGGCAGGGTGGTGACGGCCTGGCGGGAGCCGGACACGTTCGTGGTGGCGGCCGACGGCGCGGGCCAGCTGACGGCGCGGGGCGCCACCGTGGTCGTACTGCCGGAGCACGAGGGGCGGGCGAAGCGGCCGAACCTTCATCTCACGGGCCGAGGCGACCGCCCCTGACCAGGCGGAAAGACCGCCTCTGACCAGGGAGAAGCAACCGTTTCGCTTTCTGCCCCGCACATGCCGTACACTGAAGACACAACGACGCGGGGTGGAGCAGCTCGGTAGCTCGCTGGGCTCATAACCCAGAGGTCGCAGGTTCAAATCCTGTCCCCGCTACTGAAGGCCGAGGGCCGGAATCCGTAAGGGTTCCGGCCCTCGGTGTTTGTCTTCGCTCCGTCCCCCATCACCATCCGTGACCGGTCGAGCGCCCTGCGCATAACATCTGAGTCACCATCAAAATGAGTGTGACTGCTGATGTGTCGCCGGATCGCCCTCACGAGGGGTCAACTCGCCCGATTTGCACGGGTCCTGTCCTGAAAGTCCAGGCCAGAAAGTCGTGATGATCAAGGGGAACGGCTTGGAAACCCGCCCCCGGGTCTATTAACGTTCGATAACGCAGCGCGGTCGTCCCAGCCGTCACAAGAGGCGGCTCCGTGCGCACGCGCCGAATCCCGTAAGGGAACCGGGGAACCACCACCTTGGGGTGAATCACGCGGACACCGCCGCTGAGCAGCGGCCGGTATACGCGCGTAGGAGACCTTCCCGCTCCGAACCCGTCAGCTAACCCGGTAGGCGACGGAAGGAAAGGAGTACGCCCGCGTGGCGTCCAACCGGCCTGCCCCAGAAGCCCCCATCGCGCCGAGCCAGCCTCCCACCGAGACCTTCGGCTACGGCAGCTACCGCACCGACGAGGGCCCCTGGGAGGAATGGAACCCCACCGCGGAGTCCATTCGTCCGGTACGCGGCAGGCACCGCGTCGCCAAGCAGCGCGGCGGCGGATTCGCCCGCAGCTCCACCGTCCTCGGCGTCGGCGTCATAGCCGCCGTCAGCGCGGGCGGCATGGCCAGCGCCAACACCGGCAAGCCGCCGGTCTCCATCTCCCTGCCCGACCTGCCGGGCGTCGGCTCGCTGATCTCCGACGACGACGGCGGCTCCGACGACACCGAGGTCGACGCCGGGCCCGCGCTCAGCACCTTCGGCGCCGTCGCCGCTGCCGCCTCCGACGACAGCGACCAGGGCGCCTCCGACGCCGGCGAGGCGCTGCGCAACCGGATCATCGCGCAGGCCGAGTCGCAGCAGACCCAGGTCGAGACCCGGGCCCAGGCCGCCGCCGAGGCAGCGGTCGCCAAGGCGGAGGCCGAAGCCGCCGCCAAGGCCGAGCAGGAGGCCAAGGCCGCCGCCGAGGCCGCCAAGAAGAAGGCCGAGGAGGAAGCCGCGCGCAAGGCCGAGGAGGCACGCCTCGCCGAGCTCGCCAAGCAGTACACGCTGCCGACCTCCTCGTACACGATCACCTCGACCTTCGGCCAGGCCGGCGCCTACTGGTCCTCCGGCTACCACACCGGCCTCGACTTCGCGGCGCCCACCGGCACGCTCCTCAAGGCCGTCCACAGCGGCACCATCACCTTCGCCGGGTGGGACGGGTCCTACGGCTACAAGACCGTCCTCACCCTCGACGACGGCACCGAGGTCTGGTACGCCCACCAGTCGTCGATCAGCGTGAGCGTGGGGCAGAAGGTGGCCACCGGCGATGTGATCGGGCGCGTCGGCGCGACCGGCAACGTCACCGGTGCGCACCTGCACATGGAGGTCCACCCCGACGGCCAGGCCAGCGGCATCGACCCGGCGGCCTGGCTGCGCAGCAAGGGCCTGAGCGTCTGAGCCACGGCTCTTCACGAACCCCCGGCAGCCCCGACGGCACCCCCCCCCGACGTCAGGGCTGCCGGTCTTTTGTGCGTTGTTCGCGGGGTCTGTGGAATGGGCGTGTCCTGAGCGGGCGTTGAGCTGATACCTGACGACTCGTGGTCGCGACAGAGTCACCTTCCGCCGCAACGGCGATCAGCCACAACCCCGCAGCCCGGCGGTGGCACATCCTCCGCAACCCCTCCCGCTCACATCCGATACGGGTTGTACTCGGGATACGGCACCGCCGGATACCCGTAGCCCGGCCAAGCCGCCGCAGGCCAGTGCGCCGCAGGCACCCGCACCGGGGCGACTATCCGCGCCGCATACCCCAACGCCGGCCGCGCCACCTCCCGCCGCCGCCACAGCTCCTGCAGCAACTCCCGCTCGCGTACGACGAAGTCGGCCCCCGCCCGCCCCCGCCGCCCGCGATGCCGCAGAAACGCCAGCGAGGTCGCGTACGCCTCGTACTCGGCGACGGCCCGTGCTGCGGGCTTCCCCAGGTGCCGCTTGGCATGCTCACGAGCCAGCTTCCGCGCGCGCATGGACCCGAGCGCGACGGGCTCCTCCGGCGTCAGCCACCCGGCGAGGCCGTACGCCGGCAACTCCGCCCGCACGGTGGCGAGCTCCCGCTGCCGCGTCCACACCACCAGCCAGGTCAGCACCGCGAACGCGGGCACCATGAAGGCGCCGTAGACCGCGAAGAAGCCGAACTCGCCGAAGGTCGTGGACCCGTTCCACAGCGCGTGCATGCCCATCGCGAGCAGCAGCCCGGACAGCGGCAGCAGCACCCGCCGCACCCGCTGCCGCTCCCCGGACAGCGCGGCGATGCCGAAGCCGATGCCGGTGAGGACGGTGAACAGGGGGTGCGCGAAGGGGGACATGATGACGCGCACGAAGAAGGTGGCGGCCGTGACGGAGGCGATGCCGCTGTCGCCGGTGAGCTGGTCGGTGCCGAAGGCGGTGCCGAGGTAGAGGATGTTCTCCGTGAACGCGAACCCGGTCGCGGTCACCCCCGCTATGACGACCCCGTCGACGATCCCCGTGAAGTCGCGCCTGCGGAAGAGGAAGAGCAGCAGCACGGCGGCCGCCTTCGCCGACTCCTCGACGACGGGGGCTATGACGGTCGCGCCGAGGGTGTCCGCGCTGGTGGGATCGGCGGTCGCCGTGGCTATCCAGCGGGTGGCGAAGCTGTTGGCGATGATCGCTATGAGGGCGGCCGCGCAGGCACCCCAGGCGAAGGCGAAGACCAGATTCCGCCATGGGCCCGGCTCCACCCGGTCCAGCCAGCGGAAGGCGGCCAGCAGCAGCGGCACCGGCAGCACCGCGAGCCCCAGACCGACCAGGAAGCCCTCGGTGCCGGTCTCTTCACGCACCAGCGCCAGGATGACCAGCCCGGACAGGGCGAGCAGGGTGATGAGCGCGCCGTACCGCACCCAGGTGCGCTGCCACCAGTGCGCGTGCCGCAGCTCACCCTGGCCGGCGGGGCCGTGCGGGTGGGTCGGGTGCGGCGGGTAGGGCGGGTACGTCGGACTGATGGCCACGGCATCGACCCTAACGAGGCTCGGTCCCGCCCGCGATGGTGCCCGAGGCGGAGCGGGGGATCGGTCAGCGGTGCGCTGCGCGACGGAAGAGCAGGTCGCGCACGACATGACCCTTGTCCAGGCCCTGCCCCTCGAAACGGGTCAGCGGCCGGAAGCCGGGCCGGGGCGCGAACCCGCCGTCGGCTTGGGTGTTGTCGAAGTCGGGATGGGCGGTGAGCACCTCGAGCATCTGCTCGGCGTACGGCTCCCAGTCGGTCGCGCAGTGCACGATCGCCCCCGGCTTCATCCGGCTCGCGGCGAGCGTGAGGAACTCCGGCTGGATCAGCCGCCGCTTGTGATGACGCTTCTTGGGCCAGGGGTCGGGGAAGTAGACGCGCAGCCCGTCGAGGGAGTCGGGGGCGAGCATCTCACGCAGCAGGATGATCGCGTCCCCGTTCGCGACGCGCACATTGCTCATCCCGCCCTGCTCGGCCAGGTTGAGCAGATTGCCCTGCCCCGGCGTGTGCACGTCCACGGCGAGGATGTTGGTGTCCGGGTCGGCGGCGGCCATCTGCGCGGTGGCCTCGCCCATGCCGAACCCGATCTCCAGGACCACCGGCCGGTCGTTCCCGAACAGCTCGGCGAGGTCGATGACCCGCCGTCCGTCGATGTCCAGCCCCCACGTGGACCACAGCCGCTGCAGGGCATCGGCCTGCCCGGCCGTCACCCGGCTGCGCCGCGGCTGAAAGCTCCGGATCCGCCGCTCGAAGTGCGACCCGGCGGGATCAGCCTTCGGCCCCTGGGGAAACCGGGGCTCCCCCTTGGCCCGGACATGCCGCACGGCGGCACCAGGAAGGTGCCGCCGATCATCGGGGACGGACTGAGACGCCTCGGCGGAATTCAGGAAGTCAGACACAGTGCAGCCAATTTTACGGCCAGCCCCTGACAACCCAGCCGCCCCTCGGCCTCGGGCCCCCGACCTTGCCCTGCCCTCCGGCCCCTGCTTGCCCTCCGGCCTCTGGTTTGCCTTCCGGCTTCCGCGCCCCGGTCTCCGGCTTCCGGCCTCTGGTTTGCCTTCCGGCTTCCGCGCTCCGGTCTCCGGCTTCCGGCCCCTGGCTTGCCCTCCGGCGCCTGCCTTCCATCCCCCGCCCGCATCCCCCGGCCCCAGGCCGGAGCTGGCGCTGGTGGCACGGCTGCCCCTGCTGGCGGGGGCCGCGCTGCTCCTCGTACGGGCCGGGCGGCGGGAACGGGGCCGGATATCGGCGCCGGGCGCGGCGGCCGCCTTGGGACTGGCCGTCACCCGGGCCGCCGGCGAGCAGGCCCCGGCCGGGATCCCGGTGCCGGCGGCGGGAGGCCCTCGGTGCTGCCCCTGCGGGCGACGGCGAGCTGGCACGCGGATGGGCCGCCCTGCTCCCGCTGCTCCGCCGCGGCACGCCGCCGATCGAGACGGCAACCGCTTCTCCCCGCTGGCCGGGCTCCCTGCCTCCGCCGCCTGGCTGCCGACCGGCAGCTGCAGTCGTACGGGGTCTCCATCGCCCCGCCACATCCAGCAGGCCGGGGATGCGCGGCGCCCTCAGGAACTCCCCAGCACGCCCAGCGCCCGCCTCGCCACCTCCCGGCCGATGGGAAGGGACGCCGTGGCCGCCGGTGAGGGGGCGTTCAGTACGTGTACTGTCCGCTCGCCCTCCCGTATCAGGAAGTCGTCCACCAGGCCGCCGTCGCGGAGCACCGCCTGGGCGCGCACGCCGGCTCCCGCCCGCACCAGGTCGTCTTCCTGCACGCCGGGCAGCATCCTGCGGACCGCCGCCACGAATGCCGGCTTCGACACCGACCGCCGCAGCTCACCGGCCCCGTACCGCCAGTGGCGGCGCCCCATCCGCCACACGCCGGGCCAGGCGACGGTCGTCGCGATCTCGCGGGGCCGTACGACACCCCATCCGTACCCCTCGCGGGCCAGGGCCGGCACCGCGTTGGGGCCGACGTGCACCTCTCCGTCGATCCCTCGGGTCAGATGCACCCCGAGGAACGGGAACGCCGGGTCGGGCACCGGATACACCAGCCCCCGCACCAGCCCGGGCCGCGTCAGCTCGTAGTACTCGCCCCGGAACGGCACGATGCGCACCTCCGGGTCGTCGCCGGTCAGCCGGGCGATCTCGTCGCAGTACAGTCCGGCGCAGTTCACCAGCACACGCCCGCGCACGACGTCACCCCGCGCCGTCCGGACGGCGACCCCCAGGTCGGCGCGCCGGTCGATCCGCACCACCTGGGCGCCGTACCGGATGTCCGCCCCGGACGCCTCGCCGAGTCGCCGGGCGACCGCGCCGAAGTCGCAGATGCCGGTCGTCCGCACCTGGATGGCCGCGAGCCCGCGCACCTCCGGTTCGTACTCGGCGATCTGGGCGGCGCCCAGCTCCCGCACCGGTATGCCGTTCTCCCGGCCGCGCTGCACGAGCGCGTGCAGCCGGGGCAGCTCGGCCCGCTCGGTCGCGACGATCAGCTTTCCGGTGACGGCGTGCGGGATGTCGTACTCCGCGCAGAACTTGATCATCTCGGCGGCGCCCCGCACCGCGTACCGCGCCTTCAGCGAGCCCGGCCGGTAGTAGATCCCGCTGTGGATCACCCCGCTGTTCCGCCCGGTCTGGTGCCGGGCGGGGCCCGGCTCCTTCTCCAGCACGGTGACGCGGGTCCCGGGCGCGGCCCGGGTGATCGCGAACGCGGTCGACAGCCCGACGATCCCCCCGCCGATCACGAGCACATCACAGTCGTAAGCGAACCCCGCCGACACCGGCACCACCTCCCGCCTTCGATAGTGCACTGCGCCACTGACAATGCCTTCAAACGCTGGTGCGGGTACCGGGCGGATGTCCGAGGGCTCCAGGCCGGAGGTCTCTAGGCCGGCGCCATCAGTAAGGGCCGTGCCCGCTCCCGCAGCTCCACCACCCGCGGCTCGTCCCCGTACGGCTCCAGCCGGTGCAGCAGATCCTTCACATACTCCGTCGTCCGGGCGGAGGAGATCCGGCCGGCCACCTCCACGGCCCGCACTCCCTGCTCGCACGCCGCGTCGAGGTTCCCCGACTCCAGTTCGGCCACCGCCGAGACGACCAGCCGCAGCCCGTGCGACCGTACGAACTCCTCCGTCGGCCGGGACAGCGCCTGCTCGGTGAATCTCCGCACCTGACGCGGCGCCTTCAGGTCGCGGTAGCACTCGGCCGCGTCCGCGGCGAACCGGTCGTAGGAGTAGAAGCCGAGCCACGAAGGGTCGTGGTCCCCGTCACGCGCCCGCTCCAGCCACCCCTCCGCGGCCTTCAGCGCCGACCCCGCCGCCTGCGCGTCGCCCGCACGCGCGTGTGCCCGCGCCTCGACGAGCCGGAAAAAGCTCATGGTCCGGGCCGTGGCCAGCCCGCGGTTGCGCTCCAGCGCGGCCTGCGCCAGGTCGACGCCCTCGTCGCCGAAGCCGCGGTACGTGGCCTGCAGCGACATGGACGCCAGCACATAGCCCCCGAGCGGTACGTCAGCCGCCGCGCGCGCGAGGCGCAGCGCCTGGATGTAGTACCGCTGGGCGGCCTCCTGCTGGCCGGTGTCGAAGGCCATCCACCCGGCCAGCCGGGTCAGTTCCGCACTGGCGCCGAACAGGGCGCGTCCGACCTCGTCGGAGTAGGAGCCGAGGAGCAGCGGCGCCGCCTCCACCCGCAGACACTCCGGCACCATGGACGAACGCCAGTCGCCGCCTCCGTACTTGGAGTCCCAGCGCCTGGCGTCCTCGGCGGCCTCCCGCAGCTTGCGCACATCGCTGTGGCCGACTTTGATCGGTGCGCCGGAACCCTCCGCGGGGTTCGCCTCACGCGCCACCGAAGTGTCGGCCGGGGTTATCAGCCACCGCGAGGCAGGCGTTGCGTATGCGCTTACTGCGAACGATCCGGCCAGCGACTGCCAGATGCCGCCGGAGCCGGCACGGCGCCCGGCCAGATCGAGCCGGTACAGCTCGGTCGCCGACTTCACCGCCTGCCCGACGTCCCGGGGGAAGGCGAGGCCCACTTCGGGCGCGGGATCCGCGTCCGCCAGACCGATCTCGTGCAGGGGCACCGGGCGGCCGAGCTTCTGGCCGATCGCGGCCGCGATGAGGTGTGGCGCGGCACCCTGTGGCACCATGCCCTTCGACACCCAGCGCGCCACCGAGGTCTTGTCGTAGCGAAGTGTCAACCCGCGTTGCGCGCCAAGGTCGTTGACGCGTCGTGCGAGTCCGGCGTTGCTGATTCCCGCGAGGGCGAGAACGGCGCCGAGCTTTTCGTTCGGCCCGCGTTGCTCCCTGGACATTGCGCCACCCCTCGACACAGACGGCTGCCGCGCTGGCATAACCACGCGGCATTCGTAAACCCAGCGTAGTTCGCCGCATCCCAAGCGTTAAGGGGCATTCTTCCGGTTGGCGGGATTGTGGTCCGTACTGAAGTGCGGCCTCCAGTACGGTGCGTCGCGGCGTGCTCCCACTGTGTGGCCGTGCGCCCGTGCGTGCGCTCTTCTCCGGCCACCGGGGGAGCGATTCCATGAGCCGTGCGTGGGTCGGCCCGCTGTACTGGATCCAGTGGGCTGGGGGACACCGCCGCCTCAATCCCCGCGGGCGGCGGAACGGTCCGGGAGGCGTGCCCCGTCTCCCGGACCGGCGCATCGAGAAGTGGCGCTCCGGTGTGCACGGAGCGTGTGCATATGCGGCCTGACGGTCGTTCAAAGCTGTTCGTGAGTACGGGATTTGGCCGAAAATCGACCCTGCGTTCCACGGGGCATCACGCCTCCCACCATGGAAATCGAGGGCGCGCAGGGCGTTTTGAGGGAGCGTATCGGGGGCGCATTCGCGTCGCGGCGGCGGGGGCGTGCGCGGGCGCCCGACCCGGCGTGCACGCTTTCGCGCGGGCGCGCTCCCCGGATCACAAGCCGTCCCGCCTGCCCTCCACGGGGCGTTCTTCGTGGCAGCATGGTGAACCGTTCGTACGGTGCACTGGTTGTCCACAGCCCGTGGAGGCGGCGATGCGGTGGTTGGTGGGATGGAGCAGCACCGCCGACGGCCGTGCCGGCTACGGCGGATTCGGTGGTCCCGGCGGCCACGACGGCCACGGGGTCTACGGGGTCTACGACGAGCGGGGCGGGGCCGTCGGACCCGACGGCGAGACCCTCCACCCCGTCGGCTCCCACCTCCTGTGGGGCGACCCCGACCCGCTGTGGGCGGTCGGCGACTGGCGCCCCGACGAGGTGCGCGTGGTGCGCGCCGACGCGCAGGCCCGCATGGCGGTCCTCGGCCTGTGCGGCGCCTCCGACGAACAGCTGCGCGTCGGACTGCTCGCCGCGCGCGGGGGCGCACTGCGCCATCTGACCGCCTGGTCCGGCAGCTATACGGCGGTCGTCCAGGTCGGCCGCCGGATCACCGTCTGCGGCGACCTCGCGGGCGCACGGCCGGTGTTCTACACCCCCTGGTCGGGCGGTACGGCGTACGCGACCGCCGCGCTGCCCCTCGCCGACCTCATCGAGGCCAACCTCGACTACGTCCACCTCGCCGCCCTGCTGGCCGCCCCCGACGTACCGGCGGCCCTCCACGGCTCCACCCCGTACGACGGCGTGCGACGCATTCCGCCGGGGCATGCGCTGATCCTGCGCGCCGGGGCACGGGAGATCGCCGGGTACGAACCCGTCGCGTCCCTCGCCGTGGCGGCAGCCCCGGCCGACCCCGACCTGGCGGTCGACGGCGTACGGGACGCCCTCGTCGAGGCGGTACGCGCGCGTCTGTCCGCGCCCCGCCATGTACCCGGTGCCGACATGGACCCCGGCCCGGTGCCGGGCATGGGCCCCGCCGACAGACGGGCCGCGCGCGGCATGCCGGTACCGGGCATCGGCGCCGACCTCTCCGGCGGGCCCGCCTCGGGCACCCTGGCGCTGCTGGCGGCCGGCCTGCCGGGCATGCCGGGCACGGTCCTGGGGCACGGCACGGGCGCCGGTGAGCGCCTCCTCGCCGTCACCTTCAACGACCTGGCAGTCGGCGGCCAGGAGGCCGAACTGGAGCGGGCGGGCACCCTCGCGGCCAACCCCCGCCTGCACCACGTGGTGGTGACCGGCGGCGAGGAGACCCTGCCGTACGCCGACCTGGACGGCCCGTTGACCGACGAACCCGGGCCGAGCCTCGTGACGGCCGCCCGCCATCGCGCGCGCCTCGCCGCGGGCAGCGCCGACCACTTCACCGGGCACGGCGCCCGCCAGGTCCTCGACGCGCACCCGGCGCGCCTGGCCGACCTCCTGATGGACCGCAAGCGCCGCCACCTGGTGCGGCCCGTCGCCGCGCTGACCAAGGCGGACGGCTCGGTGCTCGTCCCCGCGCGCGTGTACGGCGCGGCCCGCAGGCTTGCCCGTACCCCGTACCGGACGGGCGTGGAGAGCCTCGCCGAGCGGCTGCTCGACCGCCGCTTCGACGACCCCGGAGGCGCGGTCGGAGCGTCCCTGGCCGCGCTGACCTGGGCCGGACCGGGGCCGGCGGCCCGCTGGCTGACCGGGGAGGCGCTCGCTGAAGTATCGGTTCGTCTGCAGAGCGCGGCGACGCACTCGGGGGCCGGCGTCGGGCCCGGGCAGCGGCCCGGCGACTATCGCGCGCGTGCGGCGCTCGCCCGCCACGCCACCGACCTGCGCATCCTCGAACAGGCCGCCGAGGTCCGTTTCCAGCGCCTGCACGCGCCGTTCCTCGACAACCAGGTCGTGCGCGCCTGCCGGGCCCTGCCCGAGACCCTGCGCGTGCAGCCGGGGGCCCGCGCGGCCATCCTGCGCACCGTCCTCAAGGGCTCCGGAGTCGCCGACCTCCCGCCCGGCTGGGGCGCACCCTCCGGCGGCTCCGCGACAGCCGCCGCGCGCGCGGGGCTCCGCCTGTCCGCGGACCCCCTCCTGGGCCTCTTCGACACCCCGCTCCTCGCCCAGGCCGGCCTCGTCGAGGCCCGCGTCGTCCGCAAGGCCCTGCGCGGCGCGGCCTCCGGCGAACCCCTCCCCCTGGACGGCCTCGCCGACCTGGTCTCCCTCGAACTCTGGCTCGGCCGCCTCCTCTCCCGCCGCGGCACCTGCTGGACCGGCACACCGGCCCGCGCGCGGGCGGTACCGGCGGGGATAGCGCCGATGCGGACGGCGTTGTCTTCTGGGGGATGAGCCGTCCGAGGGTTCCGTGTTCTCCCGGCTGCGGGTGTGTCGTGGCTGGTCGCGCAGTTCCCCGAGCCCCTTGGGTGGGGACGGTCCCGAGCGCTTCCAGTCGCCCCAGCCATGGGCACGCGCATCGTCCGAGGCGGTGCCCACGCCCTGCGCCGGGCGCTCGCCGCCGGGTGCGCGGAGTCGGTCGTCGCGGCGCTCGTGGACGGCGCGACGACCTGCTGGACCGGCTCGGCGACTTCCCGCGTGCCGCCCGGCTGCTGGCGGCCGGGGAGCGGCTGCGCGGCGGCCCGCCGCTCCCCGGCCCGGAACAGGCCAGTGCCGAACGCACCTCCGCCACCGCCCGCACCGCCCTGGGACCCGACCGAGTCGGCCCGGCGCGCCGCACTCACCACCGAGGACGTCCGGCGCGACCTCGCGAAGGCCCTGCCGGCCCACCCGACCCCGCCCGCGAACCACCCTCCGGTGGCCTCCGGGCGAGCTGATCTAGCCGCAGGTGAACTTCGACTCCGCCCAGTCCCCGAGGGCCGCCCAGTCGAAGTGGCTGTGCGGTTCGACGACCAGCCGTACGGTCCTGCGGCCGGAGAGGTCCACATGGACCGGCACCGCCGGGTCGCCGCCCTTGATCAGGCCGGAGCGCCACAGCCGCACCCCGTCGGCGTAGACGGAGAAGTACATCTTGCCGAGTTTCAGGGTGAGGTCGTCGACGCCGACCAGCGCGTCAAAGGACCCGCACGCGCGATTGAGGTCGACGGTGACGGAGGAGTCGCCGCGGACGGTCACCCCGCGCGCGTACTGCTTGTCGGCGATGTACAGCCCGTGGCGCTGCCAGACCCAGCTGCTCCCGGCGAGCCGGATCTCGGGTCCGCTGCCGTCACCGGTGGCGTCGAAGGACAGCTCGCCGAGTTCGTAGACGGCCGGAGGTGGCGCGGGCGCGGGCGTGGGCTTCGGGGTGGGGTTGGGGGGCGGAGTGGGCGAAGGCTCGGGCGCCGGGGTCGGCGACGGTGTGGGGGAGGGCGTGAGCTCGGGTCTCGGAGCCGGTGTCGGCGTCGGAGTGGGAGTCGGAGTGGGAGTCGGAGTGGGAGTCGGGGTGGGAGTCGGGGTGGACGTCGTTGTGTGCCGGGGGGCCGCTTGCGCCACCGGCTCGATCTCCCGCCTCGACGGGGTCGGTGTGGGCGTCGGGGGCGCCGGCTCGGGCGCGACGACCGGCGCGGAGGCGGGCGGCTCGGCCACGGGCTTCGGCACCGGTCTGTCGTCGCCGACCACCGAGATCGCCACGGCCGCCGCCGCCACCGCGACCACACCGGCCGCGATGCCCGCCTTCACGGGCGCGCCCAGCCCCTGCGAGAGCGCGACCCCGCCGGTGCTCGCCCCGCCGGAGGAGCCACCGCCGGCCGCGGCGGCCGCACCCGCGGCGCCCGCCGCCCCGGCGCCGGCCCCACCGGCGACGAGCCCGAGCGCCTTGGCGTACCCGGCGGCCCCGAACCAGCCGATGACCGCGACCGGTACGACGGCGGGGATGCTGCCGGCGACCTCTTCGATCTGCGCGGCGGCGAGCCGGCAGCGGGCGCACTCCTCCAGGTGCTTGCGCAGACCCCGCTCGGCGCGCACGCGCAGCCGGCGGCGGGCGTAGGTGCCGAGCTGGTCGGCGTAGCGGGCGCACTCGTCGTCGCCGGTGAGGCTGGTACTGACGTGGGCCTGGAGGTATGCCTGCCTGAGGCCCTCGCGGGCGCGGCTGGCGAGCACGCGCGTGCCGTTGGCGTCGAGGCCGAAGAGCATCGCGACCTCGCTGGGCGACTCGTCCTCGACCTCGGTGTGCCACAGCACGGCCTGCCAGCGCTCCGGCAGTGAGCGGAAGGCCCGCATGGCCATGGACTGCTCTGCCGCGTGCAGGGCGCGCACATCGGCGCCGAGCTCCAGCGGTTCGCCGTCGGCAACCTTTGAGGAGGCGGCGACGGCCTGCGCGGCGAACACCGCGAAGTCGTCGACGAGTTGTTCCCGCCTGGCGGACCGGGTCCAGTTCGCGGCGACGCGCCGCACGGAGGTGAGCAGGTAGGCGCGGACGGCGTGTTCGGGGCCGGAGCCGCCGCGCACCGCCTGGAGCATGCGGGCGAAGACCTCGGCGGTGAGGTCGTCGGCGGTGTGGGCGTCCCGGCAGCAGGTGCGCGCGTAGCGGCGTACGGCGTCGGCGTGGCGCCGGTACAGATCCTCGTAGGCCGTGTCGTCGCCGGAGCGCATGCGGCCGATCAGGTCGGCGTCGGACGGCGGCCGCTCCCGGGGCGGCGGCAGGACACCGCCCCCGTGCCACTCCCGCTGCGCCGGCACGCTCCTGCCACTCGGGCCGACCGCCCGGCCGCCCTGGCTCGGCACCTGGGGTGAGGTCAGGCCGCCGGAGTCGGCTTCGCCGTCACCGAGTGACTCGTCACGCCCGTCAACGCTCATCGCGCAAAGCCCCCGCCGCCTGCCCAACCGGTCCCGACCACCGGGTCAGGGTGCCACATGGTCTTTCGGCCAGAGCCCTGCTGTACCGGCCGTCCACTCGTCCGAGCGGACTTGTCATGGTGCCGTACCAGGTCTCACTCGAACGGGGAAGGTTCAACTGAGGGACCCTGGGCAGGAGTTGAGCGCCTTGCCCGATATGTCGGCCATGCTCCCCTGGCTGATTTCCGACCGGTGGGGCGAGGCGAGAGGGATCCCACCCCGCCTCGCCCGCACCGTCGCCTCACAGCACCCGGACCGCCCCGAGGACACAGGACGGACCGCCTTCAGCCCACCGGCCGCGACCGCAGACCCTCCAGCAGGATGTCCAGCAGTCGCGCCGAGGCCGCCGCCTGCTGGGCCGCGTCCGGCAGCGAGGGCGCCGCCGTCGCGATCACCAGCAGGACGTCCGAGACCGACACGTCCGGCCGCAGCTCGCCTGCCGCCCGGGCCCGCTCCACGAGTTGGCCCACGACATCGAGCAGCGCCGACGCCCCGGCGTCGTCCGGTGCGCCGCCCTCCTGGACCAGCCGCAGTTCGCCGCCGCTCGGCTGGGCGCGCTGCTGCGGCACCCGCGCCGCCTCGTCGGCGGTTTCCTCCGCGACCCCGACCCGCAGCACCTGCGGCGGCAGCAGCCGCCCGGCGCCGGAGGCCACGGACGTGCGCAGGAAGCGCGACAGCGCCGACCACGGCTCGTCCTCCTGACCCAGCGCCGCCCGCGCCTGGTCGGTCAGCCGCGAGGTCTCCTCCTCGGCTATCCGCCGCACCAGGACGTCCTTGCTGGGGAAGCGCCGGTAGACCGTGCCGACCCCGACCCGGGCGCGCCGGGCCACGTCCTCCATCGGCGCGCCGTACCCGAGTTCGCCGAACACTTCACGTGCCGCCCGCAGGACATGTTCCAGATTGCGCTGCGCGTCCACGCGCAGCGGTGTCGTCCGTGATGCCTCCCGTCCGTTGCCCATGGCCGCGCTCATCGTCCCGCCGGAGGCGAGAGCGGACGCGGATGACCAATGAGAATCCTGAATGTGCATGAGTTTTCCCCCGGTTAATGACGTCTCCCCCCGGAGACTCTCCCCGCCATCGAATGCCGGGGCGCGTGGAACCGGGCTCGCGCTCCCCGGCTCCGCCCGTCTGCGGATCCGAAGCGCGTCTCCCCCTACACCCCGTCGACACGAACATAGTTGAGAGGGAGTCAATTCAGAAGGGGCAGGTTCCGCACGGAGCGCCCCCCGATCGGAGTACGGGTCGTATACGCCCCGATTGCACCCCTTCCCGCGGCCCCGGAGCATACCTTCTGACCTGCGGGCCGACCCCGCACGCCGCCATTTCGGCCAACCCCCGCCGCGCCCGGCCCGCAGTCACACAAACTGCTGGGGCTGTGGACAAACAACGGCGCCGGGTGCGTCATGGGATGGTGAAGGAACGTGCGCGCATTCTCGTTGTCGGTGGCGGCTACGTGGGGATGTACACGGCCCTGCGACTCCAGAGGAAGTTGAAAAGTGAACTGAGTCGTGGAGAAATCGAGATCACGGTCGTCACCCCCGACCCCTACATGACGTACCAGCCATTCCTGCCCGAAGCGGCCGCCGGCTCCCTTTCCCCCCGGCACGTCGTCGTCCCCCTGCGCCGCGTCCTGCCGCACTGCCGGGTCGTCATCGGCGAGGTCACCGCCATCGACCACGCCAAGCGCACCGCGACCCTCACCACCCTCGCCACCGAAGAGGAGGGCACCGGCCCCGCGCACCTGCCGTACGACGAACTCGTCCTCGCCCCCGGCTCCGTCGCCCGCACGCTCCCCATCCCCGGACTCGCCGAGCACGCCATCGGCTTCAAGACCGTCGAGGAGGCCATCGGCCTGCGCAACCACGTCATCGAGCAGATGGACATCGCCTCCTCCACCCGCGACCCCGCGATCCGCGACGCCGCCCTCACCTTCGTCTTCGTCGGCGGCGGATACGCCGGAGTGGAGGCCCTCGGCGAACTCGAGGACATGGCCCGCTACGCCGCCCGCCACTACCACAACGTCCGACCCGAGGACATGAAGTGGATCCTCGTCGAGGCCACCGACCGCATCCTCCCCGAGGTCGGCACCGACCTCGGCCGCTACACCGTCAGCGAACTGCGCCGCCGCAACATCGACGTACGCCTGAACACCCGCCTGGAATCCTGCGCCGACCGCGTCGCCGCCCTCAGCGACGGCTCCCGCTTCCCCACCCGCACGGTCGTATGGACCGCCGGCGTCCGACCGCACCCCCTGCTCGCCGCCACCGACCTGCCGCTCACCGACCGCGGCCGCCTCACATGCACCCCCGAACTCACCATCGAGGGCACCACGCGCGCGTGGGCCGCCGGTGACGCCGCCGCCGTCCCCGACGTCACCGCCGCCGAACCCGGCCGCGACACCGCCCCCAACGCCCAGCACGCCGTCCGCCAGGCCAAACTCCTCGGCGACAACATCGCCCGCTCCCTGCGCGGCCAACCCCTCAAGCCGTACGCCCACCACCACGCCGGCTCCGTCGCCTCCCTCGGCCTCCACAAGGGCGTCGCCCACATCTACGGACGACGGCTCAAGGGCTACCCCGCCTGGTTCATGCACCGCGCCTACCACCTCAGCCGCGTGCCAACCGTCAACCGCAAGGCCCGCGTGCTGGCCGAATGGACCCTGTCAGGGCTCTTCAAGCGAGAGATCGTCTCCCTCGGTTCACTCGAACACCCCCGCGCGGAGTTCGAACTGGCCGCCGGTGGAAAGCCTTCTCACAACCGGAAGGACAACGACGACACGACCGGGAACGACCCGAAGGGGTAGACCTCACCCGAACCAGGAACTCCACCGACCGCCCCGGCGTCTGACGATTGTCGGCCCGGACGGCCACACTGCCAGACTGCCCACCACCGCACACCACCGCTCCCCGAGCCCCACGGGCCACCACCCGCCCCCGCGACCCACCAGGCTGTTCCCAAGTGCTGCATTACCCGGGTGCCGCGGCCACCGCCCCGCGGCCCCGGAACCCAGGCCGCTCCCGGAGCCGGCCGACCACGACTACACGAGGCAAGGATTCGTGAACTTCACGCGCTGGAGCGCCCGGCTCCCCGGAACACAGCGCCGCGCCGCCGCGCGGGCCGAGCACCCGGTCACCCCCGACCGGCGGAGCGAAGGCTCCGTCCCCGCCGCCCGCGCCGAACAACTCACCGACGAAGCGCCCCCCGTCCCCGCCCTCGACGAACTCCCCGTCCGCGAGGTCCTCGACCGCGTCCCGGCCCTCGTCGCCCTGGTACACGGCCCCGACCACCGCCTCGCCTACGTCAACGAGGCGTACGAGGCCGCCTTCGGCCTGCGCCCACCCGGCGAACCCGCCGCCGAGGCCCTCCCCGAACTGCGTGACCTGGGCCTGATGCCCCTCCTCGACCAGGCCCTGCGCAGCGGCAAACCCCGCACACTGAAGTCCCGCAAAGCCCCCGACGGCCGCTCCTACACGTTCACCTGCACCCCCGTCGAAGGCGACGGCGACGGCGCCGTCCTGGTCTTCGCCACCGACGTCACCGACCACGCCGAGGCCGCCGAACGCCTGCGCGCCAGCGAACGCCGCCAGCGCGAAACCGCCGTCACCCTCCAGCGCTCCCTCCTCCCCCAGGAACTCGAAGAACCGGACGACCTGCGCATCGCCGCCACCTACCACCCCGGCGGCACGGAAGCCGCCGTCGGCGGCGACTGGTACGACGTCATCACCCTCGGCGGCGGCCGCACCGCCCTCGTCATCGGCGACGTCATGGGCCGCGGCGTCCGCGCCGCGGCCGTCATGGGCCAGCTCCGCACCGCCGTCCGCGCCTACGCCCGCCTCGACCTCCCCCCGCACGAGGTCCTCCAGCTCCTCGACGGCCTCGCCGCCGAGATCGACGCCAACCAGATCGCCACCTGCGTCTACGCCGTCCACGACCCCAACGAGGGACGGCTGGTGTACGCCTCCGCCGGCCATCTGCCCATCCTCGTCCGCGACGAGCACGGCACCGTCCAGCGTGCCGACGAACCCACCGGCCCACCCCTCGGCACCGGCGACTGGATGCACGCCTCCGGCTCGATCCCCCTCGGCCCCGGCTCCACCGCCGTCCTCTACACCGACGGCCTCGTGGAACGGCGCAACGAGGACCTCGACGAGGGCATCGCCGCCCTGGAAGGCGCCCTCGCCGGCGCCACCGGCACCCCCCAGGTCATCTGCGACCGCCTCGTCCGCTCCGCCGGCGTCACCGCCGACCACGACGACGACGTCGCCGTCCTCGTCCTCCAGCAGCCCGCCCGCTCCGGCACCGACAGCGAACTCTTCCGCAACGCCGCCCTGGAACTGCTCGGCGGCATCGAGGCCGCCCCCCGCGCGCGTGCCTTCGCCTCCGGCGTCCTGACCAGCTGGCGCTTCCCCGCCGACCTGCACGACCTGGGCGTCCTCGCCGCCAGCGAACTCGTCGCCAACTCCCTCCAGCACGGCACCCCGCCCATGCGCCTGCGGTTGCGCCGCACCGACCGCCGCCTGATCATCGAGGTCACCGACGGTGACGACCACCTCCCGAGGCGACGTCAGGCGGAGCCCGGCGACGAATCGGGCCGGGGCATCGCCATCGTCGCGACCATCGCCGCCCACTGGGGCGCACGGCGCACCCCGGGTGGCGGAAAAGCGGTGTGGTGCGAGTTCGCACTCCCACGCGCCACCTAGGCGGACCCCGGGATGAGTGCTAGGAGCAATCCCATGCAGCACAACAGCGGCTTCCAGCTCCAGGGCAACGCTCCCGAACGCTACGAGCAGTACATCGCGCCGATGATGAAACCCTTCATCGACACCGCGCTCGACGCCGTCGACCTGTCCCCGGGCACCCATGTCCTCGACCTGGCCTGCGGCACCGGCTTCGTCGCCCGCGCGGCGGCCGCCCTGGCCGGGCCGACCGGCCATGTCGCGGCCGCCGACATCAACGAGGCCATGCTCAAGCTGGCCGCGGCCAGGGCACCCCGCCTCTACCCCGACATCGAGTTCACCCAGGCGCCCGCCGACGCCCTCCCCTACGAGGACGCGTCCTTCGACGCCGTGATCTGCAACCAGGGCGCCCAGTTCTTCCCCGACCTGGACGCCGCCGTCGCCGAGACCGCCCGCGTCCTGCGCCCGGGGGGCCGACTCGCACTCACCGTCTGGGCCGCCCCGGACCGCTCCCCGTACTTCGCCGCCCAGCACGAAGTGATCAAGGAGTACGGCAGCCCGCAGGACACGGAAACCTTCACCGCCGCCTTCTCCTGCGACACCGACCGCCTCACCCAGGCCCTCACCCGAGCCGGACTCGACGACATCACCGTCCGCCAGATCACCCGCGAGGTCCGCACACCCCCGCTCACCGAGTGGATCCCCGGCCAGATGACCTCGGTGCCCTGGACCCAGTCGATCACCACGGCCGGCCCCGACACCCTGACCCGCGCCGCCAACGCCCTCAACGACCGCCTGGCCGACTACCGCGAACCCGACGGCACAGCAGGCATCCCCTTCACGGCCCTCCTCGCGACAGCGACCCGCTGATCACCGTCAGGACGTCGCGGCCACCGGCTCCACCACCGCACCACCCCGCGCGACGACCCGCTGCCGGGCCCGCCACGGATGATCCTGTACGGCGGTCAGCTGCCGCCCCATCCGCAGCGCCAGCACCGTGATGCCGAGCGAGAACAGCACAAACGTGACGATGTACGGCACGTGCAGCGAGGCCCCCATCGGCCCGCCCACCGCCGGCCCCACCGCCAGCGCCAACTGCTTCACCAGGGCGAAGGCCGAGTTGTACTGCCCCGCCAGCCCCTCCGGCGCCAGATCGGCCACCAACGGCGCGACGGTCGGCGACAGCATCGCCTCGCCCAGCCCGAACAGCGCGTACGTCGACACGAACGCGGCCGTCGCCATCGCCTGGCTGCCCTGCCCCAGCCCCGCGTACCCGGCCACGGCCCACGCCACGGCCCAGATCAGCCCGACCGCGGCGATCACCCGCGACCGCCTGCGCCGCTCGACGAACCTCAGCACCAGGAACTGCGCCACGACGATCACCGCGGTGTTGGCGGCCAGTGCCGTCCCCAGCGCCGACGTCGAGATCCCGGCGGCCTCGACCCCGTACGCACTCAGCCCCGACTCGAACTGCCCGTAGCAGGCGAAGAACAGCACGAAACCCAGCACACACAGCTGCACCATGGCCCGATTGCCGAGCAACTGCCTCCAGCTCCCCTTCGCCGACCGCGGCGCGTCCCCGACCCGCGGCGCGCGCGGCATCCGCACCGTCGCCATCACCAAGACCAGCAGCAGGAACATCGCCGCCTCGATCGCGAAGAGCAGCGTGAAGGACGACACCCGGCTGGTGTCCACCAGATGCCCACCGATGAGCCCACCGATCCCGAGTCCGAGGTTCTGCAGGAAGAACTGCATCGCGAACGCCCGCGACCGCGTCTCCGACGACGAGCACTCCACGATCAGCGTCGCGAGCGCCGGCTGCATCACGGCCTGCCCGGCGCCCAGCGCGACCGCGGCGGCCAGTACGGCGGTGGCGTTGCCGGCCAGCCCCAGGCTCAGCGCACCCAGCGCGGCGGTGACCAGGGCGGCGAGCAGCACCAGAAGCGGGCCGCGCCGCACGATCGCCCGACCGGCGAACGGCAGCACGATCAGCGCGGCCACAGCGAACACGGCGAGGACCAGCCCCGCCGTCACGGCACCCAGGCCCCGCACCTGCGCCACATAGACGTACAGGTAGGGGACGGTGAAGCCGAGCCCGAACGCGCTGAGTGCGTTGCCCACGTGTATCCGGCGCATCGCTGCGCCCCTTGCCCTGGTCACGTTCACCTCTCTCAGGTCTGGGAAGCCCCGGCGCCAAGACCTTAGGACCGAAGACTTCAAAGCTAAATTTCGAAGCTAAACTGTACACACTGAAGGACTTCAACGCCAACGACCCCATGCGATACTGGCGCCCATGGGCGACACCCCCGACGGCATCGGCATCGGCAGCGAACCGACACTCGAAGAGCAGATCGCCGCCTACCAGCGCGAATTCCGGGACCTGGACCCCCAGGTCGAGAAGATCGTCTCGGCCCTGTCCCGCCTCAACCGCCGTATGAACGTCGCCTACGGCCGCCAGACCGCCGCCCTCGGCATCAGCAGCGCCGACTGGGAGGTCCTCAAGGCCCTCGTGCTGTCCGGCGCCCCCTACCGCATGGGCCCCAGCGACCTCGCCAAGCGCCTCGGCCTCACACCGGCCGCGATGACCCACCGGATCGACCGGATGGTCGCGGAGGGACTGGTGACCCGGGAACGCGACGAGACCAACCGCGTTCGCGTCATCGTCGAGCTGACCCCCGAGGGCCGCGAGAAGTGGCTGGAGGCCATGCGCCTCGCCTCGGTCTTCGAGGAGGACCTCCTCCAGGACCTCTCCCCGGACGAGCGCACCACCCTCGGTGAGGTCCTCACCAGGCTCCTGCGCCGGGTGGAGCACGCCCAGCCGGACGCCGGCGGACGCCTCAGCGACCTGGATTAAAGATCTTGACAGGCGAGGCTTGACACGCCTCTCCCTGATCCGTAGAGTTCTTCGGGTTGCCGCGGAGCCGTAACGGTTCTCCGGCAGCAACTCCGCCGCCTGAGCGGCACCTCAAAACACCAGCAGGATCTCCCGATGGGATTGATTTCGGCATGCCCGAATTCAATTCAACCGGGTCCGGCAGCCCGATTAGGACTTGCCGGGGCGGATCCGCTAAGGTTTGAGACGTCGGAACGGCCCAACAGCCGGGAAGGCAAACCCCCCTGACTGGGAATCAGACGCCGAGAGGATCTGATAGAGTCGGAACCGCCGGAAGGGAAACCGCGAAAACAAAGCGGAAGCCCGGAAAGCACCGAGGAAATCGGATCGGAAAAGGATCTGATAGAGTCGGAAACGCAAGACCGAAGGGAAGCGCCCGGAGGAAAGCCCGAGAGGGTGAGTACGAAGGAAGCGTCCGTTCCTTGAGAACTCAACAGCGTGCCAAAAGTCAACGCC